>NZ_JBGJZO010000014.1:0-118990 GCF_042610485.1 Paenibacillus oryziterrae | reverse complement strand
GCCTTAAGCTAATGGCTACTACTGCCTTCGCCATTCGGGACTTCAACCCTAGAGATAGCGCCCATGCTGGGCGCACTAAAAAAAGGCCTTCTCATCGGATGATGAGAGGGCCTTTTGGCGATTATTAGTGCTGATCCTGCTGCCGTGCTTGGGACTCCTGAGAATGGTTGCTCTGCTGGTTCTGCTGGGCACCCTTGCCCTGATGTTCCCGCGGAGCGTGTTTCTTTCCATGCTCTTTACCCCGGTGCTTCTTCCCGTGACTGTCACGATTATCCCGGTTGTCACGGTTCTGACGCTCCTTCGTACCTTCTCTGCCCGTTGAATGATTACTGTTATGCTGCTTGAGGTTTGAAACTCTTTGCGGCTGCTCCTCTTTCAACGGATCCTCTACAGCGGAATCCCCCGCTTCCGGATTCTCAGGCGCAAGTGCTTCCTGTATATCCTTAGTCAGGATGTCTTTATATCCTTCAACCGGCTGTTCCTTCAGCTTCTGCAACACGAAATGTGCACAGCCGAAATTACAATATTCATTAATATAATCCACCATCCCGGAAATCGCTGTATCCCGGTTCACCTTAGGATGGTTGTCCCGATAGAAGCCTTTCAGTCTTAATTGGCTGTAGCCCCAGTCTCCGACAATATAATCGTACCGTTCCAGCACCTCGCTGTATCTTCCGCGAAACGCCTCCGGATTCCAACCGTCTTTATGGTCTAAAATAAGCTCGTATCCTTTTCCGCCTATAACGATCAAGCAAAAGTCGCCGCCCTTCATGAAAAGTTAAACGTGAAATATCTGCCTCATATTATAACATGTGCCCGGATGAATTGCCTGTTTTTGTCTTTGCCCTTTTGGAAGAATGGATAAAAAGCGCCTCATTAACTCAAAATAAAGAAAAGCTGGTGTCACAGATCTTGTTACCCTCGGGAAAAAGGAGGTATGTGTACATTGTTCCTGTTCCAAAATACGAAATGGTGCAGAAGGCTGGCCTGCTTATCCGCAGCGGCCTTACTCTTTAGCAGTCTTGGGATTTCTGCCCGAACAGACGCTGCAAAAAATCCGTCTTCAGTGTCGGGTGTCAATACTACCCGTCTCAATAGTCAGAATGAGCTGCTGGCGGCGCGCCAAAGTCTTTATGGGCATATCTCCACAGTTACAGGCATTCCTTGGTATCGGCTGGCCGCAATCGACCAATATGAACGGACCATTGCCAAACGGGTGAAAGGACAACCGGATACTCCGGCACGTCTACTTGGTATCTCAGTCCCTCCCCCCTTGTGGTGCGGTCCGCTTAATCCCGATCAGTCTGATGTTTCTCTGGCATCCATCCGTTTTTTTGATGGAATGGGCCGTGACGGCTCCGGAGACGGAATCGCAGATCCCGGCAATGATAAAGATTTATTATTCAGTATCGCAGCCTATTTGCAGAAATACGGTAGCTCGGAGAGTGATTTCAATATTGCCGTCTGGGAGTATTATCATCTGGGACGGGCTGCAATGCGTGTTAACCAGTTCGCCAAGCTATACGAGCATTTCGGGCGTCTGGATTTATCCGGCAGTGCTTTTCCGCTGCCCCTTGGCAACCTGTACGCTTACCGCAGCACTTGGGGCACCGGCCGCAGTTGGGGTGGAGCACGAATTCATGAAGGAACCGACCTGTTCACTCCGCACGGCATGACGGTGCGCAGCACTTGCTTTGGCATTATTGAAACCAAAGGCTGGAACCGGTACGGCGGCTGGAGAATTGGGATTCGTGATATCGAGAACCGCTACCATTACTATGCCCATCTGGCCGGGTACGAGAAATCCTTGTCCAGAGGTGATATTGTCTCACCGGGACAGACGATCGGCTGGGTCGGCAGCTCCGGATACGGAAAACCTGGTACCCAAGGGAAGTTCCCTCCCCATCTCCATTATGGGATCTACCGCGACCGCGGAATGACCGAATGGGCCTTTGACCCATATCCGCTGCTGAAGCAGTGGGAGAATAGCGAACGCAAAGCCTTGAAGTCAAAGAAGAAAAGCCGCTGATATTCAGCGGCTTTTTGCTGTACAACTCCGGCTTAGCTAGTACTCCGGATAAACTGCAGCACTTCGCTCATGATCAAATCCTTGTCTTCACCATAACATACCATATGTCCGCTGTGGTTAGCGACAAGTACTTCTTTGCGCCGGGCCTTAATTGCAGTATGCAGGTAGGGTGCACTTTTGGTCTTCACCAGATGATCTCGTTTCCCCTGAACAATTAAAGTAGGAATTTCGATTTGCGGATAGATATCAAAGCTTTCCCGCACCATCCGCTGAAATTCTATGGTGGCCTTGGCAGGAGTAGATCCCCATTTGCTTACATAATTCTTCAGCATGTCAACCTTGGTCAGCGTCTTCAGAATCTCCACCGGGTTGAGCGGAAATACCGGAGCCGATAACAGCGTCAGCGACTTAATTCTGTTCCTGTATTGAACAGACAGGCGGGAAGCAATCAGCGCACCCGTGGAGAATCCGATAAGATGCACTCTGTCATTGCCGTCCAGCAGCTCCGCAAGCTTCTCCTCCGCACTTTGCTGCCAGTCATGCCTGCTTGTCTGCAGTAGATCCCTTCTGGTTCCGCCATGTCCCCTGAGTGTAAACGTCATGCAGTGGTAATCATGTTGTTCCATATAGCGGGATAAGGGTTCGATTTCGAATATTCCTCCGGTAAATCCGTGAATGAATAAGCAGCTGTCCATAAAGGGCTCCTCTTTATTTAATAGGTACTGGCAGAACATGTACGCTTTGAAGATCCGATAGATATCTGTCCTATATTAGTATCTTACCATTTGAACAATAATTTGTACCTTTGCGGACTGAGATGCTGTTAATTTCTGCAGTTCGCTTAGCTTGCAAAACATGGATTTCACTCCAAATAAGCGCTGCTCAGTCCGCTACTAGCGTGTGGCCTATCTGTAGGGCTATCTGCGGCAGCGGAAAAGTGTTGGGATCATCACTGTTTTCTGGTTCAATGTTCCATAATATAATTGATATGCAATTCCCCATTATCCATAAAATTTTTTCATGGATTGCATGCTTTGCTTGAATTTTACGTCTACAGACGGCTGATGTACACTTTAAATGTAAGCGTTACCATCATATTCGAACCACATGCGCGCAGGCAGGTTTGGAAGGGATGTTCTTTTCAGCAAGAGGGTAGTGTTACACAATTTCAGAGGGGGTTGCACATGGTTATTCAGGTCTTAGCCATTGTCCTTGCACTTGGCATGCTTATGTTTTTCGCTTACCGGGGATTTCCGGTTATCGTATTTGCACCTATTTTTACATTACTAGCGGTAGTGATCTCAGGGGTTGCCCTGATGCCGAGTTATACCGAAGTTTACATGTTAAACGCCGCCAATTACGTCAAGAACTTCTTCCCGATCTTCTTACTTGGTGCCATATTTGGTAAAATGATGGAGCTAAGCGGTGCTGCTTCCTCCATCGCCCAAGCAATTGTTAAAGCGCTCGGCTCCAAACGCGCCATGCTGGCTGTCGTGCTTGCCTGTTCCGTACTGACGTATGGCGGTGTCTCCTTGTTCGTGGTTGCTTTTGCAGTATATCCTTTCGCTGTAGCCATCTTCCGCGAAGCCGACATCCCAAAACGCCTGATTCCAGGTACGATCGCACTTGGCGCATTTACTTATACGATGGATGCACTCCCGGGTACACCACAAATTCAGAACATTATTCCGACAACCTATTTCGGTACTGATGCCTATGCAGCTCCACTAGTCGGCATTGCTGGTGCACTCATTGTATTCTGCGGCGGCTTGTGGTGGCTGGAACGCCGTCGTAAACAAGCCTTCGAGAACGGTGAAGGTTATGGCGTCGGTCATAAGAATGAGCCGGAAATTCTGGAGGGTGCCAAATATCCGAACATCTGGATCTCTGTCCTCCCGCTTGCACTTGTACTGGTCTTCAACTTTGTATTAAGCAGAACCTCCCTGTCCGTCACCAACTGGTACAGCAGCGAGCTGCTGGAATCTTTTAAAATTGCCAACGTCAAAACCGTATCCTCCAGTTGGGCCCTGATTGTTGCTCTCTGTATCGGTGTGGTAGCCGCCGGCTGCATCAATGTCCGTCAAGTAAAAGGTAAAATGGCAGCCGGATTGACCGCTGCCGCCATGGGTTCCCTGCTCGCAATCTTCAACACCGCTTCTGAAGTAGGGTTCGGGAACGTCGTTAAGACACTGCCTGGCTTCAAGTCGATTCAGGACTGGATTATGAACATCAGCGACCATCCTCTAATCTCTGAAGCATTATCCGTTAATATCCTTGCCGGGGTAACCGGCTCCGCATCAGGCGGTTTGTCCATAGCTCTTGAGGTTATGGGCAAGCAGTATCTGTCCATGGCACAAAACTTGGGAATTAGCCCGGAAATGCTGCACAGAATCGCTTCCATGGCGTCCGGCGGTATGGATACGCTTCCACATAACGGTGCGGTTATCACATTGCTCGCCATTACCGGCTTAACACACAAGCAGTCCTATAAAGATATTTTCGCTATCACCTGCCTGAAGACCATTGCCGTATTCACCCTTGCTATTGTACTGTCCATATTCTAATTAAACCGTGGAGGTATGCAGAAATGACCCGTTTTTTGGAAAATAGAGTAGCTTTCGTTACTGGTGCAGCCAGTGGTATCGGACTTGAAATCGCCCGGAAATTCGCCCATGAAGGGGCAAAGGTCGTCATTTCCGATGTTCGTGAAGAGCATGCGGTCAGTGCCGCGGAAGAGCTGAAGTCGCAGGGTTATGAAGCCTATGGCCTGAGATGTGATGTCACCCAGGAAGCGGAGTACGGTGTTGCCATCGCTAAAGCTAAAGAAGTCTATGGAAGACTGGATATTCTGGTGAACAACGCAGGACTGCAGCATGTGTCCCCTATCGAGGATTTTCCTGTAGACAAGTTTGAGTTTATGCTCAAAGTGATGCTGACCGGCGCTTTTATCGGCATCAAGCACGCATTCCCGATCATGAAAGAGCAAGGCTACGGACGTATCATCAATATGGCTTCCATCAACGGAGTAATCGGCTTTGCCGGTAAAGCCGCCTATAACAGTGCGAAACACGGACTGATCGGCTTGACGAAGGTCGCTGCGCTTGAAGGCGCAGCCCATGGTATTACTGTGAACGCCCTCTGTCCGGGTTATGTGGATACTCCGCTGGTGCGCGGACAAATGGAAGACCTGGCCAGAACACGCAATGTGCCGCTGGAAAGCGTACTGGAAGAAGTAATCTATCCGCTGGTTCCGCAGAAACGCCTGCTGGCCGTTGAAGAAATCGCGGACTATGCGATGCTTATCGCCAGTGAAAGACTTAAAGGGGTCACAGGTTCCACGCTGCTGATCGACGGCGGATATACTGCTCAATAATCGTCACGATACCATGTGCAGTTTCAGAAGAAACAATAAACCAGTTAAGCACCGAAACGTGCCGGACTGGTTTTTTGGCATTTCTACCTGAGAATTTTACTTCATAGTCTAAAAAAATGTTTAGCCGTGAATGGTTAAGCGCATATTAGGTTCAACAGTCTGTTCCACTATACCAAGGCACTATGCCAGGGAGGCTTTAATAACTATGTTCAGACGCATGGATGAGATCTCAATCGAAATTCCCACTGTCGAAAAGCCCGACCCCAATGCCGCTGCAGCCGTACAGGAGCTTCTGGGCGGGAAGTTTGGAGAAATGTCGACCCTCAACAACTATTTGTATCAGTCCTTTAACTTCCGCTCGAAAACCAAGCTTATGCCCTTCTATGATCTGCTCATGAGCATAACGGCGGAAGAGCTGGGCCACGTAGAGCTGGTGTCGCATGCCGTTAACAAATGCCTGTGTGGTTCCACTGGCATGAAGGAGCCGGATTCCACTCCACTGGGCTCCGCCAAAGATGCCCGGCTATCCTATCATTTCCTCGCCGGCGCCCAAGGTGCCATGCCATTCGACTCCATGGGAAATCCATGGACCGGTGCCAATGTATTCAACAGCGGCAATCTGGTCGAAGACCTGCTGCATAACTTCTTCCTCGAATGCGGAGCCAGAACGCATAAAATGAAGGTATATGAAATGACAGACCACCCTGCAGCACGGGCTGTCGTAGGGTACCTGCTTGTGCGCGGCGGCGTACATGTCGTTGCCTACGCCAAGGCATTAGAGATAGCCACAGGGGTGAACGTAACCAAGCTTGTGCCTATTCCTTCGCTTAATAACAAACACTTTAGTGAGGCAAGAAAATACGAGGAGAAGGGTGTTCATACGAAGCTGTATACGTGGAGTGATAAAGACTTCACTTCGATTAACCAGATTTGGAAAGGAACCCACCCTGAAGACGGTCAGCCGCTCGAAGTTATTCAGGGCTCCCCGGAAGGCTTCCCTATTCCAGAAGCCCCGGCACTCGAAGAGGAATTTGCTCCCGGCATCTCAGCCGAGGAATTCGCAGCGATCGCCCGGCGGCTGAAGATGGCAGGCAATATTACGGATTAAGGCAAGGGATTTGATACTAGATAGGAGGGGTGTCCCAGGCAGCCATTTCTTGGCTTATGGGACACCCCTCTGCGCTTTGTAGCGGGCATTACATTACCGCATGATTGCATGTTGTGCGGTACACTTACTTTCATAACCGTTACATCATCTCGATAATGGTCGTGACACCGTGCCCTCCGCCAATGCAGAGAGTAGCCAGGCCTGTTCGTGCACCCCGCTGCTTCAAGGCATGGATCAGAGTAACAAGGACACGCGCGCCGCTGGCACCGATCGGGTGCCCGAGCGCGATAGCTCCGCCGTTCACATTGACCTTCTCTTCCGGGAATTCAAGTGCTTGACCAACAGCCAGCATCTGCGCAGCAAAGGCTTCATTAGCTTCAATGAGATCAATGTCACTGATCTTCAAACCGCTCTTCTGAAGTGCTTTTTTCGTGGCCGGAACGGGTCCCATTCCCATAATAGAAGGATCGACGCCACCGGAAGCATAGGACAGGATCCGGGCAAGCGGTGTAATTCCCAGCTCTCTGGCCTTCTCTCCCGACATGATCACCATGGCTGCTGCGCCATCGTTAATGCCTGATGCGTTGCCGGCGGTTACGCAGCCATCCTTTTTGAACGCTGGCTTAAGGCCGGACAGCTTCTCATAACTGGTTCCCTTTCTTGGGAATTCATCAGTGTCGAATACTATGGCATCGCCTTTTCTCTGCGGAATGACTACAGGTATAATCTCTTCCTTGAAGCTTCCTTGCTCGATCGCCCGAAGTGCCTTGTCCTGACTGGCCGCGGCGAGCCTGTCCTGCATCTCCCGGGTGATTCCGAACTGACCGGCGACATTCTCTGCCGTGATGCCCATGTGGTAGCTGTTAAAAGCGCACGTCAGTCCGTCGCTCAACATCGTATCCGTCAATTCTCCATTTCCCATACGATATCCGAAGCGTGCCTGTTCCAGCAGATACGGTGCTTTTGACATATTTTCCATGCCGCCCGCAACGATAATTTCACTGTCTCCGGACATAATGCTCTGCGCAGCCAAATGGACTGCCTTCATCCCTGATCCGCACACCTTATTAATGGTCAGGGCGGAGGCTTCCACGGGAACACCCGCTTTTATTGCAGCTTGGCGCGCCGGGTTCTGCCCAAGTCCCGCCTGAAGCACATTGCCCATAATCACTTCATCCACCTGCTCCGGATTAACCCCGGCACGCTGCAACGCTTCTTTGATCACAAGCGCCCCAAGATCTACAGCCGCGATCCCGGCAAGGCTTCCGCCAAACGTACCCAGCGCCGTACGTACTGCGCTGACGATCACAATATCCTTGGAACCGGTCATGACAACACCTCGTCCGACGTTATATTTTTCATAGTACCAAGCTGGGGAGACACGCTGAATGGAGCTTCTGTATGCAATGTAACCGTTTCCAATTCTATGCCTGGCGCTAGCTCTTCCAGCAGCAATCCATGCCCTGTCACCCGGAATACGGCCAATTCGGTAATGATCATCGACACTACACCCCGGGCTGTCAGTGGCAGAGTACACTGGCTGACAACCTTGGAAGCCCCGTTCTTAGAGGTATGCTCCATGGCGACGATGACTTTTCGTGCACCTGTCACCAGATCCATAGCCCCGCCCATGCCGGGAACCATTTTACCGGGAACCATCCAGTTAGCCAGATTGCCCGCCGCATCAACCTCAAGTCCGCCTAAGATGGTCACATCCACATGTCCGCCGCGGATAAGAGCAAATGAGGTAGCACTGTCAAAGAATGCAGCTCCGGGAACAATGCTTGCCGGCTTACCGCCTGCATTTACAAGATCGGGGGTGATTTCACTCTGAACCGGACCCAGACCGGTGTATCCATTTTCGGACTGCAAGATGATGTTGACGCCTGAAGGAAGATAGCTCGGAATAAGTGTCGGCAGCCCGATCCCCAGATTCACCACATCCCCGTCCGTAAGCTCCTGCGCCGCTCTACGTGCAATAAGCTCTTTCGTATCCATAATTATTTGCTCTCCCCGCAACAGATGATTTTATCAACCAGTACACCCGGAGTCACAACCATATTAGGGTCCAGTTCCCCGGTTTCTACTATCTCATCAACCTCGACAATAACAAGATCAGCAGCCAGCGCCATGAGCGGGTTAAAATTACGGGCCGAGTTCCGGTATACCAGATTTCCCGCCTTGTCCGCTTTATGCGCTTTGAGCAGTGCGATATCCGCCCGTAGCGGCAGCTCTACCAGATATTCCTTGCCGTCAATCGTTAAGGTCTGTTTATTCTCAGCTACCATAGTGCCGATCCCCGTAGGGGTCAAAATACCGCCAAGTCCTGCGCCGCCTGCCCGCACCCGCTCGGCAAGCGTACCTTGCGGAACCAGCTCTACATCCAGCTCACCGGCCATCATCTGCTTCCCGGTTTCAGGGTTGGTGCCGATATGGGAGGCAATGACCTTCTTTAGCCGTCTGTTGATGACCAGCGGTCCAACTCCCGTATCGACCAGTGCGGTATCGCTGGAGATTAACGTAATATCGTGTATATCCTGTTCAATCAGGATTTGTACCAATGCCTCAGGTGCACCTGTCCCCATAAATCCGCCTGCCATAATCGTCATGCCATCCCGGAACAGCGGGCCTATTTCTTCAAGCGAAGCTACTTTACTCACACCAAACGCCTCCTGTATTTTTCTGGAGCCCCATTGACAAATGTGTTGTTAATGACTTTATGTATATAGTGTACAACGGGGTTTTTGAGGGGTAAAATTCAGACATCGCATGCAAACCATGAAAAATTATTATAGATTGGAGGCGCTTACTTGTGGATGTGAGGAACTTGAAATACATTCTTGAGGTCGCCAACCTGCACAATATTACGAAGGCAGCGGAGAAGCTTCATCTCACTCAACCGACGCTCAGCAAGATGGTGAAGAATATGGAGGACGAGCTTGGGGTTACGCTGTTCGACCGTTCCGGCAAATACGTCAAGCTGACCGATGCGGGCATGGCAGCCATGGAGCAGATCAAACTGATTATCACCGCGGTCGATAACCTGCATATGACGCTGGATGATATCAGTAACCTGAAGACCGGAACGATCAAGATCGGCCTGCCGCCTGTGATCAGCTCCGTTTTTGTACCCAAGATCGTCACTCCTTTTCAAAAAAAATATCCCAACATTACCTTCGAGCTCATAGAGGAAGGCTCGAAGAATGTTGAGAATATGGTGCTGGAGGGCAGTATTGATCTGGGTGCCGTCCTGCTTCCCGTCCGGGAGGGCAGTTTCGGAATTAAGCCATTTGTACGCGAGAATCTGGCGATTGTCGTCCATAAGTCGCATCCCCTTGCTGCCCAAGAGGAGATTTCTTTATCTGACCTGCAGGATGAACCGCTGATTCTGTTCGCCAAAGGCTTTGCTATGCGGCAGCATATTATCGATGCCTGTTACGGCGCCGGCTTTGAAGCTAAAATCGCTTATGAAAGCGCTCAATGGGATTTGTTGGTAGAACTTGTGTCTGCTAATTTAGGAACCGCTTTTCTGCCTGAACCCTTGTGTGAGAAGGTAACCAATCCGAATGTGCGTATTCTGCCGCTGCGGAATCCTTCAATCCCCTGGAATGTGGTCCTCATCTGGAACAAGGAGCGTTATATCTCTAAATGCATGCGGGAATTTATCCGTTTTCTCGGAGACCAATCCGAAGGACTTTAGGTTACGAATTATCCGCACTCCCGGAAGGGTCCCCGCTACCGTCTTCTGAGTTCACAGTGCTGTTACCTGTTGAATTCTGCTCTGAATTATCACGAGGCGCTTCTTCTTGAGCGGTCTCTTCTTTATCGTCCTCAGTTACCTGTGGTGCAGGAATAGAAATTCCCGGAGCGCTGCTTCCGTTTGACCCGACAGGCTCACCTTGGTTGTCGTAGTAATACATAGGCACATCTCCCACCACCATCAAATAGGATACCGGAATTTCTGTATCCACGATTTGAGGCTCGACATCAAACGGTATCACTACAGCTACTTCAGTCACGATATGGATATAGACTTCAACCAGAATCATATTGATTCCGGCGTCTTTCTGGCGGGTATTCAACTCTACCTTCACTGCACCCTGCGGTTCAATCTTGATCGGTACATCCGGACCGAAGGAGGCAATCAGCGGACTGCCAAGCGCCTGACCCAAAGGAATACGCTCCGTCTGGTTATGCAGCTGCTGCAGCGTGGACTGGATCACTGCCGTTGCCTCTGATGTAATGCGCATATGTTCGGCGTAATTAAGCATAAATCCGGAGATTTTACCTTTATTATCGGTCTTCCAGTCAATTAGCTGCTCCGCTGTACTGCTGCTTGCAACTTGGGCCGTGATCGCCTTGTTAATGGATTCTGTCGCAATCTGCTTCACCCGGATCTGGGCTAAATGGAGAATGGGAGGCTTCAGATGGCTCTCCACGTAACGAATACTTTGCAGGACAGCCAGAATCAGTATCAAGGATACAATAAGCCAGAACCGTCGGCGGCCTCCCCGCTTCTTCACGCGGTTCACCGGAGCAGCAGTGCCTGTATTTCTGTCACCTCTCCATAAATTAGCTTTGCTTGCTTTAGCCTTAAACCCGGTGCTGTAAGGCTGAGCATGCGGCGCAGAACGCCGTGATTTGAAGGCTGCCGGCCTTCTCCCGGAGGCTCCCGGGACTCCATCCCAGCTAAAACGAGGCAGCCGCATGCGGCCGATACTCGGTATCTTTAGTCTCCGGCTGCCCCATTTTCTTCTTCTCCCCATGGCATAACCCTCCCGCTGTACCCGGCGGTCAAGCCGCCCATATTGGTATAAGGTATTCGCCAGAAACACAAAAAAGAAGAACACTTCCCATCAGCGGCTTGCAGCATCGGGAGAGTTCTTCCGGTTTGATATTAATTAAGCTACTAATGAGGTCAGGTCATTCTGCTGCGCTTATCCTCCTGAAGATGACCCCAGTGTCTGCGGATAAAGACACCTACCAGAATGACGAAGAATACGCCATACCAGGTCAGATAGACTCCCCACTCCTCCCGTGGCACAATCAAGGTCGAACTGAGGGTACCAAACAGCCAGATGTAGGAGAGATTACCGAGCACCGTACCCCAAATGAAGGATCTCGTCGGGATCGGGGAGACTGCAGCCATAAAGTTAATGATGTTGTTCGGTACAATCGGAACCGTCCGCAGCAGCACCAGTGTCCAGATGCCGTACCTGTTCAAGTAACGCTGCCATTTATCATAACGTTTCAGGCGTGAGCGCCACTTCCGGTCGAACCAGTTATACAAATATCGCCGGAATAAGAAATACACCAGTACCCCGCCCACATTACAGGCGAGCCAGCTGATCACCATACCGCCGATCACATGGAACACAGAAACATGCAGCACAATCAGGATAGCGAAAGGAAAGAATCCGAGCAGACTCTGCAATAAAGCCAGCGGTAGGGTTACGAACAAAATAGAGGGACCGGAGAGACCCAGGGTTAACAGCAGCCAATCAATCCATTCATTAATGGTGTCAGTCACGGAGTGTTCTCCTCTCTATACTCCTTGCAGCAACTGCTACTTACTCAGACATAAGCACTTCATTCAAGAAAAACACCCCTTAACGGGGTGTCTATATCATTAAGCTTCTTATGTAATGATATGCAAGAACAGTCTAGAGCATACAAGTTACAAAATTGTAGCCTATATATTACTTTATCATATCACAATATTTTATTAACTGTAAAATTGCATGAACTGTAAAACTGAGCTTACTGAGCTTACAAAGCCGGTTCCGATGTAACCACCTTATTTTTGCCGCTTCGTTTCGCTTCATATAGCAGCGCATCTACACTCGCAATGCATGCTTCTTTGGTGACGTTGGTATTAAAACAGCCCAAACCGCAGCTGATGGTAACGGATCGTCCGGACATTTCTGGCATGGGAAGAGCGGCTACCTTAGAGCGTATACTCTCCATAATGAGCTGATGCTGCTCAAATTCATTACCGGCAAAAACCACCGCGAATTCCTCACCTCCATATCTGGCGGCAAAGGCTATTACCGGGCAGCTTTCACGTATAACTGAGGAGGCACGGGCCAACACTCCGTCTCCTACAATATGTCCATATGTATCATTAATCTCTTTGAAATTGTCGAGGTCAATGAGCGCCAGCGAAAATCCCATATCCTGCCCGGATACCACGGCCTGCTCAATAATCTCATCAAATGCCGCCCGGTTATAGAGTTGGGTTAAATAGTCGGTACGGGCCAATTGTTTCATTCTTTCATTATGGAGATACAGATCCTTCTTTTCCAGAAAGGAATGCTCCAGCGCGTTCGCAATTTCCTTCCCCCTTTGGGTAATCGCCATTGTGACCAAGGTATTGGCGGCGAGCAGTAAAACAAAGGTTAAGACATCATACGCCTTTAGCTGATTCCGAAACAAGTCACTTGCGATGTAAACGCCAACATAACCTATTAACTGAACGACCGCACTGAACAATATAAGGCGTATACTAAAAAATAAAATGGAAGAGCTGAGCACGACTAAAAAAGCGGCAGGAATGACCCTCACATCAAAGCTGACGTAAACAGCGGTTGCAGACATAAATGCACCTGCCAGAGACAGATATGCCGGAAGAACATGGGTGCTGCGTTGTTTGTACTTATAGATCCACTCCGAAGGCGCAATAACTGCAGCCATGGACAGCGCAGGAATAATGATATTGCGGTAAACAAAAAATGATCCGTCAAAAAGCGGATCCATAAAGAAGAATACGGCACATTGCCCCAGCAAATGAATGGCGACAACCACCCAGTAGGTATTCATAATAATCCGAACCCATTTTGAATCATAGTACAAAGATTTGCTCCCCCTGCTCTCTACGCGTGTAAAGCAATTATACATGTTTTAAGAAAGTCAGAACACAACTACTTCCTGCCTGCAAAAAAACCACAGAAAAACAGCGACACCCCCGTTTCACCGGAGGCATCGCCGCTTACATTCAATCTACTGAAGCATAATCATAAGGTAAAACGACTTTTGAGAAGTCGCTTGGTGCATTCACTTTAACCTTGGTATCTGCGGATCCCAGCTGATTCCACAGCTCGATCCGGATTTTGCCGCCGCGGAAGTCCTGATAATCAGAACCTGTAATCGTCAGCGTCCCCCGGTCAGTCTGGGTAAATTTCTCCCATTCATTAACCACCGGATTCAAGGCATAAGTAGGTGACTTCTCCATGCGATCCCAAGTTCCGTCTCCGTCAAAATCATAGGAGATCCGCACCATCAGCGCTGTGCCAACCACTGACCCTATCGTGTCAAAATACAGCTGATACGCGGTCATTCCTTCTTTGTAATCGGCATTCACATGATTGAGTGTGAAGACCACAGGATTCACAGGCTCGATGTAATGATTCCCTCCGGCAGCCGATGGTACATTCAAATCTGCAACCGCTGTTCCGGCCTTAGCGGACAGTTCATTCGCGGCTCCATCGCTGTTCAGGAATAGAATGACCGGCCCTTCAAGAGCTGGCTCTTCCGGCTCTGTCCCGGCAGCTTCTGAGGTTACGGTCAATGGTGCGCTTAAGGCTGAAGCATTGCCTGCCTCATCCTTCGCTTTTACCGTGAAGGTATATGCTGTCTCCGGAGTTAAGCCGTTCACTTTAAAAGAAGTGGCTTCCGTCGTTCCTTTTAATTCATCACCAATGTAAATTTCATACGCTGTAACCCCAGTGTCATCCGTGGAAGGATTCCACGAAAGGGTAATGCTCAGGGTCGTTTTATTAGTGAAATGTAATCCTTCCGGGATCGAAGGCGCTTCGGTATCCGGGATAATCTCGCCGCCCCCGTTGCCGATATTAAAGCTGTTCGCAGCTGCGGTAACGGTATGCCCATCCGAGAACGTAACCGTTAATTCGCTGTTTGTCATGTTATAGACCAGATAGGTTTTTACACCTTCCTTATTAAACACTGCATATAGTGGATAGTCTGCAGTGATGCTCCGCTCTACATTGCCGAGTGCATCCAAATTGTAGATCCAGTGATAGGCATTGGCCTTGGAGTTGCCTGCTTCCGGGCTCATCACAGCCGCTCTGGCACTGAACTTGGCCTTAGCGTCACTGATGTTCGAAATCGCCCGGTACATATAGATCAGGTCTTCCCAGGCATCAAAGCTCGTTCCGCCATTCTCTGTCACCATCGTGGAGTAGTTCGTTCCGGTGTACGCGGGATATTGGGTCAGATAGAGAGAAGCGCCCGTAATCGGCAGCCAGTTGATGCCATGCACTTCCTCTGGATTGTTGGTCCACCATACGGCGTCCCCTACAGTTTTGCCACCCCAAATCATGCTGGCTGTGGAACGGGTGAAGCCCGGGTCATGGTTCTCGCCGTTCACATCAAACCAGTAATCATTGATGGCATTCATTTCGGTTGTATATTGATAAATCCCCAAATCGCGGACGGCTGTGTTACCCGTTGCCTCGCCCCACAGAATCAGCCCCGCCCAGGCATTCATCCCCTCGGAGGAAGATTCATTATTATTGCCGTCTCCGAACCGGGCATGACCGGCAGCCCACGAGTGACCCTCATACGGATCGAAATTCCGCAGGAAAGGGAATCTTTCATCCTCCCTGTTCCCGTTCGCCGTATCGCTGATCAGCAGGTTGACCATACCTCCCCAGTTCTGCTCCTGCGCCCATTCCTTATCCACACGGGCAATCTCGGCTGCAGCCTTGATGAAATAGCCGTAATGGAAGTGGTGATCATTTAATTCGAGGACGCTTCCGAAGCTGTCCGGATAGCCGAGCAGCGTGCCCCAGTTACTGTTGTAATAGAATAGATTGGAGGACTTCAAATTGCCGGAACCGTCTGTAGCCGTGAACCATTCCTCCAGCCTGGATTTGATCTCATCCCTAAATTTCGCAGCAGCAACGGTATCGCCGACCTGATCGGCAATCGGCGCCAGTGTAGCCAGCTTGCCAAGCCGTTTGCCGATCCAATACGTATCCCGATCACCCGTATAAACTTCTGCTTCCGCTTCATCTACATAGGAGGCAAGTGTAGTCCGGTTATAAGACCCCAAATCCGGCAGCGTTGGTAACACGCCGTTAAACTTCATGGTCGTTGTAAAAGAACTTCCCTCCGCGGTCTTCATCAGCCCTCTGACCGATTTGTACGTATAACCAAGCAGGGTTTGGCTGGAGTTCTGCCATTGATGCGGGTACAGGCTGAAGATCGTTCCGGTCTGCATGCCCTCTTTGGCTTCCGTGGTATAGGTATAGGTAGTACCGACCTCACTGGCAGCGGCATTATAATTCCAGCTGACCGTTGTATCTGTAACATGAGAATAGGCATATTGCTTGAACTTGCTGAGCGCAGCTTCCGATTTCTCGGGAAGTACGGCAATCGAGAAGTAATCCTTGCCGCCTAAATTGTTGGTCAGCACCTTCGTCCCGATTCCGCTCCAGGTACTGCCAGTCGGTCCGAAGAGCGCATAATTCGCCCCGGCAATTGACACACCTAGTACAGCACTGTTCGCATCTCCCGACCATACTTCCGGCACCGTATAGAACGAAATCTTCGGATTACCGCCGCCATAGGAGAAATACACGAACGGAGAGCCATGTCCGTAAGTGGCCTTCATCGTGTGAGTGCCGTTCTTATACATAGCACTGACGAACCAGTCGCTGAAATCATCGACCTTGGCATCCGGGAAGGTTGATTCATTACTATGTCCGACGACAAAGTCGTGAATATCATTCATCCAGCCGGCAATGGCTACAGAATTCGCAGTGATCCGGTTGCCGGGATAATAGATGCGCAGCCCATCTCCCTGATTCTTCATCGCCAGCGGATGGGGATACTGGGCCTCGGAATATTTATCCCAGGCCAGATTGCTCCACCAGTCGTTTGTCGGCATGGCTCCGGTCACATTGTCCGTCTTATAGATCATGGACTGGACATTGTTTAACCCGGAAGGGAGCACCGTAGTGTAGGAACCGGCCCCAAGAGCCGGCTGCGCCTCCGATGGTGTCCCGCCACCGCCGTTGCCCGCTGCACTGGTGACAACGGCAAGGGCGGTGCTGGCTGCAGAACTGTTACCTGCGGCATCCTTCGATTTCACGGTAAAAGAGTACGACGTAGCTGCAGTTAGTCCGGTCACGGTATAACTTGTCGCCGTTGCCGTGCCGGCAAGTACGCCATCTTTAAACACGTCATATCCGGTGACCTCTTTGTTGTCCGTCGATGCCGTCCAGGACAGGTCAACGCTTGTGGCCGTTTTGGCAGGCGAAGTAAGTCCGGCCGGAACCGAAGGTGCCTGGGTATCCGGAAGCTCTGCTCCAACCTCCTGGATCATGACATCATCAATCGATATCGTATGGGCTGTAGCTGGTGTAGTTACTCCATCGACCGTGACATCCCCGAGCAAGAAATTCAGCTTGAGCAGCGAACTTCCAGTGAACGTAAATGTGTTCGTATACAGTGCTTCAGCCGTAGTAAGCTTGAAATTCACCGCTGGTACCGGAGTGTTCGTATACTCCACGATAATCGGACGTGCCTGTGTGGAGCTCGCTTTAAAGCTCAGCTTGTAGGTCTTGCCGCTCTCCAGGCGGATTCCCTCCTGGTAGAACTGGGTATGCCAGGTGGCATTCCCTTTGTAGCCGATAATCAGCTTGGCGGCTCCATTCTCGATCTTCAGCTCCGAACCTGCATCCTGATGGACATAGTGGTTCCAGCTGTTACCGCCATTCGCGAAGCTGCCGTTAACTACCAGGTTCCCGTCGCTGGCAAGCACAGGCTGCGTTACAACTGCTGGAGCATAACCCCCGGCATTTACCGTGATTTTGTAGCTTCCCTCACCCGGGAACAGACTGCCGCTAAGGTTGATAGCACCCGGAGACAAGGTATACTGGCTCGGATTAAGCGTGGTATTCCCCACGGATACTGAAGAAACCGCACTTCTCCAAGCAGAATCATCTGTAAAAGCAACGGTAATATCGCTTCCGGCCTTATTTCCGGTAGTATCTTTTCTAAGCCCCGGCGGTTTAGATACCGGAGCACCTTTAACCTCGAATTTCACATTGTCGATGAACACATCATGGGAAGCCCCCACCGCAGTCGTACCCGTAAGCAGGCCGAGCAGGAATTTCAGGCTGACGGCATCATCTTTTGGCATAGTGAATTCGAAGTAGTAAGGGGTAGTCGTTCCGGTCAGATCAATCGTCTCATTGAGGTACTTGAAGTTGCCCGCATTCTCCGCAAGAATGTTCATCTTCCGGTTCACCGTGGAACGGGCATCAAAGCTAACGACATAGTTGACCCCGGCATATACAGGAAGACCGTTCTGGATAAGCATGGAGCTCCACGGATTGCTGCCCTGATTACCCACCGTTACTTTGGCTTCTCCACCTGCGACGGACGCGGCGGTATAACCTCCACTGTCACTGATGGGCTCCCAAGCATTCAGCCCATCACCGAAATCACCATTGCTGAGCGGGTAGAAGACGGTTCCCGGCGGGAAGTACGTGCTGGTGCGAACCAGTTTGATGTTATCCAGCGTAATTGTGCCTGAAGCTCCGCCCAGATGTAATTTGAGCTGCGAAAGAGGATCGGATGATCCTGCAAGATGATTGAAGGTGACGGTATACAATTTCTCGTCTGCTCCAACACTCACGGTTTTCTCTTCGTACCGGGTGCCATCTGCCTTTGTCAGCTCTGCACGAATGTCTCTGGCTGCTGACGCTTTGGCATTGAAGGTTAATTTATAATCATGGCCTTCCAGCAAAAATACGCCTTTCTGCAGCAGAGTAACATCCCCGGCTCCATTCGTTTCATTCGTTATAGCCACGTCCAGCTTACGTTTGGCTTCCTCAACCTTGCCTGCACCAGACGCGGCTCCTGAACTGATAATATGCCAGTAGCTTAACCGGTCAGGCAGTCCCTGATCAAAGGTTCCGTTGTATACATGGTTGCCGTCGCCCTGCGGTTCCTTGGCTGTATCGTGTTCAAAAGGGATCTCCTTGACCTCTTCCAGTCTCACATTACCGATCCAGACTGGAGAGTTATTAAGCCCCATATTAAACTCGATGCGGGCCGCATTATCCGATCCGCGTTTCATCTGGAAATACATCTTGTAGCCTTTGGCGGCATCTGTCAGCGGGACTGCAAGGTTCTCTGAATACGCGGCGAAACCTTTCGTAGATCCGCCTGTAACTTTCACGTCAATGTTCCGCTTCGTATCGGTCAGTGCATTAAATGTCAGCTTGTAGATCCTGCCCTTCGCCAGCGAGACAATGGCCTGCGGCTGAACAGAATAGTTATTACTGCCGGCATTCGTAATCGACACCTTGGCGAAATTAACGCCGCCGATATTCTGGATATTTACCGCTGCTGCGGCTCCCGGATCCTTATACAGCACCCAGTGTGCCGTCCCCGGTGTTCCCATGCCGGAATCTCCGGTAACATTCTCCGTGAAACTGCTGTTGTATACCAGGTTTCCGTCTGGCTGCGGAAGATTTGCACCTGTGAGATAATCTTCCTTCTCATAGGTTGGGAGCACAGGCTCGCGGTAGCTTCGTCCCGTCAATTCATACACACGGACATAATCAATGGCCATCGATTTCGGAAAAACCGTAGAATTATCCGGATTGCCGTCGAAATTCCCGCCGACCGCCAGGTTCATCAGCAGATGAAAGTTCTGGTCAAACGGAGCCGGATACGTATTGTTAGCAGCCTGCCCCGCACTTCTGCCATACCAGTCGTTCTGCGTGGAGTACAGCTCGCCGTCCACATACCAGCGCATTTCCCCCGGTTCCCACTCCAGAGTATAGGTATGGTAATCCTCAACGGTAGAGCTTCCGGCAAAATGGTACTCTTGCCCCGTATACACGTTGTTCGGATACTGTGATCCGTAATGAAGCGTTCCCGCAACAGTCTGCGGCTTGCTGCCCCAGCCCTCCATAATATCAATCTCACCGGAAGCCGCCCATGTACCGTAGACGCTTTCCTCAGGCAGCATCCAGATCGCCGGCCATAAACCTTTGCCTGTCGGCAATTTGGCCCGGATTTCGAATTTGCCGTAGGTTTGGCTGAACTTGCCTTTTGTTTTAATACGAGTGGAGGTGTAGTCTTTGCCTCCCTTCGCTTCCTTACGGGCGGTTATAACCAGATTGCCGTCCGTTTCCTTCACATTGTTCTCTTCGTTCGTATAATATTCCAGCTCATTATTCCCCCAACCCGGGTTACCGACAATCGTGCCGTCACCCAGATCATAGGTCCATTTGTCCGGATCAATCGTGCCACCGTTGAACTCATCGCTCCACTCCAGTGTCCACGGATCAGCTGTGGGCGTGGCGGTCGGAGTAGCTGTTGGTGTAGCTGTCGCTGTTGCTGTAGCTGTTGCTGTAGCTGTTGCTGTAGCTGTCGCTGTTGCCGTAGCAGTCGCAGTCGCTGTTGCCGTAGCGGTCGCAGTCGCTGTTGCCGTGGCGGTCGCAGTCGGCACTGATCCTCCTCCGGGGCTTCCGTTCCCTGCCGGCGCAGCAGTAGCCGTTGGTCCAACTAGTGTAACTGGGCCAGATGCCCCTTTTACTGCGGGTGCACCACCAATCGTTACAGCCTCAGCCTGATTATCTACAGTGATGAAGCTTCCGCTGCCATCAAAGGCCGAACCTTTCGCTTCAGGCAGAAGGTACAGCTTCTTAACTGTACTTTTGCCTTCAAGGTTCACCTTAACAGGCGCGCTAATATCAAGCAGACCTACTGTACCAGAGAGATTCAGCACCAGAGTTTTGCCGGAGGAATCTCCTGTAACAATATTTCCGAAATCCCCCTTAAAGACGGCCTTTAGCCCCCCGGCTCCCCGCACATATACAGTGCCGGTAACCGTAACGCCGTTCAACACAATCTCTCCGTCCCCGATACCTTCGGACAGGTACAAATTGCCATCAATAACCGTATCCTTCAAAATCACACCAGGGCGGTTGATCACCACATTCCCTTTGATGGTGCCCAGTGATGTTTCGCCTTGCTGCATGACAAGGCCGGTGATCATCCGGTCAAGCAGAACTGCGAACTCCGCCCGCGTCAGGACTGCATCCGGTTTGAACACGCCTCCAGGGTATCCCTGCAGATATCCGGATGTCACGAGCGCTTCAATCGCCTTGATATTCTCCGTATCCAAGCCATTCAGATCCTTGAATATTGACTTAGGCCCTTCCGGAAAATGAAAAATTCTCTGCAGAGCCAGCGCGGCCTCCGCACGTGTGAAGAGCTTCGACGGCTGAATCCGGTTATCTTCATCTGCAGTTATATAACCGACGGCAATGCCTTTAGCGATATCTTTGTAGTACCATGAACCTGCTGGAACGTCCGGCATCACAGCCTCTGATACATCCTGAAAATTAAAGATGCGGTTCACCATGGCCGTAAACTCTGCCTTGGTCAGTTCCTTCTTCGGCTTAAAGGACCCGTCCCCATATCCGCTTACAATTCCCGCTGTACTCCAGCGTTCAACCGGCTTTAAGGCCCAGTGGCCTGACGGCACATCGGTAAACGCTTTCAATTGTGAAGATGACAACCCTTCCGCTGCAGCAGTCTGAGAAATCTTAGTTCCTCCGTCCGCCGCAACAGACCTGCCCCCAACCGGCGACAGCAGCCCCGATACTAGCACGAGCGCTGCCAAAGCTGCCGAGATGTTCCTTTTCATCTTGCTTTTACCCCCTCGGTTTCGGAATATTCGCCTCAAAAAAATTCTCGAACTCGAAATCGGTTTCGATTATCGCTATTCTATTTAGCACTTATCATTTTTATTACTATTTTCTATCCGTAATTGTCCGGGGTCTCTCTCTTCAATAAGCGTTTGACTTGACTTAGCAATAGGCATACACTTAAAAGAAATTGAATTTCGTGTCGTTTTTTCATGCCTTGAACCAACTATTATCAAGCCGGAGGGTGGCTTAACATTGCAGTTAAATATCAAGAAAATCGCCGAGATGGCCGGCGTCTCCGTTTCAACCGTTTCGAAAATTATGAACAACTATAGTGATGTTTCCGAAAAAACGAAACAAAAAGTACTGGAGATCATCGAACAGACCGGTTACTCTCCTTCCAATTCTGCCAAAACGCTCGCCACCAAAAAATCCAGCCTGATCGGCGTTATTTTTGCCGGTGAGCTGAATGTGGATTTCACCCATCCGTTTTTTGTCGAAGTGCTTAACTCCTTCAAGAAGCAAATGGGTGTGCTTGGCTATGATCTCATCTTCTTCTCTAACGAAAAATTCATCAGCGGCGGCGACTATTTCTCGCGTTGCCTGCATTTTCATGTGGACGGCTGTGTGATCATTTCCGGTCAGAACATGGAAGCAGCGATCCGCGACCTCGATATGAGCAATATTCCGTGCATCGGAGTGGACCTGGAGCTGAAGGGTAAGAAGTCCGGTTACGTCATGTCGGATAATTTCAAAATCTCTTCCAAAGTCGTTGAGCATTTCTATCTGCTTGGCTACCGGGAGCTTGGTTTTATCGGAAGCACGGCGGATTCCGACATTTCCAATATGCGCGAATCCGGCTATATCAGAGCCATCGAAGGTTTCGGACTTCCGGTGAATGAGAAGTGGATCGTGCACGGGGGGGATTTCTTTGAATCCAGCGGTTATGAGGCCATGCAGAAATTGATCAAAGCAGGCCCGCTTCCTAAGGCGATATTTGCCGCATCCGACCTGCTGGCCCTCGGTGCGATCCGGGCACTGAAGGAGCATGGGCTGCGTGTCCCGCAAGATGTCGCCATCGTGGGCTGCGATGATATTGAGGCGTGTAAGTATACGAGTCCCCGATTAACTACCGTTCGCCAAAATAAAGAGCGGCTTGGCATTCTAGCCGCCCATATGCTATACGATCTCATTAACAATCAGGCTGAGGGAAGCTCCTTCGTGGTGGAGCCTACACTTATCGTCCGTGAGTCCTGCGGCAGCGGAATTACAGCCTGACAATCAGAGCCGGCTATACCAGTCCTATATTCTTTAGATCATAACCAGTCTAAACACGTTGAGTGCGTAGTATGGATGTCATGGGAAAAAGAGTAAGGCTGTGAAAGGCTTGTAGATAAGGGGTTTTGAGGTTGCGGATTGGAATCCGGGGACTCAGAAATCCCTTTTTTATTACTTGTGGGATCATGTCCATCCAGTGGGGAAGTCGGCGTACAGAGCGGAATAGATGTCATTACTTGGTGACAGAGCAGGTTGGATGTTTTTCTATTATATGTTGGGGTTGAGAGAGCATGTCGGATATAATAATATTATTGTTAAAAATAGAAACGAAGTAATGGGGGGATAAGATATGGGCGAAATTCAGGAAATAATGCGGCAATTCAATCAAGGAAATGGGGAGTGGCAGCAGTTCATAAAGTCCATTAAAATAAACAATATTCATGGATGGACAGACCAGGAGATGTTCTTCAAATTTCCTATAGTAGCAGTTGTAGGCGAAAACGGAATTGGAAAAAGTACATTTTTGAAGGCGGCAGTATGTGCTTATGAAAATAAGGGTGCAAAGAATTTTTACCCATCCAATATGTTCATGAGTACCCAGTGGGATACTGCAGCGATGGCGGGGGCAACGATTGAATACAAAATTCGTCAAGGAGGACATGAAAAATCGCTCAGATGGCGTAAGACAAATGATTGGGGATTTACTCCTAAAAAGGGAAAGCCTCAAAGAAAAGTTTTTTTCTTAGATATTTCCCGCACATTGCCTTTGGATGCTACAGCTGGATATGCAAAAATAGCCAAAATATCCAGTGAAGAGATGGGTGATGAAATCGAACTCAATGATGAAAGTTTAAAAAATCTCTCATACGTCCTAGGGCATGAATATGCCCGTGCGCGGTTTATAGGGACCAACATTAACTCATCACGTGAGGTAGGGCTTCTTACTAAAGATTATGGTGAGATATCTCAATTTCATCAAGGTGCCGGAGAAGATACTATGCTTGATACGTTTAAGCTTCTTCAAACAATCCCCAATCAGTCATTATTGGTTATTGATGAAGTTGAAAACTCGTTACATCCGCAAGCACAAAGACGTTTTGTACAGTATTTATTGAAGCTAGCAAGAATTAAGAAATTGCAGATTATTCTATCCACACACAGCCCATTTATCTTAGAAGAATTACCGGAAATAGCAAGAATCATGTTAGTACGGTTGTCAGATAGAAAAGATATTATGTACGAAGTCTCTAGCCAATTTGCACTTTCCACAATCGATGATAAGGCTCATCCTGAATTGCATGCTTTCTTGGAAGATGAAGAGGCGGTTTCTTTGTTTTGGGAAATCCTTAAGCATGATAGTGCTAGATATGACGAGTTTTGCAAAAAAATATCGGCGAGTCCCGTCGGTAGTTGTACTGTTGTTGGAACACTAAATGAATTAGGAAAGAGTCGTAAATTACCATATAATAGTCTTGCTATCGTCGATGGGGATAAAAGAAACGAGTTCACGAACTGTATGAGTCTTCCAGGCAATTTACCACCCGAAAAACAAGTTATCACGGATTTAAAAAAAATTGAATGGAATCGTCTAGACGAACGCTTCGGGATTGGCGCGGGAACATTATTTAAACATTTAGATGATGCTATTCTGCTACCTGACCATCATGATTGGACCACCTATATAGGGAATTGTGTGAAAAAGAGTAAAGATGCAGTGTGGTCAATTTTAATTGAAGAGTGGCATAGACAATGTCTAAGCGAAGAAGATGCTATTACATTTATCGATAACGTTTCTGCTTCTTTACATCGATAGTTCGTATTTTACTTTTCGTGAATTTCGCACTTACCATCTTGTTTAGTTAATGAATAAACAAGGCACTCTACGCTCATTTTGGTAGAGTGCCTTGCTCGTTTTCAAACTTAGCCTTCCAGTTCAACCATTAAGCAGGACTTGAATTCCACAGCAAACCCATCCAAGGAAACGATCAGTATCGACCGGAATAGAACCATAGTGGAGGCGTTTGCTAATGAGTTTATAAAAATAAAGAAAAGTGAAATATTAAAGTTCTAAAACATAGGTAAGTATAATGCCTTTCCTCCATGATGGTAGAGAGGCATTATTATTCATCCTTAATATTTCAAATTTACTCTAGGCGGATTAGGGTATATTTCATTAATCAGTATTACCAGCGTTTCATTCAATTCATATCTTTCAATTTTTCCTTTGTACTCCAGATTACGCATGTAATCAATTTCACTGTCCAAGTTTTCGAATACGCAATTATCTTCTGTTGGAGAAATGGATGTTTGATGAAGATCGTTTAGACTCTCAAAAAAATTGCGAAATCCGCTTGCTGAAAGAACCTTGTTAAAAGTATCCCTTCTATATTTGCCAGAGAAGCTGTCCATATTTTCAGGCACCGTAAGTTCTCTTATAACATTTATCGCTTCGCCATTTAAACCCATATAAGTACACGCCTTCTCTAGTGAAAACGAATCTTCATCAGTTTCACCAGTGAGATAGCCAACATCAACACCAAAAAAATCAGCGACTTGAACCATATTTTCAAAATCCGGAAAACTCTTTATGCCATTTTTTGCATCCCCCAAATTCACCCATCTACTAATGGTTTTTTGGGTGAATTTAGTACTGTACTTCTTATTTAAAGCATGTGCAAAAGACTCCTGTGTGTATCCACCGTCGAGTATACATTTTTTTAGCCGTTCATTCCAGCAATGCCGTTTTCTATCCATTATGCCGTTCATGTCGTTCACGGGTTAAAACCCCTCCTTATGCACTGAATTATAACCCACATATATTACTTGAACAACCTATAGACTTGATGTTTAATAAAGGTGTGTTAAGAAATTCTTTAAGATATATAGATGGGCATGAATGATAAGGAGGAATTATGGAAAAGCAGAAGAAAGGGTTCTTAGCCTGGGTCAAGGCACATAGGAAGGAACTTATTATCGCAGGTATCAGTGTCACTGAATTGATCGGGATCATTATTTGTATAAAGAATCGTGATTCAATTGAGACTCTCTGGAAATCACTGAGTAAGGAAATAGTAAAGTCTCCTACTAAGGCACCGAAAGTACCACAGACGACAATCGAAAAGATTGCACAGTCATCCGTCACTGTTAAAGATGTCATCAACCCTACCGAAATATCGGTTTTAAATACGACAATGACTTTTCAAAATCCCTTCGAAGTCAGCGATCATATCAGGAACCTGCATGAGGGTTGGCGTGCATCTGCAAATAAGATTATGGAAGCAGAAGCCATGGGGATTATCCTTCAGCCGGGACAGACATTGGTAGACTCATATACGAAGGGAGGTGTTGCAGCTTGAGACGTAATAGCTGATGTGAATAAAAAAACTTCTGCTACGCATTCCTGGAGGTGGCCGGGGCACCTATAAATTTCATGTTCCGTAGTGGAAGCTGGTTCCGCATATGCCCGCGAGTGACGTTTCAAGAATCAGGTTATGGTAAGGCTATGGGACAAATTCCATTTAGTAGTAATGAATTACAATAAATAATAAAAAAGGACTAAGATATATCTTGATATCTAACCCGTTTTCATTATTAAAATATCTCAAACAAACTTTAATAATTATAGATTTTCTTATGATACATTTATTATATAGGGTAACCCAATAACACTTTCTAAGTTGTAACACTGAATAAACTTTGATTTCTCATTAATATCGGCTTCTGTCAATTCTGCCTGATCAAAATCAGTCTTTGTTATCGTAGTAGAGTGGAATTTTGTAAAAGCAAGCGTTGATTCAATGAAAGTACAACGAGAAACTGTAGAATTAGAAAAATCAGAACCTTCGATATTGCATTTTGTGAATTGGACATTATTTAATTGACTATTTCTAAAAACAGCATCAGTTAAAACACAATTTTGGAACCTTATATTATTGAAAGTTACGTTTTGAAAACTTACGCCCAGTAGGTTCCCATTTTTAATAATACTATTTTCAAAGAGAGCACCACTTAAATCAACACCTGAAAGATCATCCAAATTATTAATTATATTTGATATGTTTTCACCAAGTTTAGAGTACAAAGATATGATGTTTTTTGTACATATCAAATCGATGCTTTTAAAGTTTATACTTTTTAGTTTAGCGGCAATAGATTCTTTACTAAATCTTCTTACTTCAAATAGATCTTTTATAAAAAAACCAACCTCATTAGTAATAAGTGTCTCTCCTAAAATCTTTTTAAGTTTCATGTGGAATTTTTTATCAGAAGTTTTTAGAGAATCTAGCTCGCTAAGTATAAATTGTGCTGAAAAATACTCCATAAATGATTTGTGAATAAATTTATACCCTTTGTTGTCATCGTTATGTAAGAATGAGCAGCTTTTTATATCATGACTAAAATGATCCACATCATCAAACGCAGTTATATTAAAATACTCTTTTACCTCTTTTGGAATCTGGTTGTAAGTTATTGAAAGAGTGTTTTTATTAAACATTTTCCATGCCAACTCTTTAGAGAACATCATCTTTTGTTCGGATTTAATTAATGTTTTTCCTTTTGAATCCTCCCTGTCTAACCAGAAACCTGTATATTTTTCGTAGAGCAATGCAGCGTTGATTTTTGTACCTTCTTCAATAACTAGCTGTGGAATAGTCTCTATAATTACATTTAATAAAACCGGCCGTTTGGCTAGATCAGATAAATCATGAATGCTATTCATCACATGAATAAAATCCTCGACCTCATATCCTTTAGATTTTAATATATCTTCATAGCTGTAAATATAATCGTATATTTGATCCTCATTTAGTTTTTCAATTTCTACTTCTACAAAATCAACTGATGATAAATTAGGCTCGTAATGTAATGGAGTAGATTTAAATATCTTTTCGAATTCTTCTCTGTGATTAAAAAAGTTTTTCCTGCATGTTACAATTATTTTCGAATGATAATCAGCGAATTTTGATATTTCCGCAAAAACTTTGTACTTTGTTGCATAGTCGACTCTTCTTGCTATTTCGTCAAAACCGTCAAATATTAGAACGACGTATCCCATTTGAAGTATTTCTATAAATGTTTCGAAATTACCATTAGGGATTTTCCACCTATTAACAAGGAAACTAGTGATGAGATCCTGTAGGCTTACAGCTCTTTCATAATCTCTTAATTGTATAAGGATAGGAATAGGCACATCCTTGCCTGATAAATAATCGTTCGCTAATCGATAACATAAATTAGTACAAAAGGAGGTTTTTCCCGTACCATAATCACCTAAAATAACTAAAGCAGGGTCGTCATAACGAAGGAATTGGTCAACTTCTTCTAGCATTGACCAGTCGTTTACCGAGTTTAGATCTATAAAGTGGTGGTATAAATGACTATTTTCATACATTTTTACTGTTGATCTCAAATAAGGGGTAAAGTCCATTAAGTTCTTTATCAACTCTTGTTCTGTGAACAGATTTAAAGATAGAACTTGAGAAGTTTCATAAGCTTGTGGGGCAAACTGAGCATTTGTAACAATATACGCTTTATCTATATCACCATATTTCCCTTCTCGATGAAATATTTCTTTTGAACCATGAAACTTCCTAACGTCCTCGCTATTTACTTTATCAGATTCATCAAATTTGAATTTACATTCTATTAAAATACTGATATTGGTGACACCTATTTTTATTTGGGCTAAAATGTCGTTTTGTGTTCCTGATAATGAGATATTGTTAGTAACTTTGTACCCTTGAATTTCAAATATTCTAGAAATTTGATTTTCAAAGCTTTTACCTGCACAGTTTTTACAATATGGACTTTTACTTGAATCTACTACTTCATTGTTGCACAATCCAGCTTTATCACTAAATCCACTGCATGTGGTCATTAAAGATCACCCCTTTTAATAAATATCCAAGAAAAATCCAACCAGACCATCTACCTTATTAGGTAAATTGTAGCATATACTTTTTTAATAAGACATCTGCATTTTCAAAGATTCCTAGTATTTTGGATATTTATCCATATTACCCATAACAATGAAATCGCGCACTGATTCTACGACTTTCGGTCTGCGAAGAGCATTTTCGTGATAGGGACGGGGTCATCAGACACCCCTACATTGTTTAAGATAAGGAGCTATCGAAGTTGGCGAGGGTTCGTGAATATAAGAAGGATGTTAGGTAAACTTCTGAAGATTAACTCTAAAGGAGACCTTATAATATCTGCTTTTCAATAGATCCAAAATTACTTTCTGTAGACGAATGGTTATTATACGCGTTATCAAATGAGAAGTATGAGCAATTGATCTATCTGTAGATGTTTTCCTTCACCTCAATTTACAGAACAATTTATAGATAAGGCTCAAATTCTAAACGACAAGCAATACTGAAGTCGATGCACATCATATGTTGCCACAAAAGTTTAAAGAAAAATTCAACAAAATTTTTGGGAACAATTCTGAAATCCATAAGCCTAAATAGGGGTCATGGGTTCCAATGTCAAAATATCGAAGCGAAGCTTATGCATACAACAAAGAATGGGAACTCTAGTTTGATAGTTGGAGAGAGAACCGTTTTAACACAAGCTGATGTCGAAGGTTTTGCTCGTTATTTGGCAGAACGATATAAATACACTATAAAATTTTAGGTGGTGAAGTTATGCGCTTCTTTCAACTTACAACAGACGAGGGGAAGAGGACAAGAATTAATTGATGAAACAGAAAGTCTATCTATTGTTCTTTCCAATAGCATTTACCCTGACTTTATGAGGGTTTCAGCTACTAAAAGGGTATTGTCTGTTAAGGCAATGGAGATTATGAAACTATATAGATTGAACTGAAAAACTTCATACTCGAACCAGCAGTCGATCGATTGCTTCAAGAGGATGTTGATTCACCCCTTTCATGAAGGCTGCGACATGAGAGCGGATGATGTAAAAACTGTGAAAAAAGACATTGTTGACGACATCTTGTTTCAGCCATTTCCATAACCCCTCGACGGGATTAAGCTCCGGACTGTACTTGGGTAAAAAAACAAACTGGAGCCATGGATTCTTCCGAAGGAAAGGCTGAATTTCATGGCATGATGAGCACATGCGTTGTCTAATACCATAACGAGTTTACCTTTGGGATATCCATGCAGAATATCTACCAAAAACCGCTGGAAGGCCATTACATCAAATTTTTCTTCTTCTCTGTGGGTCACATGACCCGTTTCGTAGTCGATGGCCGTAAACAGTTTGGCTCCTTTATTCTCGCCATGAGTCGGGATTTTGCGTTGTTGTCCTTTAGGAAACCAGTTGTACTGCAAAGCCAAATATGCCCTTATCATGGATTCATCATCAAATAAAATATGGTCAATTTCTCCCTGGTTCAGTTGCTCTTTAAGCTCAGGTAAAGTGACCTCACGGAATTGTTTCTGTTCCTCTTTATTGGCTCGTACCAGAGTATAGGTGGCTTTCGTGTAGCTAAAACCAAGCCGATTCAACATTTTAGAGATTCCTTTTAGGGTATATTTCTCGCCGAACTCGCGAAGGATCCATGTACGGATAATTTTTAACGACCAAGTGTATTTCGCCTCAAACCCAACATCAACCGGTCTTTGGTTGGCAATGGTTTCTTTCAGCCTTTCCTCTTGTTCGTCAGAAAGTTTTCGGATGCCGCCAGGATACTCACCAAATTCAAGGCCTTGAATTCCCTGCTTGCGATAAGCGTTCCAATACCCGCTAATGGTAGGAAATGACCTGCCCAAAATGTCTGCAATTTCGGTTTAAGTACGGCCTTCCAAATGCAAACGGACAGCTAAGTATCTTTCATACATGCGCGTACTTTCCGTTTCTTACATGGCCGTTGTTAGCTTTTCAATTTCTTCTTCATGTATCACTTCGATCCTCGCCCTTTTCGGTTCATTACTATCTTTTACCCAATTAGGCGGTTCTTAATTTTATGAGTTCAATCTATATAGATGTATTTTCTCCAAAAACATTAGACGCTTGGTATCGTCTTAATAAAACTCATGAACCTAAATATTTCTACGAGTTAATGAATTCAATCCAATGACAAACAGCGCCGTCTGCGAATTCATTTGCAGGCGGCGCTGTTATTGTTTTTAGTTATTCCATCGTGTACGTATAATGTGGTGAATCATATTGCGGACCGGACTTCTCATACGTGAACCAATAGTTCAGAACCTGACCGGTACTGATTCCGCTGACGGTATATTCCCACACCGAGCCATTTAAGGTCATGCGTAGATTCTGCTGTCCGCCACTATTAATCGTGTAATGCACGTCAACATAAGCAGCGCTTGTGGTTGGTGTGAAGGCGATTTTGGCGGTAGTCGTGCCGGTCTTTGTCACCTGCACACTGTAATCCGGCGTAGTGATCACGCCGCCGCCGCTTGTTGAAGTTGTTACGGTGACGGCATTGCTGGCTGCGGACAAATTGCCTGCCGCGTCTTTTGCTTTTACCGTAAAGGTGTAAGCAGTGTTCGCAGTCAGACCGCTAATGGTTGCAGTAGTGCCAGTAACAGCTACCGAACTGCTGCCATAATAGATGTTGTATCCTGTAACGCCGACATTATCGGTGGAAGCGGACCACGTCAGGGAGACGCTGCTCGATGTTTTGCCGGTGGAAGCCAGATTGGCAGGTGTCGACGGAGCTGTTGTATCCGTTCCTGCGGAAGTCGTTACTGCTACCGCATTGCTCGCTGCGGACAGGTTGCCTGCCGCATCCTTTGCTTTTACCGTAAAGGTATAAGCGGTATTTGCAGTCAGGCCGCTTACGGTTACAGACGTTCCGGTCACCGATACCGAGCTGCTGCCGTAATACACTTCATATCCGGTAACCCCTACATTATCCGTAGAAGCGGACCAGGACAGGGATACGCTGTTAGCAGTTTTGCCCGTGGAGGTTAAATTCGCCGGTGTTGATGGCGCTGTCGTGTCTCCTCCACCGCCGCCATTTCCGGTATTAAAGCTGTTGGCAGGTACTGTAACACTGTTGCCATCTGAGAAGGTAACTGTTTTGGAAGCATTGGTGTAGTTATAGGCAATATAAGTTTTTACCCCGTTTTTGTTGAATACTGCTGCTGTCGGGGAGTTCGCCGTAATGGTAGGATCGGCATTACCCATGGCATCAAGGTTGTATATCCAATGGTACGTATTGGCCTTTGAATTGCCACCTTCGGTTCCGCCTGCATTCTCAGCTGCTCCAGTTACCATGGACCCGATACCTGCAGTGAATTGGGCTTTGGCATCCGTCGGATTAGAGATTGCCCGGTACATCCAGATCAGATCCCGCCACATATCCCAGTTCGTGCCGCCATTCTCGGAGAGCATGGCGTTGTAATTTTTATCCGTGTATGACGGATAGTTGGTCAGATACAGTGAGCCTGCCGTAATCGGCAGCCAGTTAATACCGTGCACTTGTTCCGGATTAGCGGTGAACCAAGTGCCATTAGCGCCTTTACCGCCCCAGACCATAGTCACTACCGATGGAGTGTAGGATGCCGGATGTGTATTGTCCTGAACATCGAACCAGTAATCATTCACAGCGTTCATTTCTGTAGTGTAGAGGTAAATTCCCAAGTCACGAATCGTTGTATTGCCTGTGGCTTCACCCCAGAGAATCAGCCCTGTCCAGGCGTTCATCGCCTCGGAGGAAGATTCATTGTTGTTGCCGTCATCAAATTTCGCATGGCCCGAAGCCCAGGAATGTCCTGCATATGGGTCGAAGTTACGCAGGAACGGGAACATCGTATCCGTGCGGTCCCAGTTCGCAATATCACGGATTAAGAGATTCACCATCGGCGCATTGTTCGCTGCCCAAGTTTTGTCTGTCCGTGCGACTTCAGCAGCCGCCTTAATGAAATATCCATAATGGAAATGGTGGTCATTCAGCTCGTCGGCACTGCCAAAGCTGGCCGGATAGCCGATTAAGGTTCCCCAGTTATTGTTGTAGTAGAACAAATTACTGCTCTTGAGATTGCCGCTGCCATCGCTGGCTTTCAGCCAGTCTGTCAGACGCGACTTAATTTCGTTCCTGAATTGGTTGGCTGCCGCTGTGTCTCCAACCTGATCGGCGATTGGTGCCAGCACAGCCAGCTTACCCATACGTTTACCGATGTAGTACGTATCCATGCCTCCGGTGTAAGCCAGTGCTTCTTCTTCATTCACATAACCGGCAAGTGTTGTCTTGTTGTAAGTTCCCTTGTCGGGAAGTGACGGGAGCACACCTGTAAACTTCATTTTGGTGGTGAAGGAGCTGCCTTCGCCTGTCTTCATGGTGCCGCGGACAGAGTTATAGGTATAAGACAACAAGGACTGTGTCGTATTCTTCCATTGATGTGGATAAAGCGCGAAGATGGTGCCGTTTTGAGTACCCTCTTTGGCAGTTGTGGTATAAGTAAAAGTTGTAGAAACTTCACTGGTTGACGAATTATAGGAATAGTTGATCTTGGAATCCGTCACATGAGAGTATGCGTATTGCTTAAATTTGTTCAGTGTTGCAGTTGTATTATCAGGAAGAACAGCAATGGAGAAATAGTCTTTGCCGTTCAGATTATTCGTAAGTGTGGTAGTTCCGATGCCTGACCAAGTACTGCCAGTCGGCCCGAAGAGTGCGTAATGTGCTCCTTCCATCGTGATACCGAGCACAGAGCTGCTTGCGGATCCTGACCAAATGGTTGGAGCCGTGTAGAATTTGATCACCGGATTTCCGCCGGTGTAGGTATAGTAGACAAATGGCGAACCGTGTCCATATGTGGCGGTCATGGAGTTCGAACCATTTTGATAAAGCGCTTTCACAAACCAGTCATTAAAACCGTCCACTTTGGCGTCCGGGAAGGTTGCCGATGCGGAGTGGCCTACCGTAAAGTCATGGATATCATTCATCCAGCCGGCGATAGCCGCTGAGTTAGCCGTAATGCGGTTGCCGGGATAATAAATCCGGGTGCCGTCACTTTGATTCTTGATGGCCAGCGGGTGAGGAAACTGAGCATTGGAGTATTGTGTCCACGCCAGGCTGCTCCACCAGTCGTTGGTTGGCATTTTACCGGTAACATTACTCGTCTTGTAGATTTGTGACTGTACATCAGTCGCTCCCGGAGGGAGAACCGTCGAATAACTGCCCCCGCCCAGCGTAACTTCACCGGTGAACGCAGATCCCATGGCCGGTAGCATGGAGAACATAAGAAGGAACACTAATCCAAAGCGAAACATTTGTTTCATTTGAAAGCCTCCTAAAAAGGGTTAGAAAGTCGTTTCGATCAAAATTAGCTTTAGCTTCCTTATTTTACCGAAAACGCTTTCGAGGATATTATGTCGTATAACATTTAACATATCAAGTCATTTCTTTCTGATTTTGGGTTCATTTTTTCGGGTTTAAGGTCGATTTTTTCGGGTTTATGAGTTCTATAAATTGGAAACAGCAATAAAAAAGGATTGGCCCTGGGATCCGGACTAATCCTTCTATGTCAGCTTAATAATCTGGCAATACTTTCAGACGTGCGGGCAATATTCTCATGGCCTTGTACCAGTAAGGTATCTATGTCCGCTGCTCCAGGAGCGATTCCAAAGATGGCGTCGAAGCCTTCATTGTACAGTGCCTCGATATCTTTCCCCACAGATCCTGCCAGGGCGATCACTTTCATATCGCTTCTGACACTTTTCGCTGCTTGGGCAACCCCATATGGCGCTTTGCCGAATTTGGTCTGAGAATCAATGCTGCCTTCTCCGGTGATGCAGTAATCTGCCTGTTCGAGTTTTTCTTTGAGCTTCGTATACTCAATAACGATTTCGATTCCCTTCTTCATTGTAGCATTGGTAAAAGCAAGCAATCCGCCTCCCAGGCCGCCTGCGCCTCCCGCACCTGGAACATCCGCAATGTCGACTCCAAGGTGTTGTTTAATTACCCTGCTGTAATGCCTCAAATGGCTATCCAGCGCTTTAACCATGTCGGGGGTTGCTCCCTTTTGAGGACCAAAAACAGCCGTTGCTCCACGTTCTCCGCACAATGGATTGGTTACATCCGATGCTACCAGGATCTTCACCTCTTGTAACTGCGGCATTGCACCGCTGGAATCAATCATATCCAGTTCACCTAAGAACCCTCCGCCCAGCGCCAGTTCATTCCCGGCTCTATCGAGAAATTTATACCCCAAGGCTTTAGCCATTCCAGCGCCGCCGTCATTCGTAGCGCTTCCGCCTATACCTAAGATGATGTCTTTAATGCCCCTATCAATGCAGTCCCTTATCAATTCTCCCGTTCCAAGGGTGGTAGTAATTAACGGATTCTTGGTTTCCTTGGTTACAAGATGAATGCCACTGGCAGATGCCATTTCAATAACACCTGTCTTACCGTCTCCCAGAATTCCGTACTTCGCCAGTACAGGCGTACCGAGTGGGCCGGTGACTACTTGTTCAATCAGTGTTCCACCTGTAGCGTCGACTAATGATTGAACAGTGCCTTCTCCGCCATCAGCCATAGGTACATGAATACATTCCGCATCCGGCATTGCTCTTTTAATGCCTACTTCCATAGCTTCGCATACTTCTTTTGCCGTCATGCTTTCTTTATAGGAATCTGGCGCTAACAAAAAAACTTTGCCCATATTTATGCTTCTCCATTTCTTTAATAAGATAGATCCGAACGGAAGGTCCACTTACCTGAATTGGTTTTCATTATATGGGCCATATGAGGTTAAAACAATGGATATTCAAATTTGTTATTGGAAAATTCCTGTTACAGCGGCAGTGGTTCAGAGATCTGCTCCGCGAGTTTCAACTGCACCAGTTGCCCGGCATGGGTCAACCCCGCCCCGAACCCATACATCAAAATACGGTCACCATTGTGCACCTGTCCACTTCGGACACCCAAATCCAAAGCAAGCGGAATGGAAGCTGCCGAGGTATTTCCGAAATTCACGAGACTGTACAGCACCTTCTCCATCGGATAGTTTATTTTCTCGCAGATTGGCTCAATCATCCGGAGATTAGCGCTATGCGGAATGAACCAGTCCACCTGTTCCAGAGGAACCCCTGCTTGCCCCAATAACTCATTAACCCCTTGAGGTACCGTTCTGACCGCCCAGCGGAAGACTTCTCTTCCATTCTGCACGAGCTTTTGTGAATCAATGAGATCCGCTCCGTTAACACTGCGGGAAAGTCCCGTACGGTACACATGATGTGCCCCTCCCCCGTCACTTCCCAGATGATAACCGAGAAAGCCTGTACTCTGCTCGTCCTGCTCAACAAGTACAGCACCCGCACCATCTCCGAACAGGATGCAGGTACTGCGGTCCGTGTAATCTGTAATCTTCGAAAGGGTATCTGCGCCGATCACCAGCACCTTGCGGTGCAGCCCCGAAGCAACATAGCAGTGCGCGGTATGCAGACCGTATACAAACCCCGCACAAGCTGCGCTTAAATCCATGGTTCCAGCTGTTCGGGGAATTTGCAGTTGTTCCTGGATAATGGAAGCTACCGAAGGGAATGAGAAATCCGGAGTGCTGGTCGCCACAATGATCATGTCTACATCTTCAACGCTTGTGCCATAACGCTCCATCATATTACGTACGGCGGCAACACATAAGTCACTGGTGAACTCATCTTCGCGGCTGATTCTGCGTTCGCGGATTCCCGTGCGCTGCACAATCCATTCATCATTAGTGTCAACCATGGACTCCAGATCCGTATTCGTCAGTCTGCGGGAAGGGACATAGGAGCCAATGGCTGTAATTTGGGCACCTGCCATGTTCTTCATCCTCTCAACTAGTATCTGATATTAGTACTTGGTACTAATATAGCAGATCGCTTAGTTTGATACAACCCGGTAACACTATCAGGGGCTTAGGCTAAAGAACTGAATTTCTCCTAACTCACGCAAAAAAGCCATGCAGGATCAGCTATCCCGCATGACTTCTTTTAAGTTCATTCCACGAATAATCCCGTATAACCATCCTAATTCCAGCAGTAAGTCCCCACCGTCTTCGCTGGAAGTTCCGCCAAACATTGTTTCCCCTGAGACAGCAACCGAAACTTCTGCGATGATTCGGTCTGGTTAATGACAACAACAGCAATACTGGCATCGGAATTCTTAAAGGCCACGCTAGTTACTGTATCTGTAGATCCGTAGGTGCTGCCGATTCTAACCGCGCCTTTTTGCACAAAACGGCTGAATTGGCCTAAGATGTTGTATTCCGGCGTGAGCCAGTACCGGTCATTCCCGTCAGCATCCCGAATAAACAGGGTGGGTCCCGGAGTACCCGGCCATTGGTGGATCCCAATATTGCTGTCCAGCATCGTAACCCAGCCGCTATAGCTGGAGGCATAATTCCGGAAATAACGGACCAGCCTCTCCGCCCCCCCGGTTCCCCAGAGCGATCTTTCCGTTAAATAGATCGGTTTGTCCGGATAGGCTGAGTGCAGCTCGCTCATAACCTCCGGTTCCCCGTCATAATCATGAAGGGCAATCCCACTCACTGCAGCCGACGCCTCATCATCATTCATCACTCCAGCCACATACGCTAGCGCATCACTGAAATTGTGATCAAAAATCCAGATTTCCGTATCCAGCCCATGCTCCTGAAATTCTTGTTTCAATGCTATGGCGAGTTCCTGCTGCCGCTCCGGAGGCATATAGCAGCTTGGATAATCGGCTTCAAACAGGGGTTCATTCTGCAGGGTCATGGCATGAATCGGAATATTCTGCTCCCTGTAAGCTTGGATCGCCAACCGATAATACTTCGCCAGTGCGGCTGTGTATTCAGCCCCTTCTTTCAATCTTCCTTTCTTCAAGTGGCCCCCCGTCTTCATCCAGGCGGGCGGACTCCAAGGTGAGGCGAATATGAGGGTATCCGGAGCAGCGACCAATAGACGATGAATCGTGTCGATAATCGAAAGGTCGATATCTTTTTGGATAGAGAAATGCTTCATCTCAAAGTCCGTTTCGCCTTCTTCTATATCATCGTACGTATAAAATGGCTGTGCCGTGAAATCCGAAGTCCCCAAGGTAATCCGAAACATTCCGCAGCCGATGCCCTTCTCTCTGTGCGTCAGTTGCTCAAGAATAGCACTTCGCGCTGCTCCACCTAGCTTGGACAGATTGTTGACCGTTGTCTCCTCTAACGAGGTACCGATCCCCAGAATCTCTTGATACTCAGAGTCTGGTTCTACGATAAGGGTAGGAATCTCTACGGCTTCAGGTACGCCCCAGTTGATATCCGGCTGTCTGCTTAACTGGTATTCGGGGATCAGCGGACCCTCTGCTCCTTTAAACCATATACCGTCACCAGGCGCAGATTCCGAGCTCAACCATACCCTCACGGCTCTCGAAGATTCTTGTGCACTACTCATGATGGTTCATCTCCTTCACGATTCTCTTGATCTGCTCTAATGATCACAAGAAAGCGGCGAAATATCGCCGCTCCCCTGTAACTGTATGTTACTTAATACCTTTTTCATCAAAATACTTATTAGCTTCGCCCTGTACATAAGCCAGCAGCTTCTCTACGCCCGCTGCTTTCAGCTTCTCGCGGTACGTCTTCAGCGAACCATCCACATCTGCAGTGAGACCCAGCATCAACGGCTTGCCGTATTGTTCGAACACCTGATTCACAGCAGCCAGCTCGGTTTTGACCGGCTCATAATCCAGATAGATCGGCCCGAAAATATCCTGTTTGCTGATCGGCTTGAACTCTTCCTTCAGCGCATCAAGACCGTCCCAGCCGCCTTTCTCCTTCTTCATATTACCTTCATAACGCCAGCCCCAGCTCGCAATGTCATAACGCGGAGTTACATTTAAATCTACGCCTGGTGCAGGAATGACAATCGTCTTATCATCTTCACCTTTTGCCCAGTGCGTGCCCTCGATACCGTAAGTCATAAGATTGAAATAGGCCGGATCATTACGCAGCTTGTCGAGCACCATGAGCGAACGCTCCGGATTAGCCGCGCTTTTCGGAATCGCCATACCATTGGCAATCGGCAGTGTAGGAATTACATAGTTGTGGAAGCGGGTGAACGGGAAGTACCCGATATCCATCTTCAGCCCTTTGGATTTCACTTCATTGATAAAGCCGCCGGCGCTGGAAGGGTTACGCCAGTAAATCGCACCTTGTCCGGTCTTGATGAAATCTCCTGCTTCCTGCTTGGAGGAGAGGGAGTTTTTGTTCCAATAGCCCTTCTCTTCCCACTCTTTCATCTTCTTCACCCATGCTTCATATTCATCCGTGAACGGGATGATTTGAATATCGCGTGGGTTCTCATAAGAGGTAGCGCCAATGACGTCTCCGGTGATCATTTGGAAGTCGTTCCAGAAACGGAACAAGCGGTTGACGTTCTCATAAGCAGCGCCGTTAATCGGCGTTACGTTTTTCTTCGTTTTCACAGCGTCCAGATAGGCTTCGATGGAGTTCAAGTCCGTGAATTCCGGCAAGCCAAACTCTTTCAGCCAGTCTTGACGGTACACAAAGCCGTCAGGTGTATACTCCGGATTGGTATTCGGAACTGCGTAGATACCATCCTTGACGGTTACTGACTCCCAGTCCTGTTTCGGTACATTACCCCAAGTTACCGGAGCATAAGTTGGCAGCAAATCCTTCAGATCGAGGAACGCGCCCTGCTTCGACAACTTATAGAAATCCGCCCAGTTGGAAGCGAAGATCATATCGATTTTCTCACCGGAAGTCAGCAGCAGATTATACTTTGTCAACCAGTCATTCCAGGTAGTGAACTTCAGATCGATCGTTGTATTCAGGTCTTTCTCCAGCATTTTGTTCCATTCCGCTACGATTTTATCCTGATCCTTGTGCGCGTCACCAACCAGATACCAGGTCAGCTTCACCTTTTTCAATTCTTCCTTGCTTGCATCGCCTTGATTGGCTGCCGCAGGCTCTGAGGCTTTAACGCCTTCGTTCGCGGACTCTCCGTTGTTGTTATTTCCGCCACCGCAGCCTGCCACCAGCGAGATCAATAAGGACAGCAGAAGCACCAGCGTCAATCGTTGTGTTGCCTTTCTCACATTAACTCCCCCTAAAAGTTTTGTTGGGATAATCTTCCATGATGTACTTCGGCAAAACTCGCTTCGGAAGCTTTGCAGAAACTGCGAAAAACAGTTGGACCTTCAGGCGCTATGGCTTGAAATTCAAAAACAAAGGCGGACACTATCGCTCCTGCGGTTCCAACTTTTCTCTCCGTTTCCGTTTCACTCCATCTTTCTTTTGTACTACAGACAGGCACCCCTTAACTCCTCAAACTCGAAATACTATGTCAGCCGGTCACCCGGTACTAACCTTTCACAGCTCCAACCGTAAGTCCTTTGACAAAATACCGCTGCACGAACGGATAGAGAAGAATTACTGGTCCCGTGGCAACCACGGCAACGGCCATTTTCAGCGTCTCGGTAGGCGGGACGATATTGGCGGCGAGATAAGATCCGTTGTTGGTCTGCAGAACGGCGGCGCTGGACAAAATTTTGTACAGCAGGAACTGCAGCGGGAATTTCTCATCCGAGGTAATGAACATGTTGGCGTTGAACCAGTCGTTCCAATACCCCAGTGCGAGAAACAGCCCAATCGTTGCTAGACCCGGTGTGGAGAGCGGCAGGATCAGCTTGCGGTAGATTTTAAAATCCCCGGCGCCGTCGATCTTAGCGGACTCCACAATCGATTCTGGAATCGATTTCATAAAGCTTCGCATCAGGATGATATTCCATGCACTGAGCAGGGGCGGAAGAATAAGAGCCCAATAGCTGTCTTTCAGCCCCAAGTGTTTGGTCATCATGATGTACCAGGGAATCAGACCGCCGCTGAACAGGGTGGTGAAGTAGATGAAGAACGAAATACTGTTTCGGTAAGCAAAATCCTTACGTGAGAGCACATAGCCAGCCATGGAGGTCAGAAACAGTCCCAGCAGCGAACCCGCTACAGTTACTCCAATCGTTACACCATAAGCGCGGTAGATCTGCTCCGGTGTACTGAACACCGACTTGTAGGCTTCAAATGACACGGTACTCGGGAATAGCTTGAATCCCTCTGAGATGATCTCCAGCTCATCCGTAAATGACCCGGCGACAATTAGCCAGAACGGAATCAGACAGATTAAGGATATTAGCGTCAGCAGAGTATAGCCGATGATATTGAAGATAATGGTTTCCTTGTCTTTTTTGATCTTGCTGTTTGTCCTGATGCTGCGTACAGCCGTCAGCGTCTCCGCTTCCGTACTCATGAGTTGATCCCTCCTTTAGAACAAGGCGTATTCTTCACGCGTTTTCTTGATAATGTAGTTCACAAGCATGATCAGCACGAAACCGAAGAAGGACTGATACAGACCGGCCGCTGTTCCCATACCGATATCGAAGTTGACGGTCAATGAACGGAATACATAAGTATCAATGATGTCCGTAACGTCGTAGAGCATGCCGTTGTTGCCGATAATCTGGTAAAAGAGATCAAACTGCCCTTTTAAAATGCCTCCCAGACTGAACAGGATCAGCAGAATAAAGGTTGGCATCAGCAGCGGCAGTGTGATACGCCGGATTTGTTGAAAGATGGTCGCTCCATCGATCTTTGCTGCCTCGTAATATTCGTCACTAATACTCATAATGGCGGCCAAGTAGATCACCGTTCCATATCCGATGCCTTTCCAGATGTTAAAGAAGACGATAATGTACTTCCAAGGTGCCGTTTGAAGATAGAAATCATAAGGCTGCATGCCCAGCTGCTTCAGCACAGTGTTAATGACACCGAAATCAGAGAACAGGTTGAACACAAACGCACCTACCAGCACCCATGATAGAAAATAGGGCAGAAACATCAGCGATTGTGCTGTTTTCTTAAACCACTTGCTGGCTAGCTGTGCCAGGAAGATTGCGCAGATAATCTGCATCATGTTGCCGAGAAGAATAAATGCAAAGTTGTACAGCACCGTGTTTTTGGTCAAGTTCCATAATACGCCTGACTTAAATAGAAACTCGAAATTCTTAAACCCGATGAACTCACTTCCGAATAGCCCGCCGTCGAAGTCGAACCTGGTAAATGCGTAATATACGCCAACCATCGGAATGTAGCTAAAAATGATAAAGAACAGCAGTGTAGGGGCTATCATCAGAAACAATACCTTATTCCGATTCAGCTCCCGAAGAAACCCGCCTTTTCCAGACATGAACGTATGACCCCCTCTAGCCTTTATTTCATGTGTCCGCCGCCTTGACTTTATGGCTTCCGGCCACAACTTCACAGTAAAGGAACCCGGGGAATACGGGCAACTAATCATACCCGATATGACTCACTTTTCACCTAAAACCGGCACTAAGCTTTTGCGAACTCACTCCTTTTTTGCGATACAGCCCAGTAGTATCAAGGGTTTCAAGCGTTCATTCTGAACAAGAGAAGGGCCAGGGAGGTTCCCTGACCCTTCATGAAGATGAAGCAGAGCATTCCTGGAGCTTAATACTCAGCCCGGAATTTAATTCTCATCCCCTAATTATTTCTCATCCCTGCATGGCATTGTGGTTGTCGTCATTACTCTGCCGGACTCTGCTGTACTTGCGGTACTCCGCCGGCGTCACGCCGTTATGCTTCTTGAAGGCCTTAAAGAAATAGGGATTGTTCGCAAATCCTGCCCGCTCCGCAATATCTCCAAGAGGATCATCGGTTTCTGCCAGGAGCTCACGGACCTTATTCATCCGCACCTCCTGGATGTATCCCAGAATGGTCTGAAAGGTATGCTGTTTAAAGACTCTGCCGATATAGGCGGCCGACATCCCGAGTTCATCCGCGAGCATTTCGAGCGAAAGGTTCAGGTCGGCGTAACGTTCGTCGATCATTTTTTTGATCTTGCCGGGCAGATCATCCTGCCTGTTCTTACGGCGTTCATCCATATGCTTCTCCAGAATATCGAATAGGACCATATACCGCTGCGTGAACTCTGTCAGGGTCTCCACCTGGGTATGCATGTAGAGCTGAAGGGACGGAACGGCAAGATCCTCCGAGGCCGGAGAATGCTGCCGGATGGTTCCGATCGCATTCTGCAGGGCGAAGGTAAGGTGAGAGATGGCAAGCTGATAAGAGATATAAGAGTAATGGGCCGTATCCCCGATGATCTCGTTAAACAGCCGCTTCACCTCAGGGATTCGCCCCAGCATGAGTTCATCAACCAGCTGTTTCTCTTTGTGGAGAGGATATTCATAAGGTTTGGCTTTATTGGCTTCTACGGTTTCCGCCTCAATGTAGCAGCCCGGACCACTGAACACACGGCTGAATGAGGCTTCAACTGCCTGCTGGCAGAGGGCGTGAACCGACGGAATTCCTTCCCCGTTCAGACTGGAGGAGATCGTAACGGACAACTTCAAATAATGGGAGACTGCATCCTGAATCAGCCCAGCATAATACCGGCAGACCTCGCCTGCAGCTTCTCCGTTCTCGGTGATCTGAAGAATAATCGCTCCACGGTCTTCGCCCAGATCCGCAGCAGCCGCGGATTGTCCGTCTTTGGTTAACAGCTCCTGGGCAATATTCAGCATACCGTAACGCAGCAGCTTGCGGTCTTCGCTCTTGTATTGATCAATAAGCGAGCGGTAATCATCGATGGTAATCAGGAGAACACGAAAGACTCCTTCAGGGTCGAGCCGGATCCCGTACCGCATGAACATGGCTTTTGCCCGCTCCGCATCACTGTGCGCTTCCCCGACCAGCAAGCCCCTAAGATATTCCGAACGCATATACTGCAGACTTTCACGCTGCTCCGATTCCAGATTGCCCAGCAGGGAGAGCTTCTTGTTCAGCCCGGAGAACAGCTTCCGGGAGCCGAGATATGAAAGCGCCAGACCAGCAAGCAGGATGGAACCTGCAATGACAAAGGTTTTATACCGCATGTTGTCAATTCGTTCGCTGATCAGTGAATAAGGGACGATACGGATATACCGCCACCCTAAATAATCCGGTTCACTGTAGGTAACCAACGATTTAATGCCATCGATGCCGGTGGAGAAGTAACCTGAGGACTGTCCGTTCCGCAAAATGCGGTCGATATAGGGAGTCCCTTTCAGATCGGTCAGCATCGGAATAGTCCAGCTGTTCGACACCAGGCGGCCGTCCCCGTCGATCAGGAACGTATTGGCAGGATCATTCGCCAGCGATCCGTCAATATGTTTGTGGAGCTGCGTTTCTTTTATATTCACAATGACTGCATTCCTAGAGGCGCTTTTCGTAAGGGTATCATATAGAAGAAAAGTGTAGGTATCCCGTTCCTTTTCGGCAATATTGCCGGCAAGACCTTCAATGCGAAGCTTGCGGGGAATGGGCATGAGTGTTTCATAATCGTCAATATGCTTCAGCATCGTCTTCATTTCCTGATCATAGAATTCAGACTCGCTGAACACGGAAGGCACACTCATGTCCGTACTGACATAGAAGGTCTGTGCTTCCGCGTTGTAGACGTAGATGGAATCTATAAAAGGAGAGGTCTCCCGGTAATTGGTCAGTTGCTTAATCGCGTTAGTAACATCCAGCACACTGGCATCACGGAAATTCAGCAGATTCGCGACCGTCTGGTCACTGTGAATTTGCTTGGCAAAGGTAGCAGCCGTCACGGCCATTACGGAGGCTTCCTGTGTGGTCTGTTCCAGGCTGTCCATCGTCTGTTCATAGGATTGATTCAGCGCAATGCGCTCAAAATTCAAATACAGGAATCCGGACAGAATTGAAATCGTAAGAAAAATGGTAATTGTCATAACGGAAAAAAACTTCCCATAATACCTATTCTCTTTTCCGTGCAACAATTTACGCATCATACTATTCCTCCTTTCCCGACGATCCTTTGATTACAAGTCTGGACTGAAGCATTATGAGCTGCTGACCAGCGCGGATATTGCCATTCATCTGATCGATCAGTTTATCCGCGAGCAGGGCACCCATCGTATACAGCGGCTGCTCCACAGAACTAATCTTCGGCTCAACGTAATTCGTGATCCGGATATTATCCACACCGACAACTGCCATCTGCTCCGGGATAGGAATCTGAAGTTCAGCGCAGGCCTTGTACACACCCAGTGCCATTTCATCGTTGGCAGCAAAGACAGCTGTGAACTCCGTCCCTCCGCTCCACAGCCGGTTGAATGCTTCATAACCCCCCTGCTCATTAAAATCCCCGTTGTCCGTCAGCTCGGGGAGAAATGGCAGACCGGCCTCAGCCAATCCCTGCTTATATCCTTCGAACCGTTCATTGCTGTCAATCGAATCGGCATATCCGCTAAGAAAAGCAATCCGCTGGTGACCCTGCGTTACCAGATGCTGCACAACCTCCCGCCCGATCCGCTTGTTATCCGTAAAAGAGCACGGAATCGAAGGATGTTCTGTCTTTTGCCCGATCAGCCCAATGACGTAATCCGCATCTGCAGTGGCTACAATCTCCTTATCACTCAGAAGCGTCGTTACCAGAATTAATCCGTCGACCGTCCGGTTCTGCAGCAGGGACAGGAATTCCAGCTCCTTCTCCTTCTCGTTCTGGGAATCACAGATCAGAATTTTGTATCCGAGCCCGTTCGCTGTATTCTCGATCCCTTTAATAATCTCGGCATTATACGAGACGCCGATATCAGTAACCACAACCCCCAAGGTCAGCGTCTTCCGTGAACGAAGCTGCTTGCCCATCGCATTCGGTGTGTAATTCATCTCGCGGATGACCTGCAGCACCTTCTCCTGCGTCTTCCCGGTGACAAGCGGACTTCCGTTAAGTACCCTGGACACGGTCGCAGGTGATACTCCCGCTCTCCTGGCAACATCGATAATTTTACTGTCATTCATTATGATCACGCTTTCATTAGTTAATAATTGTATTATAAAGTTCTTTGAAATCGATTTCAATGATAAAAAAAGAAAGAGACAGCAACATGAGGAATAAAGCTGCTGTCTTCTTTCCGTGATCCTTATTCGGTTAGCATTTTTTTATACATTTTAATCACGCTTGTATGCAGCCCTTCATGATACAGATTGAAGCTGAGGAATTGTTCCGGTGTCTCCATGGTCATTCCTCCCGAAGTGGTATACGGCGGCATATGTTCCTGCATACGGTCTCCGAGCTGCTCGCGAATCCGTATCTGCTGCTCCGCAAGCAAGCCTTCCAGCTCCGGCAAGGTCGGAAGTGCCAGGGACTCCGGCGCCGTCAGCGGTGAGGTTCCATTCTCAAAGAGCTCCTTAAATCCTTCGGGCAGATGAAGCGGCAGGCCGATAAACTGAAACGAGAACCGTTCACATACGACATAAATATGACCAAGCTGCCAGCGCAGTGAATTCCGGTATCCCGCAGGAATCAGGTCCGCCATCTCTTCCGTTACGCCTTGCATCGCCTGGGAAATCCTCATCCTCACAAAAGCTAATTGCCTGAATAAATAATGTTCCATGAACCTAATCCTCTCCCTCGCCGAATTAAATATTGATATTAACCGTGCGCCCGGATAAAAAAGAAACAACCGCCGCTTCGGCTTCATCCAGATTATTGACGTTCAACGTAATCTTCTCTGTATCCTCATATTGGCAGGATGTATGGTCATATTTAGGATCATAGTAATGCTCCAGCAGAAGTGCCACAGCTTGTGCAAAAGAGTCAGCCTGCAGACTACGCTCAATCTCTGCCGCGATCGGAACATGGATCCGGGACTTGATGCTATGGAACGCTGTAATATACTGTTCCTTGAATTCATCTGGCCGGTAATCCTCCAGAATCTGCCGGACTCTGGCCTCCAGCGGCATTTCGATCCGGATCTGAATCCCGGCTTGCTTCTCATTGGCCAGAAATTGCGGCATAACCACCTTGCCGATCTTCTTACTCTCCGCTTCAAAGAGTATGTAAGGCGACTCCTTAAGGGTAAGCAGCTCCTCTAAAAGAAGGCTGTCGAACGTCTTCTGATTATTCGGGCGAAGTCCGATTTGTCCAAATATGGATCCCCGGTGCCCCGCCAAGTTCTCCAGGTCGAGAACAGGATAGCCCTTCAACTTCAACCGGTGCAGCAGAGTGGTCTTGCCTGTTCCCGTGTTCCCGTGAATCACAATGGGCTTCGGGTTGAAATCATATGTCTCCAGTTCTTCGAGCACCCATTTCCGGTAGGCTTTATAACCTCCGGTCAGGCGGTAGACATGAATATCCATAAGGGCTAACACGGTCGCCGTCGTACGGCTGCGCATGCCTCCGCGCCAGCAGAACACCACTTTATCTCCCTTAATGGCATCAAACTCTTTAATGAACGCCGGCAGCTTGGCCGATACAATCTCCAGCCCCCGCTCCTTAGCGGCCTGGATGCTGGACTGTTTGTATAGGGTACCGACTTCTGCCCGTTCCTGGTCATTGAACAGCGGTATATTCAGACTTCCCGGAACAGTAGCATCCTCATATTCAGAGGGCGAACGGACATCAATGACAGTGATCTGCTTTCTGTTCTTCAGCGCTCTTAATTCTTCCAATGATATATCCTGAAACACGTTTTCTCTCTCCTCTGTGTAGCAGCTGGCAACAGCACGCACCCTTGGCAGAGACTGCTGTTTACTGTGCCGCTATAACCTTGATCTGACCGGGATGCTCATCCGTTACTTCGCCAATCAACGCCGCTTCTACTCCGGCGTCTATCAGTTCCTTCAGCAGCTGTCCGCTTTGCTCGGAAGCTACAGAGATCAGCAGACCTCCTGAAGTTACGGCATCACATAGAATGTAGCGGCTGATTTGGTCCATCTCCTCAGGATACAGGATACTTCCTTCCAGATGGGCGAAATTATTCTTGGTTCCACCTGGAACGAAGCCTTGTTCCGCCAGTTCTCTGACTCTCGGCAGCATAGGTACGGCACCCTGGTCGATCACCAGTCCCTTGTTGCTGCCTTTAGCCATTTCCGAGGCATGGCCGAGCAGTCCGAAGCCGGTAACATCCGTACAGGAATGCACTTCATAGGGCTCCATGATTTCCGCAGCCGTTTTATTTAATGTAGACATGACCGAGGTCAACCGTGCGGTTTCTTCCGGTGAAAGCTGGTCTTTCTTAATCGAGGTGGTTAGAATGCCGACCCCGATGGGTTTCGTCAGGATCAGCTTGTCTCCGGTGCGAGCAGAGGCATTGGTTCTCACCTTATCCGGATGAACGAGCCCTGTAACGGCGAGGCCGAATTTCGGCTCCTTATCATCGATGGAATGCCCGCCGACCAGCGTAGCACCCGCTTCCTTCACTTTATCACCCGCTCCGCGCAGAATATCCGCGAGGATGCTTTTATCCAGAATCGATATAGGAAAAGCCACAATATTAAGCACCGTAAGCGGCTTGCCGCCCATCGCATAGATGTCGCTCAAGGCATTTGCAGCGGCAATCTGTCCGAAGGAATAGGGATCATCCACGATTGGAGTGAAGAAATCGACGGTTTGTACCAGCGCAAGCTCGTCACTTAAGCGGTAGACGCCCGCATCATCGCTCGTATCGAGCCCCACAAGCAGATCCGGATTGGGAACCGCCGGCGGAAGGCTGCGGATCACCTCCATCAGATCGGCGGGTCCGATTTTGCAGCCGCAGCCGCCTTTGGAAGATAAAGAAGTCAATTTTATAGGTGCAGCTTGTGACATGATGGCACAGCTCCTTCAAAATAAATTAACAGCCTATTTAATCTTACACGAATGATCTTCGAACTACAAAACCGATCCCACATACTTTCTACACATTTAGTCCCTATACTAATCCCTGTGAGTTATTACATTTATGGGGGAATTATTTCAATGAACATGACGCATTACATGGGTCTGCTCGCAGACAACCAGCCATGGAATCTGATTATTTTTATGGCTATTCCTGTGATCTTTGCTGAGACGATTACGGTAACGGAGTTCTTCATTTTGTTTAACAGAAACTTTAAAGGCGGCCTCAGAACCTTCAACAAGATCTGCAGTATCCTGGCCGGATTTTATTTTACCGGAATATTCGTATACCTCTTCTCGACTGCCTTCATTCCACTAACAGCTAATGGCGAATGGCATACTTGGGTGGATGTTGTAGCTGTTAGTTTCTACTTAAGCGGTGTATTGTTCCTTCTGCCTCTTGCCCTTCTTGAACTGGGTCTTATCGGCCGCAAAAAGACCGAAGAAGAGAAGATGAAGCTGCACTTCCTGTTCGTCAGCGGATTCCTCGTTGTCGCCCACATCGCGATGATCTTCGGTATGGTTAACCCTGAGATCATTGGCGGCATGGCTGGCATGAAGATGTAATCTTCAAGAAATGAAAGAGCATCCCCTTAGCCGTTTGGCTGGCGGGATGCTCTTTTTTTTGCCACGAGGAAGAAAGAATAAAGGGCCCTTGCGTTCATTACGCAGGAGCCCCTTTACTACCACTTTATTCTTTAGACTTCCGCCCGGACCGGAGCCATTTCAGCAGCAGAACGATGGACACGGCTATGACGAACCCACAGAGGATGAATTTCTTCACATAACCTCCGAATTGAAACAATGTATCACTCCGGAAAGAGACTGCCGAAAGGGTCATACACATGACTCCCATTCCCATCAGCAGCAGCACCATCAGCCATTCGATCTTTTTCATCCTGGTTCCTCTCCGTTCACCGGCTGCAGCATAAACCGGAGTTCTACCCGTGTCCCTGCCCCCGTCTTGCTTGTAATTTCAATCGTTCCGCCCTGCAGTTCAACCAGCTTTTTAACAATGGAAAGCCCCAGGCCGGTGCCGCCAAACTGGCGCGAACGTGATTTCTCTACCCTGTAGAACCTTTCAAAAATATAAGGCAGCTCATCCTCGGGAATTCCGATTCCCGTATCTTCTACAATGACAGCGGCTGATCTCGAATCGAAGAGCAGTTGGAGTTGGATGCTGCCCTTTTCTGTATATCGAAGGGCATTCTCCAGCACATTGAGCACAACTTGTTCCATTCTTTTACCATCGGCATGAATTGGCACGGGTGTTCCTGACTGCGTAAGGGAGAGGTTCAAGCCTTTCTCCCGGGCCTTCAGCCCGACTTTATCAACCGCCTGTTCCGCCAGCTCTGTCAGACTGATCCACTCCAGATGGAGTGAAATTCTGCCTTCCTCCATTTTAGCCAGATCGAATACATCATCGACCAGGTGCTGAAGCCGTACCGCCTCCTGATAAATGATATCGAGGTAACGGTCCTTCTCTTCCTCGGTCTCATACATATGCTCCTTCACCACCTTGGAGTAGCCCTCCAGATAAGTGATAGGTGTGCGTAGCTCATGCGATATATTGGAGAACAGTTCCTGCCGGGTATCCCGGTAGCGCTGAAGGTCAACCGCAAGGTCATTGATGGCTCCGGCCAAGCTGCCGATCTCATCTCTGCTACTGATATCCAGTCTTGTCTCCAGTTCCCCGGCGGCAATCTTACGCGTTGCCTTCTGCATTTGCAGCAGGGGACGTGAGAGAAGCTGCGCAATCACCCAAGTGATGCCCAAGGCCAGCAAAAAAGCGCCTATCCCGGAGAGGATCAGCAGATTGCGCACAGAAGCCAGCGATTGTTCCATTTGTTCCGTGGAGGACATAACGTAGAGTGCCGAGGTTATCGTAGTTCCGTCAACGATGGGCTGTCCAGAAATCCAGTAGCTGTGCCCTGCCGGGTCCTCATACAATAGGCTGATTTTTTTCCCGGAAAAGATGCGGTTGAGATCACCAGCACGGATAAATCCCCGGTCACCCGACTCGTGAACTCCGGAATGCATGAGAACGGTTCCGTCCTCCCGGAGATTAAAGATACTGACATTCGAGAATTCTGCAAATGTCATCATCGTATGCTCGGAAGCAGAATCAGCGGCGTTCGCCATCATCGAGAAGTGCTCCGCAATCTCTTCGGTCTCCCGGTGCATTTCAGCCGTATAAAAGTTCGTGAACATCCGGTCGATGGCAAATCCCAGGAACAGCAGGACGACCAGGAATGAGGTGATGATGACAACACCAAGCTTGAAGCCGATCCGGTTATTTTTCATGCGGAATCCCCGTTTGCCGAGAATTTATAACCCACGCCCCATACGGTTTGAATCGGATTGTAGCTCATGCCTGCCTTTTGCATCTTCTCACGGAGATTCTTAATATGGGTATCCACGACCCGGGTTTCCCCTTCATAATCAAGCCCCCACAACCGCTCCACGAGCTCCTCCCGCGTAAAAGCCCGCTGCTTATTCTGGGCCAGTATCACCAGCAGATCGAACTCCTTCGGGGTAAAATCGACTATCGTCTCCTGAATCCGCACCTCCCGGGCATCCGGGTAAATAAGTACTTGCGGAAATTCCATCACCCATTGCTGGGGCTGCGAGACCTGCACAATGGAAGATCTCCGGATTAACGAGTAGATTCTCGCAAGCAGTTCTTCCGGTTCAAACGGCTTCGTCAAGTAATCATCGGCACCGATGCCCAGTCCCCGAATCTTGTCCTTCGTTTCAGAGCGCGCCGTCAGCATGAGGATCGGCACGGTCGCCGTCTCCCGGACCGCCTTGCAGACCTGCCAGCCATCCATATCCGGCATCATGACATCCAGCAGGATAATATCAAAGGTATATTTGTTAATCATGTCCATGGCTTCATGGCCCGTGGCGGCTTCCCTGATGTCAAATCCTTCTTTCATCAGGTAGATGCGCAGCAGGTTTCTCATGTTCCATTCATCATCGACGATCAGCACCTGAAGCTTCGACATATGTCACCTACTTTAATATTGTATATTTTATAAGATTGCTTAAAAACTTGGGGCTGGTTCATCCCGTAACTGCGGTGAATGTTTGGACTTTCGGCCGCTGTTGTCTCCAGATTTCTTGATTGAACCGCTTTCCGCGGTTGAAATCCGGAGACAAAGGCGAACGCTTCGCTCCTACAGCTCCAAAAATTCCCCTTCGTTACTCCCACCAGCCACTTATTTCCTTTAAGAATCCATCTTATATTATCTTTATTATCATAATCGGTAGAATTCAAAAATGCCGCAAACTTTTGCTCACGGCATTTCAAAACGACTTTAAGACTTCAAGACTTCAAGACTTCAAGAATTCTAGAGTTCAAGAGTTCAAAAATTTAAGCCAGAACTTAACTCTTAATTCTTCAAGCTCTGAATCTCTTGTCTCATCAGCTCATTTTGCATTTTTAGGGCGTGCAGCTCGTCCTGAACATCCTTCATCGAAGGCTGATTATTGGAACGATGCGCGCCGTGCGAATGGGAACCCTTCATGCCAAACATCATAAAGATCATCATTAACGGACACGCCAGTGTAAGCAGCCAAGACCAATTCATAAGGTGCCTCCTGAGGAAATGGATTTAATACCTTCATTGTACGAGCTGTTTGTGTAGAAAATATGTTGAAGTGCTGCGGAATCAAAGTTTTAATGCCCGGAGTGTGGGTTCCCGCCGGAAGCAGGGGATATCTCCAGCATATCGTCAATTTCACTTTGTGTTGCGGACGAGATAGATTTACTGTCGCCAGTCAACCAGGCGTGGTTATAAGGACCTTCTGCGGGCGATTTATCGAATTTCGGCTGGAGTGTCATCAGATATTCCATTACGGCACTTGGCATACCGTCCTTCTTTGTGAAGATCAGCGGAGCGTGTTTACCCAGATGGCTGAAAGGTGCCGCGGCAATGGCCAGCATCGTGGAATCTTCCGTCAGGAACGAGAAGTTATGACCTGGCGTCGTGATCCCCCAGCCGAACTCATTGCCGGCATCTTTAAATTTGGCAAAAGCGATCGAATTCTCATACGGATCATCACCCGAGATCCGGGTTACCGTACCGTAGGCTTTCAGTTCTTCTTCGACTTTGGCGGATACGGCCGCTTTCGGGCCAAGGACGTAAATGGTTGCTTTTCCGCCACGTTCATTTAATACTTCGATGGTCGGAGCCGGGATCTCGTTCTTTTTTACATACAGCAGCGGTTCCGGCATATGGGCAATCCAGTTCACTGCAGGCAGCGTATATTCCGGGCTGTCCATCGACCCGACAATAACGGCCTGTGGCAGCTCTCCAGCCGCCTTCGCATAGTAGGCATCAATCGCTTGAGCGACGGCGGCCGGTTCGTCCCCTGCTATTTTATCTATTTTCATATCCAGCGATTGCAATTGCTCTTCCACTCCTGCACTCACGGGTCCGACAATAACGATCTGCACTCCATTATTACCCTCGGCACCGAGCGGATTCAGCCGTTTCAGCTCATGCAGAGTTGATTGCGAAACCGCATCCTTGTCAAAAAAGAGCACCGGCCCATTGCTGGGATGATGGATCAAATCCGTACTCGCCGCAGCAATCTGCCAGTTGCTTACATCCGTCAGCACCACGCTCGACGGCCGGTTACTTTTCGTCTCAGCGGTCCACAGCGTTCGTGATACAAGTACAGCAGCCTCTACAGGATCGGATGTATTAATCCGTGTTGTATTTTTAGTGCCGATCCACGGCATGGATACACTGCTATTGGTGCTCACATTTGTGCTCACTTCAGCATTCTTATCTCCGGCTTGGCATCCGGCCAGTACGGTACCCAGAACCAGCGTGAGACTTCCCATCAATAGAAACTTTCTCATCCGATTACCTCCAATTTGTAATATCTAATTTTTATTTAAGCTTATTTTACCCAATAAATGTGTGGAAACTATGTAGATGAAGGAGGAAATGACAATGATTGAAGGTGATCGATAATTCCAAAATTCGCCTTGTATTTTATCGTGCGGCATCGTATATTATATATGAACAGTTGCTCATATGTTAATGTAAAGGAGATTTTTTATGAAAAAGCATCCGCATACAAATCACGAACATGACCACGATCATACCCATCCACACAACCACGAACATAATCAGGAGCAAGAGCATCATCACAGCCAGGCGCACCCTTCTTCCAACCATGATCATACTCATGACCATGCACATGGTCCCGGCCATCATCACGGCCCTAACAATAAAGTGGGACTTCTGATCGCTTTTATTATTACGACCGGCATTATGCTGCTGGAGTTCTTTGGGGGGCTGCTCACCGGAAGTCTGGCCTTATTATCCGATTCCGGGCATATGCTTAGCGATTCCGCAGCTCTTGCACTGAGCCTGGTGGCTATGTGGTTTGCAGCGAAACCCGCTTCACCTGGCAAGACGTACGGTTTTCTCCGGTTTGAGATTTTAGCTGCACTGCTGAATGGCGTCACCTTGTTTGTCATTGCGGGGTTTATTATTTGGGAAGCTTGGCAGCGTTTCTTCGAACCTCCTGTTGTGCAGAGCGGCTCGATGATGCTGATCGCTTTTATCGGACTGATCGCCAATCTGCTCAGCGCCTGGTTCCTGATGCGCAAAGGTGATGTCAAAGACAACATTAACATGCGAAGCGCCTACCTCCACGTTCTGAGTGATGCGCTGGGTTCCGTGGGTGCGATTATTGCCGGACTGCTCATGCTGCTGTTCTCCTGGTATGTGGCTGACCCGATCATTAGTGTTATTGTGGCTCTGCTTATTCTAAAAAGCGCTTGGGGTGTCATACGCTGGGCAGTTCATATTCTTATGGAAGGCACACCGCTCTCTGTGGATATCAGCCAAGTGAAAGATGTGCTCCTGCATATAGAGGGAGTAAAAGACGTGCATGACCTGCACATCTGGACGGTAACTTCGGGGAAGGATTCATTGACCTGTCATTTGGTCGTTAATGAGTACAAGGACAGCCAGGAAATCCTGCAAACAGCAATCCGGGAGATCAAAGAACGCTTTAATATTTCACATATTACGATCCAAATCGAAACGGCTGATTTTGAGCATACGACATGCGACTGAACCACACATTCGGAGGTGTTACGGCATGAAATCATTTATGGATTGGTATCTTCCGATTTACAGCTTCTGCTTCATTTTCTTTGCGATCATTCTCAGAAGCTGGCTGCAATACAAAAAGACCGGCATTCATCCGGTCACCTTCCAGCGCAATTCCGATTCCGTACATGATTATGTCGGATATTGGTTCAAGATCGTTATCGCACTCCTATTTGCACATGTGCTGCTCCAACATTTTTTGCCGCTGCCAAAGATTTCTCTGTTCGATAACACGGTTTCACAGTGCCTTGGCGTCTTCCTCACCTTGGGCTCACTCCTCCTTATTCTCTGGGCGCAAAAAACCATGGGCAATGCATGGCGAATCGGAATTGATAAGGAGCATGCTACGGGCTTGGTCAGCAAAGGCCCTTTTCAATGGAGCCGTAATCCGATATTCCTCGGCATGCTGACTTCCTCGTTTGGAATAGCACTGATTGTGCCGACCTATCTCATGTGGTCTCTGTTCACTCTGACCTGGCTCCTGATCAACATTCAGGTACGGCTCGAGGAACAATATCTGCAAGAGCTCCATCAGGAGTTTTATTCTGCTTATAAATCAGCCACAGGCCGTTTCCTGCCGAAATTGTAACCATCATTCAATACTTACGGTTTCCCGCTTCCGCAGCAGCAAGCTCTTGGGGAAAAATATCCTCCGGTGGAACCATCCTCTTCGGAAGCGTTCGTCCCGCAATAATCTCTTTTGTCGCCTGCATCAGTAGGGGCCCAAGAAGAGGATTACATTCCACCACCGCATTGATGGTCCCCTCAATCATCTGCTCGAAGGCGCGGCGGGTGCCATCGACAGAGATAATAATAATATCTGTTCCCGGTTTTAAGCCTGCTTCCTCAATAGCTTCCACTGCTCCGATAGCCATATCGTCATTATGCGCATATAGGACATGAGGCCACTGGTCCTTCGGTAGCTTCAAGAATTCCCTCATAACGGCCCGGCCCTTAGCTTTGGTGAAATCTGCGGGGTGGCTTTGGGTGATCCTGAAATTCGTATTATCCTTGATCGCATCTCTAAAACCCCGCCCCCGGTCAATGGACGGCGTAGACCCCACCGTACCCTGGAGCTCAGCTATGCGAATCTCTCCGGTATGATGACGCATTTTATCCAGCATGTACTTAGCCGCCTTCACCCCCTCCTCATAGAAATCGGAGCCGATGAAGGTTACATACAGCGAGCTGTCTTCGACATTTACGGAACGATCCAGAATAATTACCGGTATTCCCGCCTGCTTAATTTCCTGAAGAATAGGCTCCCAGCCAGTCTGCACTACTGGCGCGATTGCAATAATATCCACGTTGCTGCGGATGAAGGAGCGGATGGCGTCGAACTGTTTCTTCTGTGACTGCTCCGCATTCTTCATCACCAGCGTGATTCCGGCCTCTTCGGCTGCCTCCACAATGGAGGCAGTGTTCGCTTCCCGCCATGTGCTCTCTGAGCCGAGCTGGGAGAACCCGAGTACAATGGGTTTGGCTGCAGAAACATCGACAGGCTCACCCGTAGGGAGGACGGTTACGGCTGCCGGTTCAGCAGGCGCGAACGAAACCGTGGTATTGCCTGTAGCGCCACCCGTACAGCCGGACAGGACCAGAAGTATACAAACCAGACACCATTTTGCCAGCTTCACCTTAATCCCTCCTCTGCATGGAAGCGTCTACATAAATATAAGAAGAAACGGCTGCTCCGTCCTTACAGGGACGGTACCCGTTTCTCGTAAAAAAACAAGGACAAAGCATAATTTGAAGCTTATACTTTCTTGTATTTCGTTTAAACATTGGAAAACAACCGAAATTGTCTTCCAATGTTTAAAGTAACAAACTATGGCTTAATTGTCGATTGTCTTGCACTTAGGACTCGCTGAAGCAGAATAAATACAAACAGCAGGAGGCCAATGACGATCTTCGTCCACCAGGAGCTGAGGGTCCCTTCGAAGCTGATAATCGTTTGGATGACACCTTGAATCAATACGCCAAAAAAGGTTCCAACGACATAGCCTACGCCTCCGGTGAGCAGCGTACCGCCGATCACGACAGCTGCGATCGTATCAAGCTCAAAGCCAACTGCGTGAAGCCCATACCCTGAAAGCATGTAGAACGTAAACACGACTCCAGCGAGGGCAGAACAGAATCCGCTTAACGTATATACGATTATCTTGGTGCGGGCAACCGGAAGACCCATAAGGAGAGCAGACTGCTCACTGCCCCCAAGAGCGTACACATTTCGCCCGAATCGGGTATAGTGGGCTATAAATATAGCAATGGCAACCACAATCAAGGCAATAATAGCGCTAATGGAGATAAAACTTCCTCCAGGCAGCGGAATTTTCGTCTGGGCGACTGCCGTGTAAAAGGCGTTATCGATCGTAATTGTATTAATACTGATTACATAGCAGAGGCCCCGGGCCAGGAACATTCCTGCCAGCGTTACGATGAACGGCTGTATTTTGAAATAATGAATGATGGCCCCCATCCCGCTGCCGAAGGCTGCACCCATAAGAAGTACGAGAGGAATGACGACAGCCGGCGGCCAGCCCTGCTGCTGAACGAGACTGGCGGAGACCATCGTAGACAGCGCAATGAGCGACCCCACGGACAAATCAATGCCTCCGGACAGAATCACAAAGGACATGCCCACCGCCGTGATCAGCAGAAATGCATTATCCACAAGCAGATTCATCAGCACCTGCAGGGAGAAGAATCCGGTATACCGGAAAGAACCGGCTGCGAACATGGCGAGAAACAGCCCGACGGTCACGACGATCGGGATAAATTTTCGGTTAAGAGACATGGCGGGTAATCTCCTTCTCTCCGGGATAATGCCGTGTCTTCCAGCGGGTTGCGATGGTGGAGCGGAAGGTATCGGACTGGATCAGGCAGACCGCAAGGACGACAAAAGCCTTGACGACCAACGTAATTTCCGGCGGCACTCCGATCATGTAGATGGTGGTGGTCAGCGTCTGAATAATCAGCGCTCCGATCACCGTACCTGACAGGTAAAAGCGGCCCCCGTTCAGAGATGTCCCCCCGATGACAACGGCCAAGATAGCGTCAAGCTCGTACCAGAGCCCCGAATTATTGCCGTCGGCGCTGGATACATTGGAGCTGAGCAGAAGACCGGCAATCCCGGCGCATAAGCCGCAGAAGACATACACGCACAGAATGACCCCACTGGACCGGATGCCCGTCATCTGGCTGGCTGTCGGGTTGCAGCCGACCGATTCAATGAACAATCCGAGCGCTGTTTTTCTCGTCAGCAGCAATGCAATAATGAGCACCGCCGCTACAATGAAAATGGAGAACGGCAGCGTCGCAAGAGAACCCGATCCGATATATGAATATTTGGTGCTGGTTACCGTAATAATCTGACCTCCGGTGACCAATTGGGCAATCCCACGCCCTGCGACCATAAGAATAAGCGTGGCAATAATGGGTTGGATTCCGGCACCTGATACAAGCAATCCGTTCCAAGCTCCCAGCACCAAAGACAATCCTACAGCTAAAAGTATAGATACCAGGACAAGTCCCAAAGCATTTTGATCCGTCCCTTTACTGATGCTTAAACAGGCCACCGCTCCGGAGATCGCAACGATGGAGCCAACCGACAGATCAATACCTTTTGTAGCTACCACTAGTGTCATTCCAATCGCCACCAGGATAAGCGGAGCACCGAAGTTAAGAATATCGATCAGACTTCCGTACAAATGCCCGTCATGCATCGTTACCGAGAAGAAATCCGGAGAATAGATCAAATTGAACAGCATTAACCCAGCCAGAACGCATAGCGGCCAGAACAGATGATGCTTATATACTTTATTCATAGGATTCAGCCTCCCGCAATCGCCTGCATGATTTCATGCTGGTTCATGTCCTTATCCGAAATTTCTTTCACCATGTGGTGGTCCCGCAAAATGGCAATCCTGTCGCTGACACGCAGCACTTCCTCCAGCTCGGAGGATATGAAGAGGAAGGACATGCCCTGCCGGGACAAGGATAATACAAGCTTCTGAATTTCCGCCTTCGCTCCGATATCGATCCCCCGGGTTGGTTCATCCAGGATGAACAGCTGCGGCGAGGTGATCAGCCATCTGGCCAGCAGCACCTTCTGTTGGTTACCGCCGCTCAGGTTCTTGATCAGATGATCGGGGCTAGGAGGATTGATATTCAGCATCCGGATATATTCTTCTGCGAGTTCTTCCTGACGCTTGCGCGAAATCGTCTTGACCCATCCCTGCTTAGCCTGAAGTGCAAGGATGATATTCTCCCTGACGGTCAGGTCGCCGATAATCCCTTCCGTCTTGCGGTTCTCCGAGCAGAATGCAATCCGCCGGCTGATGGCTTCCCTTGGCGAATGGATGGTTCCGCTGGTACCCGGAAACGTTAGTCTCCCGGAATCCGGTTTGTCGGCTCCGAAGAACAGCCGTGCCGTCTCCGTCCGTCCGGAACCCAGTAGTCCTGCCAGACCCACCACTTCTCCTCTGCGGATGGTCAAATCGAACGGCTCGACTGCCCCTTTCCGGCTTAAGCCTTCGGCCTTAACCAGTTCATCACCCAAGGATTCGTTATCCTCCAATGAAAGCGTCGGCAGTTCCTCCAGTAGATTCAGCTCTTTGCCGATCATTTTCAATACAAGATCCAGACGCGGCAGTTCCTTAGCCATATATTCACCGACACATTCACCGTTGCGCAGAATGGTTACCCGGTCTGATATTTCATACATCTGATCCAGAAAATGTGTGACAAACAGAATCGACAGTCCTTCGTTCTTCAACTTCCTCATGATTCTGAACAGCTGCTGAACCTCATTGCGGTCCAGACTAGAGGTCGGCTCATCCAGGATCAGCACCTTGGCCGAGATGTTCAGTGCTCTGGCGATGGCTACCAGCTGCTGGACTGCCACAGAATACATCTGCAACGGCTGGGTCACATCGATATGCAGATTCATCCGTTCCTGTAGAAGCTCCGCTGCACGGCGGTTCATTTCCTTCCATAAGATCCTTCCGAATCGCCGTGGTTCTCTTCCAATGAAGATATTCTCGGCAACCGTCAGGTTGGGACATAAATTCACTTCCTGATATACTGTGCTGATACCAGCTGCCTGCGACTCCAGCGGACTGTGTATGGAGACAGGAGCTCCCTCCATTTCCACGGTGCCTTCGTCAATCGAATATACGCCAGTCAGCACCTTGATCAGCGTTGATTTGCCGGCGCCGTTCTCGCCCATCAGGGCGTGGACTTCACCGGGGAACAGGCGGAAGCTCACATCTATCAATGCTTTGACACCTGGAAACTGTTTGTGAATCTTCGTCATCTGCAGCATGGGTGTCTGCGTGCTCATCAAGCCCTCCACTCCTCTCCATAGAAGCCACTCTGCCAGCACTAAAGACCGGCCGGCAGAGTGGCGTTATCCATCATCCCGATTAATATTGACGGCTAGGGAGTGCTTCCTTGGCCTGCTCAGATGTAAATGTCGACTCTTCGGTAACGATCCGGGCTTCCACCGGTTTGCCGTCTACCACACTTTGCACTACCTCCATCAGCTGCGGTCCAAGCAGCGGGTTACACTCGACGATGAAGTTGATTTTGCCTTCACTTGCCGCCTGCATCCCGTCTTTTACAGCATCTACGGAAATAATCTTGATGTCTTCCCCTGGCTTCAGCCCCGCCGCTTCAATCGCTTGAATGGCGCCAAGTGCCATATCATCGTTATGAGCGTACAGCACGTCAATATCCTTATTGGCTTTCAGGAAAGCCTGCATAACTTCCTTGCCTTTGGCCCGGGTGAAATCCCCTGTCTGGGAAGCAATGATCTTCAGATGCGGGTTGCTTGCAATCACTTCCTTGAAGCCTGCCATGCGGTCATTAGCCGGTGCGGAACCTGTAGTTCCTTGCAATTCAACAATGTTGATATCCTCTGCCGCGTCCTTATACTGCTCGGTCAGCCACTGGCCTGCCTTACGTCCTTCTTCAATAAAGTCTGAACCCAGGAAGGTTACATACAGCGAGGTATCTTTGGAATCCACAGCGCGGTCCGTCAGCACCACTGGAATGCCAGCATCCTTCGCTTCCTTAAGCACAGTATCCCAGCCTGATTCAACAACAGGAGAGAACGCAATGACATCTACTTTTTGTTGGATAAAAGAGCGGATCGCCTTGATCTGGTTCTCCTGCTTCTGCTGAGCATCGGAGAATTTAAGCGTATAACCTGCTTTTTCAGCCGATTCCTGAATGGACTTGGTATTCGCACTGCGCCAGCCGCTCTCTGCCCCAACCTGCGAGAAACCTAGTGTGATATCTTTGGCATCGGTTGTTCCCCCGGTATTCGCAGCCGGAGCTTCCGTTGCCTGGCCTGAATTCCCCGTATCCGCTGATGAATTTCCTCCGTTGTTGTTGTTATTTCCGCAAGCTCCGAGCATAACCACGGATAATGTAAGTGCGAGCACAGCTCCCATTTTCCCGAATCGTTTCATGTCTTCAATACCCCCCTTGTCATTCACCATCCCTGGTGTTGCGTTCAGTATAAAGCGCTTACAAAAAACCGGGATACGGGCTGCCTTTCGTATTTGGTTCACTTTTTTATCCAATTTGAGGGCTACCCATTCTTGGTGCATTTTTTTGTTCAAAAGGTGTGAATGTTGGTTGCGCTTTCTTTTTTACTCCCCGGGTGGGAGGATTTGTTATAAACTAAATAGTGGAATGACTTGCACATTACGGATTGGGGGATATGACCGATGAAGATCATACGCTGGATCTCCTCCAGTCTGCGGGCCAAATTATTAGCCTTATTCATCGTCCTGACCACGATCCCGCTTATCGTTGTCGGACTTGTCTCCTATCAGAAGTCCTATGTCTCCATATCCAGCCACAGCAAAGCCTCAAGTCTGCTGCAGGCGGAAATGCTGGGCCGGAACATAGACAATCTGTTTGATGATACCGAGCGGCTGCTGGAATTGGGCAAGAACCCCCAGGTGATTCACTTTTTATTCTCCCAGTCGGAAACGTATCAGGAGGCGAAGGATATTCTCCAGACCTTTTCCCTGTACCGGGAAACGTACAAATATGAGAATGTAATCAACATCAGCTTTATTAATTTGTATGGCAAAGGAATCAGTGAGCGCAGGGGCGTGTTTCAATCCAACCTGAATCCGCTGCGGAATCCGCATTTCCAGTCGCTCTCCCAGAATCCCGATCTGGTGCTCAAAATACCACCGCTTCTAACGAGCGAATATGACCGGGTGGACGGATTTACGTATCAGAACCGTGATGTTATCTCCATCATCGCTGCTGTCAAACAGCAGATTACTCATGAAGTCATCGGGTTCATCATCATCGATCTGAATGACTCCTTCATTAAAGAGTTCTGCGACAAGGTCACCATCGGCAAAACAGGGTTCTTCTATATTCTGGATCAGCATGGTGATCCGATTTATGTTCCATCCGTTAATAATCAGGACCAGGTGATGATCCGGCAGACCCGCATCGAGGGTAATGCACCTGATCGCGACAGTTTCGTGCTTCATTCAAACGGACCGCCCCGGTTTATAGTCTATGCCTCCTCCCGTTCTACCGGCTGGAAGATTGTCGGCATGGCACCTCTGCAGGAAATTGTGGCTGAAGCCAACCGAATCAGACAGCTCATTATTGCAAGCGTCGTGCTCAGCATCATATTTGCCATTACGATCCACTTCTTTCTGACCCGGAGACTGACAAGACCGATCCAGCTGCTTCAGCATAAAATGCGGCTTACGGCGAGCGGATATCTTGAAGCCAAGGTCAAACCCGGAGGTACCGATGAGATCGCCGACCTCGGACAAAGCTATAATATAATGCTGGATCAGATTAAGCGGCTTCTGGAACAAAATATCTGGGAGCAGCAGCAGCTGCAAAAAGCGGAGCTGCGGACGCTGCAGGCGCAGATTAACCCGCATTTTCTCTATAATACGCTGGACTCCATCGTCTGGATGGCCGAAGCCGGTAAAAACGACAGCGTCATTCAACTCGTGAAAGCATTATCCCAGCTCTTCCGGATCAGCCTGAATAGCGGACGGGATTGGGTACTGATCCAAACAGAGCTTGCCCATGCGCAAAGCTACCTGATTATCCAGCAAATGCGCTACCGCGATATTCTTGAATACCGCATCGATGTGGCTGCTGAGCTTCAGGAATATCCGATTCTGAAAATGACGCTGCAGCCGCTGATTGAGAACGCACTGTATCACGGGATTAAGAATAAAAGAGGCAAAGGCCTGATTATCATCGGGGGTTATGCTGAAGGAGATTCCTCGGTCGTACTGACCGTAACGGATAATGGAATCGGAATCTCTCCGGACCGGCTCGCCTATCTGAGGGAACAGCTCAATCATCCGATTGAAGCGGAGGAGACGGAGCTTTCTGAAGGCGGATTCGGCCTGCGGAACGTGCACCAACGACTGCGGCTTTACTTCGGAGAAGAGTATGGCGTCGAGCTGAACAGTACGGAAGGCCAAGGTACGCAAATCTTTGTCCGCATACCCAAGAACAGGGGGAGCTTATCATGAAGAAAGTCATGCTCATTGATGACGAAATACTGATCCGGGAAAGTATTCGGGAATGTATCGATTGGGAGAAGGAAGGCTTCCTCTACTGCGGTGATGCTTCCGATGGAGAACTGGCGCTCCCGTTAATTGAACAGTGGGTTCCCGACATCCTCATTACCGATATAAAAATGCCTTTTATGGATGGGCTGGAGCTTAGCGCCATTGTCCGGCAGCAGCTGCCTCATACCAAAATCATCATTTTAAGCGGACACGACGACTTTCAATATGCCCAAACGGCGCTGAGGCTCGGTGTTGAGGATTACTGCCTGAAGCCTGTCAGTTCCTCTGACCTGATCCAGCTCCTTCATATGGCAAGTGAAAAAATCGACGAGGAACAACGTTTGAAACGAAAAAATACTTATACCCGGGAGCAGCTGGTTTCCGATCTGTGTGGTGGCCTAATCAGTACGGGAGCGGCCATTGAGGCAGCGGCCCAGCTTGGGCTGCAGATAATGGCTCCTTATTACGCTGTTGCTATCTTTGGGCTTCCATTCTCCGATTCGTTCCCAATGGAAAGAGATACAGGAGTCAGCCTGGCAGCCGAGCGATGGCTTGCTGAACGCCTTGAAGGTCTTCCAGACAGCCTCCTCTGTAAACGCAGCAGGACCGAAACGATCCTGCTCCTGAAAGGGTTCGATTCAGCACAGTTGTCCGAAACCCTCGAAGCTTTGAGCACCTCTATTCACAAGGAACTGAAAGCCGCATTCGGTATCGACTTGTCCATCAGTCTTGGCAGCCCCCAAGAACGGCTGCAGGGAGTACACGCCTCCTATCTGGAAGCGGAAGAAGATAAGATGTGGAAGAAGATGTCCAAACAGAACAGAGCGGCACTTTGGGAAGCCTCCTATGATCCCTCATCAGAGAACATCCTGCTCGACCGGAACAAGCTGATTCATTTCCTGAAAGTAGGGACACCCAAAGAGGCTCAGGACTTTATAAGGGATTTTGCCGCCGATCTCCGCAGTATGAACTGGGGATCAATGTATGCTTATTACCTGATCAACGATATTACGCTGGAAATGGTGCATACGGCCAAACAGAGCTTTCATGCAGGGGAAAGCCCAGCCGATCTAATCAACGAGCTGCAGCATGCCATCCGTCAAATTACCGGTTTCCAGGAGTGTCTGGATTATTTGAATGTACTGCTCGAGCGGCTGTGGAAATGGCGGTATGAAGGCTCCGATAAATACAGCGGGCTGATCGATCAGGTGAAGCAGCATATCCGTGAGAATTATGACAATGACCAGCTCTCCCTCTATGAAATCTCACAACAGATCGGCGTCAGCTCAAGCCATCTTAGCAAAATCTTCAGCCAGGAAACCGGTCAGACGATGACCGAATTCCTGACCGCTACACGGATCGGCAAAGCAAAAGAGCTGCTGAAGACGACCCGCTACAAAACGTTTGAGATCGCCTTCCGGGTGGGATATAACGACCAGCACTACTTCTCGAATCTCTTCAAGAAAGTAACAGGCATGACGCCGATGGAATACCGCAGACAAGACCGCCCGGAAGAGAAGGCCGGTGTCGGAAGGAACGGAGGGATACGTTAGTGACCTGCCGAATACGAATCGCCAGGCGATTCCTTGTTCTACTGCTGACCACCGGGCTAATACTCAGCGGCTGCACGGGAACCCGTAATCAGAGGGTGCAGGGGCAGAACGATACCCCTGTACCCTCCCACTCGCCACAGCCTGATGGGCCTCCGCTTACTTTCGGCATCATCTATCCCATGGTAGATTCTACCTATGAAATGATCACGAGGAATGCGGAAGCCGCTGCTGCCGGACATCAGATTAATCTGCTTGTTCAGGCGCCGGACGAGGCCAATCTCGAACAGCAAATCCGGATTATGGAGATGATGATCAAAAGAGGTGTGGACGGCATTGCGATCGATCCGGTAGACTCAGAGGCTCTTGTCCAAGTCATTAACAAAGCCCTGGGTAATGGAATCCCGGTCGTTTGTTTTGAATCCGATTCACCCGGCAGCCGGCGCTTATCCTTTATCGGTGCAGATAATTACAAGACGGGAAGCATCATCGGCCAAGCCGTGGACCAGCTTCTGGGCAGCAAAGGCATGGTCATTGTCGAGTCCGGCATGCCCCATATGCTGGGACTAAGCCAGAGATTAGCCGGGCTGCAGGATTACCTGGCCCAGCATACAGCAATTGATGTGCTTGATATCCGCAGCAATGATGGCAGCGAAGAAGGCGCCATGAATCAGCTGGAAGAGATGATCGACGCACATCCTCATTTCAGTGCCTTGATCAGTCTGGACTTCATATCGGGGTCCAGCTCTGTACTCGTATGGAAGGCGAAGGGACTAAAGCGATTTAATGTCGCACTGGGATTAACCAGTTCGGTACAGGAATCCTTGAGAAACGGACAGATCACCGGAATCATCTCCCAGAACGAGCAGCACTGGGGAGAATTCATTATTAACACCCTGCTGAAGGCGGCTCAGGGTGAGCCTGTTCCGGATTTTATCAATACAGGAATCACTGAAATTTACGAATAAAGAAAAGCTTTCTTCCAATATGTGAGTGTTGTCCCTTCTTCCTGCCCCCTTTATAATTGCTAACATAAAGGAGGGGGCTATGAATAAAGTAAAAACTCTCATCCTAATGCTATTGTTACTCATCGTTACAAGCTTTGCCCTAAGTCCGTCAGCAAGTGCTGCATCTGTACTCAAACCCGGGAGCAGCTCAGGAGATGTATGGGATCTTCAGTACCGTCTCAAAACTTTAGGTTTCTTCACTCAGCCATTAGATGGACAGTATGGTACACAGACCAAGACAGCCGTATTTAAGTTTCAACAGGAATACGGAGTTCCAGCCGATGGAATTACAGGAACATCGACTTGGAAAGCACTAAAGAAATATTCCCTGAACATCTACGAAATGGATATCATGGCTAAAGTCATATACAGTGAAGCCCGGGGCGAACCCTATACCGGACAGGTAGCGGTCGGCGCGGTGGTAATGAACCGTATCCAATCGAGCCTTTTTCCGGATAATATCCGTGATGTCGTCTTTCAACCCGGCGCATTTACAGCTATAGCGGATGGCCAGTACTGGCTTGTTCCGAACCGTACTGCGTATCTCGCGGCTCTCGATGCCGTTCGGGGATGGGACCCGACGCATAATTCGCTCTACTATTTTAATCCGAGTACCGCAACCAGCAAGTGGATCTGGTCCCGCCCGCAGAATCTTAGCATTGGGAATCATATTTTCACCGACTAACAACGGCTATAACTCTCTTAATAAACAACAAGCTGGCAACCGGAGCATATCCGAAAGTCAGCTTTTTTTCTGCTTTCAGATTTCAGAGAATAATGTCGTAATTTGGCGAAGATTTGGCAACTATCTATTCCACCATTCGACACTTATTTCATTCAATATATAGTAATATTTATATTTTAAGGTAAATATTGAAAAAAGAGGATGAAGGCAAGTAATTTGAAATATTTAATATTAGGAGGGCAATATATGCTGAATTTTATCAAAAAAGAATTTCGATTTAAGAACTTAATATCTTATTCATGTGCATTAGTAACTGCATTCCTGATTTCAGTGGTGATGTATAGTAGTAACGCTTTTGCTGATTTACAAGGTATTTTTTATCCCGACAGTTTTCCATCAACCTATGAAGTTATCAATAGTGGATCTAATTATAGTGGATTAACTTATAGGTACTGGAGGAGTGAATCTGTACAAGGAAATAGTAATACGCCAACAACTGTTTACTTTTCTCAAGTTAGAACATCATCGGGAACAAGCAGTCCATCTGGTGCGCAGTTTGGAGTATATAAAATCGTCGATCTTAGAGATAAACGATATTTAGACTGGTATGCCCAAAGTATAACAACTACTAAAAGTGTTCCTACAAACTATACAGCTAACATGGGCAGTCTCTACAGTGAGATGACGGTTTATGCTGATTCTTATGGTATAGATGGAAGTCAATCTAATGTTAGATATGATAGAATTGCTTACACAAATCGTTAAGAAGGAGATGTTTTTTTTGAAAAGATATTTAATTACTCTTATCTCAATTCTTGCCCTTACAGGGATAATAGGTACAACATTAGCTTCTCCTTCCAATAATGGAGAGAAGTTTGTATCGGGTCATTCAGTTACTAGTTCTGCTAAAGTATTGAATGCTAACGAGGCAAAAGAGGTTTTTGGAAATACTGAATTACAGCTTCCATCAAAGCTTCCAACAAATTTTTATCAAGAAAGTATTATATATAACGAACCAACAACGATACTTAATGAAAATGTTAGAGCTAAAGTTGATGTTGAAAAATTCAAAGAAGTAACTATCCGTTACAGAAATACAACGGACAACACAAGTTGGATAGATTACACAACAAAGAAAATGGAAATTGTAATCATGGATGAAGATGCTAAAGATATCCTTATAAATGGTGTACATGGTCAATTTAAGAGTATTCCCGAACAAGGTTATATTGCATATAGTTGGTTTAAGGGTGGATTAAGTCATTTCATAATTGCTAAAAATACTTCTAACGAAAAAATTATTGAGTTTATTGAGTCAGTAAAATAATTTTTCGTATCAGGCTCATTCTATTCGGGCCTGATACATTCCGAACAAAAATAAGTGTATTTCAATTATAAATAAATCATATCTTAATTTATGTTTAATGTTATTCGTAAAACATTAAATTAACAAAAAGGAGGAAAACATGAGGAAATTCTTAATGTTAATTTTTATATTCGTAGTGATACTAAGCCTTGCTGGTTGCACATCTAAAGAAAACGGATTAAAACAAGCAACTAAAGAAATCGAAAATAGTGGTGGAGTTATTCCTAACGTAAAAGGCTTTGAAGTTAAAGAGATTGATATCTTGTCCGATCCGTTAGTACAGGATCGTGAATCCTTTATTTATTTATTTACAGATAAAAAAGGAGAACTTAATAAAGCTAAGAACAACAGTAGTGACATTAGAATATTATATGGACCTTATAAAGGAACGGATATTTTCAAGATTACTCAAAGTAAAATGGATATAATCACAGATAATATAAATGAAAAAGTGATAAACGGCATGGAAATGCAGTATAAAACGGTAAATAATCGAGTCATTATTTTCACCAAAACCAATGGAAACTCCTATACCTATGAAGCTAAGATCACCGAAAGATACAGTGAAGACAAACATTTTGATTTGTTTTATGAAGCAATAACTAATCGATAATCGTTCTTCCTTCTAATTAGTAAGTGTTGTCCTTTCCGCCCGCCCCCATATCCAATTCGTAGATGTTCAGAGAATATTTCTTTAGTGCGTTCCAGGTGGTTTTTCCTGGAAGTCCATCGACTGGAATTCCGTATTCCTTTTGCAACTTAAATACGGCTGTCTTGGTCTGTGTACCATGCTGTCCATCTAATGGCTGAGTGAAGAAATCTAAAGTTTTGAGCCGGTGCTGAAGATACCATAAGTCCCGTGAGATTCTCCCCGGTTCGAACACAGATGAAGCACTTGCTGACGGACTTAGGGCAAAGCTTGCAACGATGAGTAACAATAGCATTAGGGTGAGAGATTTCACTTTATTCCCCCTCCTTTATGTTAGCAATTATGATTGCCAAGGTTATATACAGTGAAGCCCGGGGCGAACCCTATTCGAGGCAGGTAGCTGTCGGCGCGGTGGTAATGAACCGGATCCAATCGAGCCTTTTTCCGGACAATATCCGGGATGTCGTCTTTCAGCCCGGCGCTTTTACAGCTATAGCGGATGGCCAGTATTGGCTTGTTCCGAACCGTACCGCTGATCTCGCGGCTCTCGATGCCGTTCGCGGATGGGACCCGACGCATAATTCGCTCTACTATTTTAATCCGAGCACTGCTACCAGCAAGTGGATCTGGTCACGTCCACAGAATCTTTCCATAGGCAATCATATTTTCACCGACTAAGGACCATACGGTGACTTATCGGCATTAATCTGAAATCAAAAGACAGCACCGAGATTCATGGGACTGAACCCATAATGCCCGGTGCTGTCTTTTTGTGTGTAACGCAGCGGTAAGTTGCCAAAATGTTCCGAAGCAGGCTCCAGGTACCGCCGCAAGTTGCATGACTTACAGTTCTTTATTTTTGCCAAACAGCCCGCTGATCGCTTCTGACACATTCATTCCGGTAAGGGTTTGGGTTAATTCCGGTATTTGAGTCATCATCTTGGCAATATCACCGGTAATTTTGTTCACCCCGGCCGATGCGCCGTCCTGGGAGATCACCGTGATTTTATCTACATTAGCCAGTGGAGAAGCGATTTTCTCAGCCAGTTCAGGTAGAATCTTCAGAAATTCAACTGTAAGCGCAGCTTGCGTGAACTGTTTGTAAGCTTCCGCTTTCTTCTCAAGCGCGCCTGCTTCCGCCGCCCCTGCCAATTGAACAATCTCCGCGTTGGCCTTTCCTTTTGCAAGCTCCGCTTCTGCTGTCGCCAGTCCGCGTTTAGTGGTTGTGGCGGCCTCAGCCTCCGCTTCAAGGATTTGCCGTTGTTTGGCTGCTTCCGCTCTCATAATCGTCGCCTGATTCTCCGCCTGCGCCGGTTTGATAACCGTTGCTTCCAGCTCCTTCTGTCTGAGCTCTACTTCAATCTCGCGGACGGTCCGGTTCGCCTCCGCCTCCATCTGCGTAATTTTGACCTGCTCGGTGACCAGCGACTGCTTGATTTTGTTCTGTTGCAGCTCGTATGCCAGATCCGCCTGCGCCTTCTTCACTTCCGTCTCCAGCTTAAAGTCCGCCTGCTTGATGTTCAGCTCCTTCTCAAACAGCGACTCCTTCGCCCGGGCAGCGGTTTCCGCTTCAATGGTAGCCTGGTGAGAATTAGCTTTGGCTATCGAGGATTCCTTCTCTGCCTCAGCCTGCTTGATTTGAATGTCGCGCTCCGCCTCCGCTTTGGCTATGCTGGCATCACGGCGGATACGCTCAATTTCTGGAACACCCATGTTATCGATGTATCCTTTGTCGTCCGTAATTTTCTTAATGGTGAAGCTGACGACCTCAAGTCCCATTTTATCGAGGTCTTCCGAGCACGTCTCCCGCATTTTACTGTTGATCTCGTCGGGCGTCTTCAGAATGGATTCCACCGTCAACTGTCCGATCAAACCGCGCAAATGCCCTTCCACGGAATGCAGAATAATCGTTTCGCGGTCTTCTTCAGGCCGGTCGATAAACTGCTCACTGGCGGTAAGAATGGCCGTTGGTTCACTTTTTATCTTGATCTGTGCCACAGCTTCCAGGTTCAGCTTAATACCTTGCTTAGAGAACATGGCCTGAGCGGGAATGACATCGAAGCTCATGAGCATCATGGAGATGGTCTTGTTGTTCTGAAAGCCGGGAATGACGAAAGTCCCGCCCCCCTGCACCACTCTTTTCCCGCCGAGACCATACACAATCATCGCCTGATTGGGCGGAACTTTTTTGTAGGCATTCACAATCGTAAATAACGCAAGCAGGATAACAGCAACAATCGCCCCGGTTAAATAAATAATGACCATTCAGTTCGACTCTCCCTTGTTTCACTCATATTCCGTTTCCCGCTCGAAGAGGGTTACGGCTGCAATTCCCTTATCTACCTTCAAAATAATAACTCTGTCTCCCTTGGAGAGCCGCTGGCCGGTTTCCGCCCGTACCCCAATGGAGCGCATCGTGCCTTGTAGCACGTACTTCATTTCTCCGACTGCTCCATCTGCTGCCGGGATACTGATATACCCAAGCTGCCCAGCCGGATCATAATCCAATTCTTTCATACTATCATCATACCGGGGCATCACCTTGGCCAGCACATAATACATCAGGCAGCCCAGTACAATAGCGATGAAGGTACAAATCAGCAGAACCCAAAGTCCGTTCCATTCACTGAACCGGGTCAGCACATAACCGGCGCCGCCCCAAGCCATAACAAAAACCATCAAGGGAAGAATAGGTACAAAAGTCGTCCCTCCCGCGTCTCCCGCGCTTCCTCCCATATGGATATGCCCAAACCCGTGCCCGTGAACACCGCTGGTCAGGAGCAGCAACAAGCCTACCCAGAAGCAGACAATAAACGCTGTAACAATAAGAAGCCCTCCCGCTATAAACTAATATTTTAGACTCCCAAAACTAACATTTGCCCATTGTTAAATGACGTTTTCTTTGCAGTGTGCACAGTCTTTCATTCAAATGTCCACAGCAAAAAGACCACAGAAGCGGCAGGGCTCTCCGTGGTCGGCTAATCGATCATGGCGGCTCATCCTCTCTCTTCAACGCTTACGGGGTTAGCTGACGGATTCGGGCAGCGAGATTGCCCTACCTTGTCGGGACGGTTTGTCGGCCCGCGCAAAGATTCACCCCAGTGTGATTTCCAGCATCCAGTCTTCGACGCTATCATTCACGTTTGGTTCCCCCGTTCCCACTGTCGGAATTCAGCAATTTGAGAACAGTTATATAACATTCGGTTGCTGATTTGAATCATACGCCTGCGGCCATTCAATGTAAAACATATCCAATGGCAAAAGAAGCTAAAGAATGCCGATCCTGCAGGAATGAAGGCGCATTCTTTGGCTCCGTTCTTAACCGGTCGATTATTTGCTTTGATTTGCTGCGTTTTTCTCCACATAGGAGCTTACAAGTATTTAATCATTGCTTTCTGTCCGCTTTCTTCTGCAATCACTGTGAAACCCATGCTTTCATACAAAGCATTTGCCGCGACGTTATTCGAAAATACATTCAGAACCATTTTGTTCAATCCCTCTTTTTGAATTAATCCCCCCATATATTGAATCATTTTCTTGCCATACCCCGCTCTGCGGTGATTCTCGTAAACCATGATGTCATAGATAAATGCTACATCCATATCCAATATCGTCCAGAACCCAAACTCGGTAATCAATGATAAATGGTCCAGAAGGAGCCCAAAGGGAATATTTTTATATAAAAAAAAAGCTGACCTCAGGATCGCCCCCGAAAGTCAGCCTATGTTCTCATCTCTATGATCCTAAATAACAGCGTCGAGTTCATCCTCGCCCTGAGAGCCTTCAGGGTTAATCACCTCAACCAGCACCCGGTTGGGGATACATATAATCTGCTGATGCGGCTTCGTTTTGAAACCCATCTGCATCGATATTTTCCTCGGACAATCCGCAGAGACCATTTGAATCCCGTAATCAAATACCTTTAGCGTATTATGCCCGTATTTGGTCTGGATGTCGATTACTTGCTCTTTCTTGGTCAAATTCACGGTCTTGTACGGTCTGCCATCCACCGTGATTTGAGCAGCCAGCTGTCCTTGAACATACGTATCGTTGCGAGTATCCAGCCACTCCACCCCATAGATAACGCCTGCGACAAGCAGTACAACCCCAATGATAATGAAATCTCCGAATTTTATTTTAAACAAAGTGTTAACCCTCTCGCTGAATAGTTATAAGTCAACCCTACCACAAAAGTATGGAGAAAGTATAGAGAACGGATAGTATCCGATGTTTACACCTTACTAACCAGAGAGCGATACATAAGGAAAAGGTAATATGGCACACCCATCAGCATAATAATGAGGCCAGACGGAATTCCATACGGTGCCACTATGGTTCTTCCGATGGTATCGGCAATGCGTAACATAAAAAAAGTCCTGATGGACCAAGGGTTTCTTGATCACCAGGACTCTTATGTTAATGATTGTCTACTCCTTTGGGGAGTTAACTTACCACGGAAGCGTATTATCCATATAAAAGAAACCGCCTGTTGGTCCGTCCGCAGCCAGAGTGGCATAACGAACTGCCGTCTTCGCACCTTCTTCAGGCGATAATTCAGCTTTATCTCCCCCCATGCGGGTCTTCACCAAACCTGGGTGCACGGTATTGATCTTCAATTGGGTTCCCTCGTATTTCTTAGCCCAATACACAGTCAGCATATTGAGAGCCGCCTTGGACGCGGCATAGGCAGGAGTAGCGAGCCGCTGTGCCAACTCATTGGTCAACAGAAACTGGATCGACCCCAAAGCGCTGCTCTGATTGACGATTCTACCCGCATTACTTTTCAGAAGCAGGGGAAGCAGCGCTTCGGTAATGTGATAAGGGGCGAATGTATTGACCTCAAAAGTGGTTTCAAAGGCACCTTCGGCTTGAGATGGCTCCGCCCAGATCCCTGCGTTGTTGACCAAAATATCTAACCGGCCGTACTGATCCTCGATCCACTTAGTGAGCGCGGCAATGTGCGCGCTATTCGTCACTTCCAGCTCTACACCAATGGCTTCTATGCCTTGGACTTTCAGATGGCCGGCAGCTTCTTCAGCGTCAGCCTTCGTTCGTGCCGACACTAATACCGTAATTCCTTGCTGCCCTAACTGTTTGGCGACTTCAAATCCGATCCCTTTGCTTGCTCCTGTTACTAATGCTACTTTGTTGTTCATCTTAAATTCCTCCTGGTTTTGGTTTAAATGACTGTAACCGTCTCGAAATGTTCCAGATAAGCGGCCCCACTTGCAGCTATCTCTTCATCTGTTACTTGGTTGGCATTGTGAAGCGTAAAAGGCGGTAGATACAGCGCGCTGACATGATTGGCAAGCGCCTCAATGGGTTTAGTGATATCCTGGATGGTGAACAAGTTATAACCGCCAGGCTGATAAGAAGCCGCCGTACCTGCGGTTGAAAGGGCGATACCGATTTCTTTGCCCTTTAAATGCTCTCCGCCAGGTCCAAAAGCCCAGCCATATTCCAGCACCTCGTCGAACCATTGCTTGAGGAGCGGTGGCGTACTGTACCAGTACAGAGGATATTGAAAAATAATCCGGTCATGCCCGTCCAGCAGCGCCTGCTCCTTGGCGATATTGATGTTCTTGTCCGGATAGGCTCCGCTAAGCACATGTACGGTGATATCCTTTTGTTGCTTCAGCATTTCCGCCCAGGCTTTGTTGATCCGTGAACGGTTCAATTCGGGATGCCCTATAATGATCAAGGTTTTCATTAACGATCTCTCCTCACATTAGTTATCGCCCTTCCATTTCACTCCCTTGTATCGAGAACGATCGTTCTAGTTTAATCAAAAAAAATAGTTTCTTGCAGCCTTTTATTTTTTTAGTAATAGAACCGATAACCGTGCGGTCTGCTGCAGACTACCGAGTCCATTGACGGCGCGGTTGACGCTCATTTTAGCTATCACACCATTAGGCTCAATCATTGCAAGATATTGAAGCCCGCTTTGATAGACATGCTGTACATAATATTCTGTCATCCATACTTGATCTGACTCTTTGATCGCTGAACCTTGACGGGTATCCATCAGCCCCTTCATCTTTTTTGAGAAAGATCATTCTATAATTATCATCGTTCATGCCTTTTTTCCGTGCTTATAGGGATATTCTAGCATAATGAGAACGATCGGTAAAGAATTGTTTTTACTGATCGTTCTCGTTTTTTTGAGAATGTTATCAGATTTAGCTCACATTTCCGGACAGCAAATCTAGAAACTATGCCGCATTCTCATAGTTCAGATATATTTGTGGCAACAGACTTGAAGACCTCAATGATTCTTTCCTGAGAAGGCTGCCTGTAATAGAGCAAATCAAACGACCGCGGAACCAGCTGAATCAACAGGTCCAAGTCAGAATCTGAGAAATCAATAACCAAGACGTTATGGGATTTAAGCGCATTGGTAATTCTTAATAACAAGTCTTCCGTATCGTTTCCATCGGTAACGACAACTAACTTATACAAAGTGTTTAAGTTATTATAGATTCCTTTAACAGCTCTTACGGCAAGCTCGAATCGGATAAACGCATCCTTCCAAGGCTTCCTCCGTTCAGGGTCAAACCAGTCTGCAAGAATGCCCTGTAATTCAACTTCCAGACTGGGATGTTTTTTCTTGAATAATTCGAGGTTTATAAACCAGCCCAGATATTTTTTCGCATCGTAAATGCTTGGGTGGTACTGATGCAGCACAATACATTTTGTGTTTACGACGAATTTGGCTCCCTGCTGATATAGACGATACCCCAGTTCACAATCTTCGAGTCCCCACTCTATAAAGTCTTCGTCAAATCCCCCAACTTCGAAATATATTTTTTTGCTTAGTGAAAAGTTGCAGCTATAGAGCAAAGCCCAAATATTTTCGATATTCCCCGCATTTTCCGAGAACCTTTCGAATATAGGCAGTCTCGGATCTCTCCTCTCCAGGATCAATGAGGACCGATCAATTTCTTCACCATTGCTTAATTGAATCGGGCTGTCTACAGACAGAAAATCCCTTAGACCTACAACGACTAACGTCTCACTGCATAATTGATGAACTTTCAAATGTTGATAGATGAAATCTTGTTCAACCACCTGATCTCCGTCCAAAAATAAAAGAAGGTCCCCGCTAGCCTCTGAAGCTCCTAAATTCCTTGCAGTCGATCTGCATTTTTTGGAATCTGCTGCTCTGTATACGTATTTTAGTTTATAATCGATTTTTAAGTTTGCTACCGCCTCTTGTGTCCCGTCATCAGAGCCATCATCCACGAACACAACCTCGAACATATCATCTTGTATCCGGACCTGATGATTCAGTGACAATAAGCACTGAGATACCATGTGTTTAATATTATAAGCGAGAACAATGATACTTAACTTCACAGGAAGATCTTCTTCCGAAGTATTTCGAATCATCAAATTGTTTCTACCTCCTCGTTGGTTGTTTTACTAAACGATGTACTGATTAAACCAAACATGGATAGCGCAACCAGAGTTATGGACATACAAACAACAAATACCGACCGGTAACCGAACATCCCGGAAACCGCTCCGGAAACCACTCCTCCCATTGAAGAGCCGATTCTGGAGGTATTGCTATACAAGGTTGTTGCTGTTCCCGGTTCATCGGGCAGTAATTCCTGGAAGTAACTAATCCCGTATCCCATAATAATCGATACCGAGATTGCATTAAGCAGCTGGGCGAAATAGGTAAGCAATATGGAATGAGATAAGGCAAAGACCAGGAAATACAGGAAATTTGAGAATATCCCCAAAAGTATAATTTTGCTCTTCCCCATTTTTCTGGCCATGATTCCAACAACAATCATTAAAGGAAGCTCTGCTATAGCCGTAATGCTATAAAGCCAGCCTAACTGCTGGTAATTGCCGTGCAGAGTAGTTGAAAAGAACAATGGCAAAACGATTGTACTCATGGAAGAGGCAATGCTGAGCAGCACAAATGTGCTGAGAACAGAGGAGATCTGCGGCTGTTTCACAAATCTTCCCAGATGAACAGGCTGCTTTACTTCTCTTTCAGTTATTGTTTTTTTATCGCCACGAAATAGAATTAAAGCCAGCAAGCTTACAAAGACATAAGTTGCAGCAACGATGAGAAACAGAGAATGAAAATTATACCTATTGACTAACAGTGAACCGATTGAAGGGCCGGCAATCCAGCCAAGCGAATAAAGCATTCTTAATAGATTCATCGCAAGAGGTTGGTTGATCGCGCTAATATTGGATTTGGAGATTGAATCTCTTGCATAGGCAAATACTTGCGGAAATGATGCAAAAGAGATGCCGAAAAATATCGCAGACACGGCAAGCAGTACATAATAATTTGTAAAATAAGCAAATAACACATACGCCGCTGCCGTAGAGATCAGCGTAAAAATAATCATTCCTTTTCTGCTGAATTTATAATCAGATGCTTTTCCGATTATTGTACTTATGACTAATCCGCAGATCATTGTAATTGACATCAGCACACCATACGATAAAGGGCTCATACCCGTCTGCTCAATACAATAAAGAGACAAAAAAGGATTGGTCGCTGAAACATTGATTCCAAGCATAGTTATGGTAAAGACTAAGGCAATAAAACTAGGCATTTTAATAATATCTTTCAGAAAGCTGTTATTCATCTTCATTGTTTATCTCCAGTTATAAATTTATAGTTCTTCAGTTAGCAACTTGATTCCCCGCATGTTCAAACCATTTCCGTACATTATTCACTGTGATTTCATTCAAAATTTCTGGTCCCACTCCTTTTTCAATTAAATACGGAAAGAGGTGGGTTGTAATATGTGTCATTGACCAGTCTGGCGCAAATCGAAGCACCTCTTCCCGGTCCCACCAATCAATTGAACCGCAATAATCTTGAGATACAACTAACTGTTTGTAATATCCCTGTTCTATAAGCTGCAGAATAATACCGGGACGCTCGCTGGAATACATCCCCATAGACAATCCAAATCTGTCAAATCCCAATAGTGTATTTCTGTTCAACAACTGCGTTAAGTAGGAGAAGTCGTTGCTATCCCCTGAATGTCCAATAATAACGGAACCGGCCGACACCCCTTCTTCTTCGAGCAAGTCCAATTGATTTAAACCATTTTTAGAAGCTGCATGCGTATGAGTCATAATGGGGACACCGGTTCTCTTGTGGGCACGAGCGACAGCACGGATCACTTTTTCCACGTCCGGGGTTATACCCGGAATATCAGTAGCGCATTTGAGGAAACCCGCCTTGATTTCAGTGTTCTGAATGCCAACTTCAATATCCCTAATAAATAAATCAGCTACATAATCAATATCTTTATTGCGAAGAGGTTCGGGCAAATCCTGTAAAGTGTAAATTCCCGTCGCTGCAATAATTCTTACCCCCGTACATTCGGAGATCTCTCTCATAAAGACAACATCCCGGTCCTGGCCCATCACGGTTGGATCACAAATGGTATTGACGCCTGCATTTTTCACGGAGAGGACTTGATCCTTTGCCAGCTGGAATTCCTCGTCGTGGTTATATAAATGGGGAAATTGTGTGGCGAGCTCGACTGACCTGACCCGAAGATGCTCATGTACAAGGGTGAAACCAAGTTCAGAACTATGAATTTTTCCTGTTACAGAGTTTATGAATGTCATAGGTATGTCTTCCCTTACATTTAGTTCATATCCGCACTAATTGTTTTCCGATATTCGTTCCGCTAAATAGATTGATAAAAGCGTCAATAATATTGTCAAATCCTTCGACAATCGTTTCGGAGCCTTTCAGCTTTCCTTCTGAAATCCAATGACTAAGCTCTTGTCGGGCTCTCGGCAGATGTTCTTCATAATCTGAAATGATAATCCCTTTCACCATGGCTCTATGGACAAGAATAGACGGTAGAATCCGGGGGCCCGTTTCTTGCACGACCCGATTGTAGAGTGAAATTTGGCCACACAGGGCAATCCGGGCAAAGTCGTTGATATGACCGATAACCGCGTCAGAAATATCTCCACCTACATTATCGAAATAAATATCAATGCCCTTAGGACAAGACTTCATTAATTCTATGCGCAAGTTCTCGACCTGGTTATAATTTATCGCTTCATCAAAGCCAAGTTCATCTTTCAAATAGCGCACTTTCTCATTCGAACCTACAATTCCAACCACACGGCATCCATATATTTTGGCGATTTGACCCACTACACTCCCAACCGCTCCGGCCCCGCTGGATACCACTAGGGTTTCTCCCTTGCAGGGCTTGCACACGTCGATAAGTCCAAAATACGCGATAAGCCCAGGTGTACCCAGAACCCCAAGATAAGCAGTGACTGGTTCCAGATGCGGATCGGTTTTTAGTAGATTTACTGCTTTATGGACACTATACTCCTGCCAGCCCAAAATACCCCACACCATGTCCCCTTTGCGAAAATCTGGCGATTGGCTTTCTATTACCTCACCAATTCCCGCTCCTCCGAAGAGTCCGCCAATCTGGTAGGAACTCATATACGATTTACTGCGGCGCATAAGATTTCGCATATAGGGGTCTACGGAAAGATACCTGGTTTCAACAAGCACCTCACCATCCAAAACAGCTGGAATCTCTACCGTTTCCATACGAAAATGTTGGTGAGCAGGCATCCCTTGTGGTCTTTGACTCATAACAATTCTTTTATTTACTATCGGCACATCAAATCACCACATCCCATATATCATTAATTATGGATAATATTGATTTAATTTGAAATGTTATATATGATTACGATAGAGTCGTTTTTAACCATTAAATATAATAATAGTCAAAAAAAGGGGTATTTCATGATGGACTTAGATTATTCCGGAAAAGTTATTGTGATAACCGGCGGTTCCCGAGGTATTGGCCGTCAGCTTGTGGCAGCCTTTTGTAATCTAAATGCAACGGTATACTATACCTACCGATCTGCTGAACAGTTCAACCCTTCCGTATTTGACACCGTTAAAGGCCAACAACCGACCGGGATCCAAGTAGATGCACGATCAGCAGATGAGGTGGAGGCATTCACTTCTGATGTTTGGAAGAAAGATCAAGCCATCGACGTTCTAATTAATAATGCTGCATTCATATGGAGAGCGGATTTTCTCAATACCACAGAAGAGATATGGAATAAATCAGTCCAGACCAATATCATGGGCGTTGTCAATCACTGCACATCCGCCCTTAAGTATATGATTAAGAACAAATCCGGAAGTATCATCAATATCTCAACCGTGTGTTCTGATCATCCTATTAAAGGGCAAGCGGCCTACTCCTCAACAAAAAACGCGGTTGAATCGCTCACAAAAGCGATTTCCATTGAATATGGAAGCTTTGGTATCCGCGCAAATACCATATCTCCCGGTTTGATCGTTACAGAAAAACAAAAAATAGTCACTGAAGAAGATGTGAAAAAGATACCTTTACAAAGAGTGGGTTACGCAGCAGATGTTTGCCATGCAGCGGCATTTCTGGGAAGTACATATGCAGACTATATTACCGGAGCAGATCTGTTGGTAACGGGAGGCTCTCATCTAAATACCTCTTCATAGTTCTCACAGATTTTTGGTTAATATTCCAACAAGAGACTTACAGGCTTCTATTCGATGAATAGAAGCAAAGTTCACCTTTTGAAAGACTATCGATCCTTCACTAACAAGATCCGTTTCACCGGACTTTATTTTCGCCTTCACCTTAACGTTGTCTTCGTTATCGGTTGGGTTAAAAGAAAGCTCCACTTTGATAATATTAGCGGGGCCAACCATACGCAAAAACTTCAGCCTTTCAAATTTTATGGGTATAAGCGAATATTGATATTCACTATTCATCCAAGTGAAGATTCTGGATAACTGAATGATTGACTCTGTCAGCAATGCAGCAGGAAGCACGGGCTGTTCCGGAAAGTGATCTCTGAATATATCTTCATTCAATGATACATACTTATTCCCGGTAATAGAGTCGTTTGAAATGCTGGTTACTTCATCAATAAAAATAAATCTCATATTCTGCAGGCTCCTTTTACTGCGGAGTATACATCCTCAGGGATTAGCGTCGGTGTTTTGGTTGTAATATCTACAGGAATCATTCTATTCTCTGCGATATAACGTTTATCATGATCAACGAGAATCTCAGTATAAAAATCAACCCAATAATGCATGATTTTCTTGACCGATGTTCTGATCTCTATACACTCGTCATAGTAAATGGGACGCAAAAAATCAATTTCAACTTTTTTCATCACAAAAAAAAGGTTGTATTGATCCAGTATCTCTTTAAGTGAGAGCGCATGCAGCCGGAACCATTCCGTACAGCCGGCTTCGATAAACTCGCAAGCATTACCGAAATAGACCACACCGCCGGAATCGGTATTTTTGAAATAGATCCGTTTATGAATAACCGCGACTTTCTCATCCTCATTGGTCATTGTTATTCAACCTTTCTCCCGTTACAACCGTAGTAAATGGAGTTTTTTGATGATAAACAAGGTTTCTCCACTCCATTTTATTGGACACAATAGCCCAAAGTGAGCTGATGCAGTACAAAACAGATACAAATGAAGAAAGCACCAACAGGGAAGCATTCATAAATGAATGTGGATAACCCTGATCGGGGGAATAATCCTGGGATACGGCTCCCACTACAATGGCAGTACCTATAATGTGCAATAACGGCCAGTACAAGAATATCTCCAGAACAGGCGGCATATTCCCAGTTAACATCAGGACAAGTGAAATCACAAATAGAACAGCTCCCAATAAACGCGGTAAGGTTACCAGGAAGAACCCAAATGCCCACAGGCGTTTGTAGTTTTTCTTCGTGTTTAATACTTGCCGTTTCACCCACGTAACCCAAGATAAACCCTGTATATCAAAATGTTCCGGCACCAGGCAATCAGGAATATACTTTATTTGGTACCCGGCCTTTCTTACGACATCCGATATTGTGAAATTGTCATGAAATGCTTCAGACCAGATCGACTTCATTCCGATTTGCTCAAACACTTTTTTTCTAACCGCAAATGAGAACCCTCTGGCAAAACTGGTTACCGGAAATGTAATCATGGTAGTAGCCAGAAAATCCCAGTACCTTGCCGCAAGGGCCATTACGCTTTTTCGCTTCGATACGATCCATGCGCTTCCGCTAGTGAGGCCTAAACCTTCGAGCTGCAGGGGCTGTACCATTTGTTCGATCCATGTGGATTGAGGAACAATATCAGAATCAATAAACAAATAAACTTCGGTATCGCTGGATGCATGATCTATCCCGGTTAGTTGATTATTTACTTTATCGCTCCGAAACTTGGATACATCTGAATGAGTTGCCTTTACCAAATGAATTAATGGTGACAGACCCTCATATTTTTTGACCAAATCTATTTCCTGTCCGTTCTCCTCGGAAGTGATCGCCAATACTTCATAGTTCCCCGGGTATTTCTGAGCCGCAAGACTCTTCAAGGTATCCTCAAAGTTATAATCAATCCCGCGAAACGGCAATAAGACTGAGACATTAGGATAATAGGGCTTTAGAGTGGCCAAGGTTGTTCTGACACGGCTTCTTTCCAACATAAAAAAAACACCCAGAAACCCGGGCACCAGGAATAATAAAATAAAGAAAATATTAATAATCCAAATCAACAAGTCAATGCCCCCCCATCAATCCCAATTGGATCAATCCATCTTCCACGGATAACATCATGCTGTTATTTAGATCAGAAGTAGCAATTACATCTTCTTGCTTCGTTATTAATTTTCCATCCGGAACAATGATTTGACCCTCAACGGAGATTTTGATTTGAAAAAAAAAGCTGCGGATATCTTCATTGATGGACAACAATTTTGCAGAAAAGGTAACTTTCTCGTCCGGAAATATCGGCCTGGCAAATGCAAAATTACTGAAACTTACGATCCCGGCGCCATATTGATTATTGGTAACCTCACGGGCAAGTCGTCCTGCAGTTTGGAAAATAGATTCCAGCAGCACAAAAAACGGGATCGTTAAGCCTGTATCGAATTCGCTTTCAAATACATCTTCGCGAGGCTGAAGAACCTGACAGGATTCCACCTCAGTTGAACTTAGTCTTGTAAAAGAGACCAATTTCATATAACGCAAATGAAACACACCTCTCCCTTGTAACAGAACGTTAATCCAAATGCCTTCCCCCAGTTACCAGTAATTGTGTACCTGTAATATATGAGGCATAATCACTTGCCAAGAATAGAGCAGCGTTACTGATATCATCAGCTGTTCCAAATCTCCCCAAAGGTGTTCGATCTAGAATTTTCTGTTTTAGCTCGGATTGCATGGTATCTACAACATCCGTTTCAACCAGTCCAGGGGCCAAAGTATTCACACGGATATTATAAGGACCGTACTCCAGCGCCAGAACTTTAGTTAAGGACTCGACAGCGCCTTTAGTCGCTGAATAAACGGCCTGTCCCCGTCCAGGCTGCAGCGCAGAACGGGACGAAATATTAATAATGGAACCCGATTTTTTTAAAATCATGAATTTAATGGCTGAAGAGCAAAAGTAAATGACCGAATTCAAATTTGCGTTGATGCCATCGATCCAATTCCCCTCACTCATCTGAAGAAACAGACCTCTTGGAATCCAAGCGGCATTATTGACAACAACATCCATACGTTTATGCGTATTCCAAACCATTTTCACGAAATTATCCACGTCCTCTTTGGACGTTCCATCCACTTTAAGCCCTACGACATCGGCTCCATATTGCTTTTTGCACTCTTCAATAACAGTTGCCGCTTTATCTTCATTTGATAAATATGTAAAGTATACGATGGCGTTAGCCCGGGCGAAGTTGTGTACCAATCCTCTGCCGATTCCCCTGCTTCCGCCGGTAATGATAACCACTTTCCCGGAAAAATCAATGTTCAAAGGGTTCACATCCAATTACATTTTTTTGGATTTAAGTATGAATTCTGATCTCCAAAAGCCTAGGAATTGGCAGAAGTTTTCATTTTACTGGCAACAAAATCTACCATATTTTCAACCGTCACATAATTAAACAGATCATAGGGGCTTACAATGCCGGAAAGCTCCTCATCCGATACATTGAAATATTGCCGGATTAAAGATACCGCTTCAGCGGAGAACTTGCCATTACTGTACATGCCTTGATTAGCAATCACATTTGGAACATTCCAAAATTCCTGATTTCCTATCGAAATATCAAATTCCTGTTCCAGCGTAAAAGTAAGCTCGAGGGTTTCGGCACTTTCCAAATGAAGGTCTCTGTATAAAAAAGTAGCAGGCGTTATTTGATCCTCTTGCAAATCAAGCACTTCCACCAACAAATGTTTTACTTTGTTATAAACCATATTATCCATACCGCACCTCCAGTGATATTTGATTTCGTTGCTATTGTATACATATTTTTCTATAAATAGCAATGATGTTTTTGGATATCTTTGGAATTTAGTAGAGCAAAAAAATATTGTAATTATTTAGCAATGGGTATATTATCGACAAAAATGGATATTTAATCCTTTATCATTGACTTACCATAACACTTGGGGGGTTTTAACAATGCAACGCTCTTTATCCGATTGCCGAGCTTTAGTTACAGGTGCTTCCGGATTTGTAGGTGCCTGGTTAACTCATCATCTCATTAATCAAGGTGCTGAAGTAACCACTATCCTGAGTGAGTTCAACCCGCGAAGCCAGTTTGCCAAACTGGGGCTCAACAAGGAGATTACATGCTATTATGGTTCTATTGCCGACTACAACTTGATTGAACGGGCAATTACCGTCGGAAAAATTAACACGGTCTTTCACCTCGCTGCCGTTTCCCTTCAAGATTTGGCCTACCAGATCCCCATGCAGACTTTTGAAACCAATGTAAAGGGCACCTACAATCTACTGGAGGCTTGCCGCATCCACCAAGACCAGATATCGAAAATAATAGTTGCATCCAGTGACAAGGTATATGGTGACAGTCCCATTCTCCCCTATGATGAAGATATGCCGATCCAAGGTAGAAATCCCTACGATGTATCGAAGTCTTGTTCTGATCTTATTTCTCAGAGTTATAGACACAGCTTTAATTTGCCGATTGCGGTAGGCCGTTTCGGCAATATTTACGGGGGCGGTGACTTGAATTACCGCCGGTTAGTACCCGGCACCATGCAGCGGCTGTACGCCAAACTACCGCCGGTTATTAGAATCCCTTCAAACGGAATATACATGAGAGATTTCTTGTATATTCAAGACTTGATTGCCGCTTATATGGCTATGTACGATTATGTTGATAAAGAAGGAACAGGTAACGTTTTTAATTTTGGAACAGGCAAGCTGTGGGACATTAAAAAAGTTATCGAAATCATTCAGCGTGCCATGAATCTTGAACATATTGAACCGCTGTACGAACATCAAAAAAACAGTGAAATCCTACACCAGCACCTTTCACCGGATAAAGCAAAATCTATGCTCAATTGGTCTGCAGAAACTTCTCTCGAAGAAGGAATCCGACAAACAGTGGATTGGTATTACGATTATTGGAATTCCGGTTCCAAAAATGCTGTGTTGGGAGTTGTTTGACCCATGAATACAACAGTTGTGATCTCAGGCATGGGTTGTGTAACCCCTCTGGGAAATGATCCCAAGGACGTCCATAAAGCGATGATTCAAGGGCAAACCGCATTCAGTGAAATCTCCCAATTTGATTCATCCACTTATGCATGCCGGTTTGGCGGTGAAATCAAGAATTTTAATATCAGAGACCTGGGGATTTCCGGTTCAAATATCATGCTTAGATATAACAAGATGCAAATGAAAGCAGTCATTCAAACGTTGAATGATTATAATCTGATGTCAAGCTTGGAGAACAACGCCATAAATTGTGCAGTTTATGTGGCCAACCATACAGTGAATGTTGATTCTGAGACACTTCAGATCTTTCGTTCCATATGCAGCGAGAACGGCAATGAAATCCTCGATTTTTCCTTACTGGGGGATGGTTTGAATAAAATTCCACCTTTAAGCGGCGTAAAACAGTTAACCACTGTACCTTCACATTTTATTGCCAAATATACGGGAGCACACGGACCCGGTAATTTGTATTATAGCGGCGACTCCGGAAGTCTAACCTCTTTACTATCCGCAGCAAGAGCAATTGAAACCGGAAGAATTGAACAAGCGGTTGTATCAGCCTCCTTTAGTCCGTTTAGCCCACATGAATTTGCATGGTGGTACAGAACAGGGATTATCAGAAGTACAACGCCCGGAGATGATCCGAAAGAACTTGTCGCCCCTTTCCATCCACAATCGTCAGGTACAATCATGAGCGAAGGTGCAGGAGCTATTTTTTTAGAAAGTGAAGAAAGCGCATTAAGGAATGGCCACCCTATTCTTGCCAGAATATGCGGCGGGTCAAGCCTGACCGTTCCGGGTGAAACTTATTTCGCTCTGTCCGGACAAGGATTCGCTAAGACACTTGAATCGGCTTTCAAAAAAACCGGCCTTGCTCCAAACGATATGGATTTGATTTTATGCAATGCACCGTCTGTATCGGGATGGGATAACGCTGAACTGGATGGACTATCTAAAGTCTGGAGGGAATCCCATATCAGAGCTACATCAACCAAAGGATACTTGGGGTTTCTTGGACCCACGTCTGGTATTTTGGATGTGATATTAGCCGTTCAATCCATGATAACCAAAACAGCCCTACCTCTAAGCCATCCTCAGGCAGTGAGCGAAAAAAACATCGATTGGGTCCATCAGGAGAATACGTCTATGGAAATTCAACATTGCGTCATTAATGGTGCGGGACTCGGTGGAGCTTATTGTTCTGTAATTCTGCAGGAAGGGGAAATACATTAGCTATGAAAGCCAAAATTGTCGTTACCGGAATAAGCGCAATTACACCTCTAGGCAGCAATGTAGACTCCATTGTCACTAACTTAAAAGAAGGTAATTCAGGAATAAAACGTATTGAGCGTTACCATGTTGGCAGTCTGCCGGTTAAACACGCTGCTATGATCGATGAATCCGTACTGAATGAAGTTCAGTACCCGGTTGCCGGTAATTTAATCTTTAAGCTTTTCTATTCCTGTGTGAAAGACTTGTTCGAAACGTGTGATTTAAGCAAGATCTATAATCCGGAGCGCATCGGTCTAATTGTTGGAACCGACCCTAATACTTCCTCAGCGGAAGATCTCCAATATCTTTATTCCCATGTTAAAAATGAAGAAACACCTGCTTCTGCACCTTTTGAAACGGAAAAATTATTGACCAATAATCCATCCTTTATGTTCTATCACGTTGCCCGTGCTTTTGGCATTGAGGGACCTGGCATAGCTAATTTCGGAACCTGCGCAGCTTCTGCACAGGCCATTGGAGACGCCATGCTTATGCTAAGATCAGGAGATATCGATGCTGCAATAACGGGCGGGGTTTCATCAAAGCTGGACCCCATGTCACTCGCACGACTTTGTCGCTTAGGCGCCCTGGAGCCAACGAAGATTAATCATAAAGAGAATTGTTCTCCGTTCGACTTACATAGAAATGGCTTCACTATCGCAGAAGGCTCTGTTCTATTCGTTCTGGAAACGGAGGAGAATGCGCTCCGCAGAAATGCGCACATTTATGCCGAGATACAGGGATACGGCAGCTCAATGGACGGTTACTCCATTACCGATCCGCACGAAACCTCTCTTGGGATGACTCTCTCCATGCAGCGCGCTATTGAGGATGCTGAGGTATCTCTTGAATCCATCGATTATATTAATGCTCACGGAACAGGAACACAAAAAAATGATAAACATGAAACGGAAGCCATTAAGCACGTATTTGGAGCTCTGTCTACACATGTTGATATCAGTTCAACCAAATCGATGCACGGTCATCTAATGACCGCGGCCGGTGCAATGGAAGCATTAGTCACTATTTTCAGTATACGTAACGGATTCGTACCGCCAACCATTAATTTCCAAACTCCAGATCCCAACTGCGACCTTCAGTATAATCCTAATCATTCCAAAGCAAAGGATATAAACGTAGCAATCACCAATTCATTTGGTATGGGGGGACAAAACGCATCTTTAGTCATTTCTAAATATAAGCGAGGAGTAACGAATGGCGAATCCTTCTGAATGGGCCCATAAATACTTAAATCGGATTGGCATGGATATCGATTATCCCAGCTTGGAATATCTCCAAAGATTAGTAAAGTCCCGTATTACCAAGCTCGCCTTTGAAAATATATCCAAATTATTCTATCTCAAACACTTTGATAGAAATCAGTTTTATTTACCTCCGGCGGATGTATACATAGATCATATGTATAGATTCGATTTTTCAGGAGTTTGCCATACAGGGAATTACTATTTCTATAAACTTTTGCTAGAGCTTGGTTTTGACGCTTACCCTATAAAATACGCATCGCATTTAGCAACCATTGTCCGTATCTCTGACCAGCTCTATTATACGGATGTTGCCATGGGTCATCCCACATACTTGCCGGCAGATATTACCTCAACAACCGAAATCAACATTGACCAATCCGTACTGAAATTATATCCGGACCCCAATAAGAAGTTTAGATTTCATGTTGAACACGGAATTTCAGGCAAAGAGCAATATCACTGGGTGTTTCGTCCACATGAAAGCATAGGCTTGCAGGAAGTTGAAAAACTCATCAATTGGAGTAACGAACCGCAACGTTTGTTTACGACTCTTTTACGTGTGCATTTATGGCAGCCCGAACAGCACCGCTCGCTCTCTTTATTTAATAATTCGTTCACCATTCGGTATGATGAGGGCAAGGAGCAGTATAAATTACATTCCGTCCAGGAGATACAAGATATTCTGGATGGTGAATTCGGCTTCCCAAACCTCCCGGTGCATGAAGCAGTAGATACCCTTGAATCTTTAGGCACAACAATTTTCGGTGCCCCTTAGACCGTCATGGATGTAATTTATTAATCTTCGCGAGGGTGGATTATTTTGGAGATTATCTCCTTGAGGATACCTGAATCTATACCATCAGATGTTTACCAGTTCCTTCTCACTAGAATCGGGGAAGCGAAGAAGACTCGGATTCTGCGCTATCAACAGACTCAGAGTGCATATCAATCCTTACTGGGTGAACTGCTTGTGCGGTTGGTTATTTGCCAAAACACCTCCATGAGTAACCCCGAAATCAGCTTTCATGTTGACCAATACGGCAAGCCATCCTTAAAGAATTGTCCTGAGTTTACATTTAATATATCTCATTCCGGGCATTGGGTTGTAATGATATGGAGCAGCAGGCAGTTCGCATTGGGGATCGATGTGGAACAGATCAAGCCGATGGACTTGGGCATTGCGGAGAGATTTTTTCACAAATCAGAATATCTTGATCTGCAATCCAGACAAGAAACCGAACAAATGGATTATTTCGCTCAGCTTTGGACATTGAAGGAAAGCTATATCAAAGCTGAAGGAAAGGGCTTGTCCATTCCTTTAGATACGTTCTCCTTCCGCTCCTGTGGCAATCAAATATGGCATTCTCCTGAAACAAGGGGCTATTACTTCAAAACCTTCCGTATTGATGCGGGGCATTATGTGTCCGCTTGCTCCAACGCCGATAACTTGCCCGAAACCATAAAAATAATGACCTATCAGGATGTATGCCAATTCTTTTACGCGAGCGTGGTATAACAAAAAAATCCCGATATACCCAGGATTTCAGGCGTATCGGGATTGACTTTATTGTGACAAAACTACGTTCAAATCGGTGCCAGGTGACTTACAACTCACACAATGGCTGTGAGTTGTAATTCATCTTGTCACTAAAAAGGAGCAATTCGAGCGAATTTGTAACGTTGTTTTGGCATAGTTTGTATCTATTCTTGGCATAAACCGTTGATTCCTGTAATAACACCTGTCACAAAGTGTGGGCCAAAGATTTCCCGACATTGAATACACCTGAACATAGGTGAGGCTTGTCCTCAACGAACCATTACTGAATAGTCGATAGTTTCTATTTTCTTAGAAAGAAGATGCAAATTATAATCCTTTTTATAATTTAGAAGAGCAATATTGTTGCCATTTTTATCTTTGACACTGTTATATTTGATGCCATTAATCCCTGCTTTCCCAGCACACTGAGCGAGAAAATTAGGGAATATATATTCTTTTGAAATTGTTCCCCGATTTAGTGATGGAAGAGAAACAAACTCATCAATATCTAGATTCTTCACATCCCAGATAGTTAAAGAATCTAAAGTAACAAACTGCCCTATTTCAGCGACCTCCCCATTCTGAAGATCAATTTCTTTCTGTGTGCAGCCATTATAGATCGGACAAAAAGACGCCGAAAAGGGCGCTTTTTTTTGTCTAAATCAGATACTCGGTTTACACAAATCAGATAAGTCGTGTTTTTGACAACTCTAAAATGGATAAGTCGTAACCAAAGGTTAGAATGAACTTTTCTGTCAGAAGAAAATAAAGTATTAGACTCGAGATGTTGAATTGATGCGGTTTTTGTATTGGGAAAATCGTCAGCTATAGAAAAATAAGTTTTAGACTGCCCTGCGATTATGATGTATTAAGTAGCAAAATCAGAAAATAAAGAATTAGACTAATCGAGCCGAACGCCGTCGCCGCGCCAGTATACAACTATATTTTCTAGTCTAATACTTTATTTTTCAGACTAATGCTTTATTTTCTTTGAACAGTGGGAGCGTACTGTGCCGGTGCAGTCGGTTGCTACAGCAAAATACTTCTCTTGCTCCAAACTAAACCTGGTAAACTTCCCGCTCCGGTGTGGCCAGTTGCTTCTTAAGTATCATCTTGTGCTCAAGATTCTCAGGAGAAGCACTGATCTGCACACCGTTTGCTTCCGGATTGAACTGTGAGGTACTGCTGGACCGGGCAAGGACCTGTAGCAATTACTTACATCTGATTGTTTCGGGACTAGTCGGGCATGCATTATTTCCGGATAAGTCAGCGGACGGAGCGGACGGTTTGGCTTGCACTGATGCTGCCTGCAGTAGCACTACGCATCTGCTTACTTATGCTCGAAGATACCTGCGATGGATCCGCTTGGCTTGCTGCGTTGCTGCAGTTAGTCGCGGCTGTGCGAGATTCTATAAATAAACAATAAGAAAAGGCTTATTTTGATTGATCAAAACAACCTTCAATTATTTTTCATATAAATTCTTGATCATATAGGACGGACAATTCCAGCTTTAATACCTGCATTCATATTCCCGTAAGAACTTCTTACCCAATTTTCGTTGGATATTGCCAAATCCCATTTTGACGACATAACTTCGACAAAATATATAAAGTGTTTTTCTGTATGCGTTTCTATTTGTTTATTATAATCATGAAAAGATTCATAAGAATTTATATATCCTAAATAAGTTTCAAATTCAAGTGCATCATCAAAATATGTATCAACTATAAAACAATAGGTTGAATCATTAGAGAAAAAGTATTTATTCATCTTTTTCAATAAATCAAATTGCTTTTCCTCTAATTGAAACCAATCATTAGGTAATCGTTTTGTAATTTTCGGGGTGTTTTTATCGTACTTGACGTCATTCGGTAATATAGACATATATTTCCCTGCAATTACGACCAATACATCAGAAATTCGAAGTCCAACATGAGCAGTAGAATCTTCATCTTCTTTTATTAATGGAAAATTTAATTTTTTGAATGCTTCTATTGGTATCCCTTCATCAAGAATAAGTTCTGTTGACTCCATATTAAATTTATTTGCAAGAGTCATTTCTGAAATCCACAAATCAATGTCAAATGACACCTTGTTCCAATCAAAGGAGGCTTCCTTAAAGGGGGTGTCTTTAATTAAATGCTTTTTTTGTCTGATCACTTGAATTATATCTCTATAATTCTGTATTTGCCTCTCCATTCTCTTAATATTCTCATTCTGTTCAACAAAAGATACCAAGTGTTTTTGAATTTCTGTAAGAACTTCTCTATTACCCATATCTGAATTGAAAATAGATTGAATTACACGTTCGCTAGCTTCAATCTCCAAATATTTCACAAGAGAATATTTAAAATTCCGTGCTGATGGTATAAATTTTATTTCTTCTAATTTAAGAATCCAACTTGTAAATCTATAGTCTACAATAAGAGACATTTTATTTATTGAAAATAATAAATTATCAACTTCATTTTCAAGGAGTAAGTCGAACAAGGAGCTATAGAAATCTAGTTCACGATTCTTGAGACTAGCGATACCATAATTGAAATTCTTGTCCAAAATATCTTTTCCTTTTAATTCCCTGTCGTCAGGAAAATTTCTAGAAGATATGTATTTTCGCTCTAACATTTTATAATTTTCCTCAATTTTAAGGAGGTGTTTCTCTTTTATCTTAATTAAGTCAGCAACATAAACATACATGTTGTCATTTCCTAACTTGATTTTCTTTTCGTCATCATAGGGTGTCGTAATCCTAATTGTTTCTTGCGGACCTTTTTCATCAATATATAAGTAATCCACTTTTTTCATCCTTTCACTTCTAAGAATCAGGAACTCCTGCCGGCCAAGGTGAACGGTAACCTGGTTTCGTCCGGAGCCCCAGTCTACAACTTTTTTTCCGATCCAGTATTCTATTTCTATTTTTCTTTCTACATTAGCAGGACGATCGGACCGTTCAGCTTCGATAGTTGACGAGACTCATTATATAAAATATAGGAGTATGATTTCAGTAGTGGGGAAGCTAAAGTCATTCTTGTCTCTCAATACTCATAAGGTCAATAAGATAAGTTTCGAGCCTGCCGAAATCCGAAGTAGCATATAAAAACGGCATGTTTGGAATTAAAGAAAGTTCAAAATTCCGTTCACACGGCCCGGTGTTTCCCAAACTGGTGCTTTTATGCATCTGAAAAACCTGCCAAGGCACAGCATTTGTGAGGTGGCTAAACTTTTCTCGTAACTGATCACAATGACCATTTAGCTTTCTTTCTTTGACGGGGAATGCAAAGTTCTGAAACGCTCGATAGTTTTTGCGCGTATAATCATCAATTTTAGTGGAAAAATAACTGACCCCATCGTACTCCCCCGAATGCTGGATCCATTGTAGTAAGAGCTGGGGGACAATATACTCGGGTTTGAACGTGTCATCGGGGTTCATAACCCGAATTGAGCAGCAAGCCATCACTGGCCATAAAATCAAATAGGAGCGCACTCGAAAAAGCTCTTCTAGAGCTTCAGTTCCATAATTATACTGAAATCGATTTACAAAGTGCTCAGTCCAAGCAGTTAGTATAGAACTATATCTTCTTAACCATCATCAATCGTTCATCACACCGTAGTTACAATCAGTTCTATTCCAGAGCTATCTACCAGTCTACAACTTTATTTTCTTTCAACTGCTCCAATTAATCGGGACTCAGAGTCTATGTCATCCGCTGATTGAGTGGATATAATAAAAATCTTACGCCGTCTGATGGCATATCAGTGTGCGAGAAAATTGAAGTATTAGGCTGAACCATACGAGAGCAACTGATCGTCGGAACCGGCTGCCGATCGTTTTGCCCGGGGGTAAGTTACTATAGATCCGTAGTTTGCATTCAGACAACGAAAAGGGGAATGTCCTGCACAGCAATCCAACTGCTGTAGACTGCAGCTGGCAAATCGACCTGTGTTGGAATTCTTTCTGTAGCTATGCATCTGCTTTCTTTCAGGATAAACTGAAGTTTTTTGATTTTCGCGATTTCCGGTAATGAAAAGGGTCATTCTAAAGAAACAAGAACACGTACCTGCCGCTGTCGCCGGCAGTGCAATTTTGCAGTTGCTGGCGCTGGCCGCTGTCAGAAGAAAATAAAGTATTAGTCTACTCGAGCCGAACGCCGTCTCCGGCGCCAATCGCGAAGCCGGCTTTATCCGGAAGCATTAAGAACGTGAGCTGCAGCTACTCGCGGCCGGCCGCCATTGCCAGCGCGACGATCGCGAAGCCGAGCTTCATCCGGAAATACCAAGAACGTGAGCTGTAGCTGCTCGGGGCCGGCCGCCGTCGCCGGCGCGCCGATCGCGAAGCCGGGCTTCATCCCCGGAAGCACCAAGAACGTGAGCTGCAGCTACTCGCGGCCGGCCGCCGTTGCCTGCGCGCCGATCGCGAAGCCAGGCTTCATCCGGAAGCACCAAGAACGTGAGCTGCAGCTACTCGCGGCCGNCCCGGAAGCACCAAGAACGTGAGCTGCAGCTACTCGCGGCCGGCCGCCGTTGCCTGCGCGCCGATCGCGAAGCCAGGCTTCATCCGGAAGCACCAAGAACGTGAGCTGCAGCTACTCGCGGCCGACCGCCGTTGCCGGCGCGCGATCGCGAAGCCGGGTTTCATCCGGAAGCACCAAGAACGTGAGCTGCAGCTACTCGCGGCCGGCCGCCGTCGCCGCGCCAGTCTACAACTATATTTTCCTAGTCAAATACTTTATTTTTCAGTCTAATGCTTTATTTTCTTTGAACATTTTCAACATATCTTTTATTCACCTTGCGCTGCACTCCTTAGTTCTTCAATTGTAATTGGGTTACCCTTATTGAAAATTCTAAGTGTTGAAGGTAAGTCATTTAACGTTACCAATATTGCCCCACCAAATAGAGCACCATTTTGTGTTGTATACTTCTCCCAAGGTGAGTAATCGGTATCAATAAAATGCTCAGTCTTACTCAAAAGATATATATATCCTTGCTCAAATACTACTCCTTGTTCAACGCCGTACAATCCCAATTCATTTATTTCACCATAGCTATATTTCAGGTTGTTTTTATTTGAAAATAAAGCCTTTATCAAAAGCGCCCTTGCGTAATTAGCAGCAAATGCCGTTGGCCTTCCCGCAGATATAATATGGTGTTTTACCATATAATGCTCTTGGTGTAATGGATTTAAGTTTAACTCAATGCCAAAAGGAATTCTAACTCTGGTAGCGTGAAATAAAGCCTGATATTGTTCGGATAACTCATTGATTAAATCTTCAATTGAAGTCACGTTAAATTTTAAGCGGTCTTCAATTGACAGGTTATTGCCCGCCAGCAAATATTCATATACTTCCTTACTATTCACGTTCACACCTCCGATAGAGTACGTATCATTGTTTAAATTCAATATTTTACGAAATGAAAGTATAGAGTGAAATACTGCAGAGTGTGTAAATTTAATATATATTTCAAGCTTGCTTGTCATACATTTATAATTTCAAAAACCTTTTTTAGTTTAGGTAGAAGATTTTCTTCTACCGAGGGAACATTTACAAAGATACGTTCTCTTGCCCTACTTAAAGCAACATATTTAACTCTATGTTCTTCATCATCTCTTAAATTAGGCTTAATAAACATTTTCAATTCAGATGAAGATTTCAAGACAATCATTACATTATCAAATTCATCTCCTTTTGACTTATGTATAGTTTTATGTTTGCTTCTATCGTCTGTAATATTTACACATAGGGCTAATTGCTCATAAGTATAGCTTTCGTAAAATGTTCTGGCTGCACCCTGACTCAACTTAGATATTTCTGTTTTTATAGCATTCTTAATACACAAATAAAATTCATATAAAGTCTTATTCTTATAAGAAGAATACTCGTTCATGAGAAAATAAAGCGATTTTAACGCGATCTTCCTACTCTCTTCTTTATTACTAACATTTCGTTCAATGCTTTCAATTTCTTTTATTGCTTTCTTTATATCTCCATTGCAAGCATATTCTACAGATTTCAAACAACTAATAACTACCCTACTTCTATAACTGTTACTACTGGTTGATTTATCAATTTTTAAGAGCTCATCTATTAACTTCTCGTTAAATGTATATTCGCAAGAAAATCTTCTCATGGCATTTGACGTTGGATTGTCTCGTGATAATGAGTAAAGCTCTTCACCATCGGGGCAAAATTCCTGCACCTTTAATAAGGCCTGTATTCTTTCTCCCACCAGAAGTTTAGGTTTATCTCCAACAACATCCCTAAAATATTCCTGCTGAATATCTTTCCGAGTAAAGTTCAACAAATCTATAATGCGGTTAGTACTTCTTCTATTCTTCTTCATAACATATTCTGAAAGATTGGGTAGAGAAAAAGAAGTAAATTGGTCAGGATCCGCCCCTTGAAAACTGTATATTGATTGTGCTGTATCACCAATAATACCAACGATAGTCTCCTTGGCACCTATAAGTTTCAGAATCTCCACTTGTATGGGATTAGTATCTTGAAATTCATCAATGTACAAATACGGGAATTTTGCCCTTATAACATTCAAAATAAATGGTTTCTTTTGAAGAAGTTGATAGCTGAAAAAAAGAACATCTGAATGATCCACGATTCCTTTAGACCAATAAAGTTTTTTGTACTCAAAAAAATCTGTTTCTAGAATACCTAAACAGACTTTATTAAGATACTTACGTACTTCCTTATCACCGGTTTTCTCTATTCTATATGCTCGTTTAGGATTACCAACGAGCGTAAGCTCCCCTTGCATATTGAATTCGTAATTTAAGTGATGTAGCCAATTGATTAGTGGTATTGTATTTTCTTCACGCATAGTTAATTGTTTTACGGAATACGGATGCACTAACAAATTTACATTGGAATGATTTTCAATCCAATGTTTTACTTTTTTTTGATGTACTACTGTGTCATCATGCCCACTCATCTCTTTTACATTCAATTCATAATGACTACCTAGATATAAGGCGTAGGGCTTCAAAATATGTCTGTATAAAAAACTATGCAGCGTAGAAACTTCAACTTGATTACTATTAGTGCCTAAACGCTTTAAAACGGTTTCTACTGCAATATTGGTATAGGTAATACAAGCTATTTTCCGAGACTTTCCCAACCTTTGAGAATGATGTAAAACATTTTTAATTTGTTGTACAAGCCAGTATGTTTTTCCTGCACCAGGTCCCGCTGCTACACGAAAATGATTTTCAAAAGGTACTAAAGCATCGGAGTCAATTTCGATTATTCCACTATCCATGTGATGGCATCCTTAATATAATTTGGGACATTAATAGTTTGAAATTCGTCTGTTCCCCTCTTATAAAAATTATCTGTCAGTACAGAAGCTAACTCCAAAGCATTTTCACCCTTGCCAACAGAATTTAGATATCGTGAAGCTATAAAAGCCTTTGATTTCTGATCACTTTTCCAAGAAGTATTGAATTTTAAACTTTCAATTATTCTATCATTCTCTTCACTTTTCCTTAGTGTTTTTTCGTACTCCACAAGTTCTCCCCCCATTTTATATAACTCCATTAACCTTTGAATTTCATCTTGATTTTTCATTGAATTTGTTAGGAATAACTTTAGTGAAGGATTATGTAAAATCAAATCATACTCAAAGGTTTTTCCTTCAGACTCATCCTGAGTAAAAATAGCAATGTTAGAATGTCCATCTTGTGGATACATCATAAATGCAGGATTTTGCTTATATTCATACTTATCATTTTGGGCACCATATTCGTAAGGATAGCATTTGCTATAGTTTTCGCCTTTTGTTCCCTTCACTTTTCTCTCAGGGTCTCTATCAGTTATACATGCTATCTTTTTATGTATTGCGTAAGGATTTTTCAAGTTAAATAAATAAAGAAAATGTTCGAAATATCTTCCACCGACATTAACCACAGCTATATGTTTTTCTTCCAATGAGACACCTAAATATCTTGCGAAAATTGGTAACAACAGTTGCTCTGCTATTCCTTCCACTAAAATAACGTTTTGTGCAAAGAGCATATCTGATTTAGTAGCGTCTAAGAATCGCTGAACGTATTTTTTGCTTTTATCGTTCTCACTGAGTGCTTTCCCCGGATAACCTACACTTGTTTCACCAATCTCATTATGCAAACAGATCATCTCATCTAAAGAGACAGAAGAAGTAATGTGCGTTGAGTGGGTGGTCACAAATATTTGTCTTACCTTTTTTTCCTCTTTATTTTTCTGTAAGAATTTCAGAAATTGATATTGCATCGCTGGATGCAAGTGAGCTTCGGGCTCCTCAATGGCTAAGACAGGAAAAACTTTCGCATTACTTCCTAAGTAGCTCCCATCTGAATTCACTTGCATTTTTGACAGTAATAAAGACATAAAAATCAAGTTATTGTAGCCTAAACCATTATGAGTCGCTGGTATCTTTATACCTGATTCATATTCCACAATTAGTTTTAACGCTGAAAACAAATCGACATCAGATATATTCCCTTCAAAATCAGGTTTGGCGTTATTAAATGCTGCCCCAGTATCTTTGACATAGGATAATATCTGGTTTTTACCAAGCAACATTCTCTTCAGGAGATCTGCTATCAGCATATCAGCACTATCTGAGAAAGATTGCTTTTTTATTTTTATTTCCTCTAATTTCTCTATTTCTGTTCGCTTAGGATCAGATTTAATATCATAATCCATAAAGAAATCCAGGACATCTCTAAGCAAAGAATTCCTTCCTGAGATCATATCTCTTTCGACATCTCGAATTGCATCTAAAAATTGAAAGTCAAACTTTTGCAATGATTCATTGTCGGCGATGGTTTGATTAACAATAGCGCCTCCCCATACTTTAGAAACATACAGTCTCAAGAACTCCTGTTGAATGATCCGCCATGCTTTATCTAAATCTGTGGCCCGATTAATAGCTACTTTATACTTTTCAACTTCTTTCTCTGGGAGAAAAAATTCATAGGTGATAGCTGCTTCATATGGCTCATCAAGTTTTGTTAACCATTCAGCTACAGTCACTAGATCATCAGAGAGAAGATCTTCATTTTCACTCTGTTTTATAGTCATGCTTATAGAAACTTTAGGAGGATTAGATTTTATCTCATCTAATAGAACAGCCTTATTAAAATCATATATGTCTAATCTCTTCTTTCCACTCGGATCTAAAATAAGTGATAATGCTTTTATAAGATTCGTCTTCCCTGCATTGTTATGACCGATAACGACATTTATACCATCATTGAAGATAATGGATGTATCTTTAAAATTCCTGTAATTTTTTATACTAACACTAGATATATACATTTTTACTCCCTTCCTAAGAACAAAAATTCTGTAAAGAATAAAATAAGCATCCTATTTACATTTATAATTCGACAGACAAAACGATCCCCCTTCCATATGCCCCATCTTTATCCACAAATAGACAAAATAAAACACGAAGCCACATGGCATCGCGTTATTGCTGGACTTTTTGTTTAGTATAATCATTACTTTAGTCGTATAGATAATTACACTATGAAAATATTCACTTTATTCATTCATCTTAATTAAACTTTTCAGTCGAGAATTCTCCATTGTTAGCATGAGCAATTTATCAAGCAGTTCTTTGTGATGTCCGCTTAAAGAAGCATTTAAACCATCTTGATATGCTGAGTCATAAGCACTATTAAGCAACTCACATATTGCCTCAACAGCATCATCTTGATCAACAGTGTAGATTAACACTTCTTCAACCCCGTCCGTAAAATATATGGTTTTATCAACTGCATAATAAGGCTTAGTGGGAATATTCAACCTCTCACCTCCTACCGTTTGTTCTTCTAATATACAACAAATTATATCTTTCGTTTACTTCCTGCCACCATTTAAAATCTGTTTTAGTAATAATAGAGTATAGCATCAAAGCGAATTGGATGAACTAGATTCATGTTGTATGGTTTTCTACAAGAGGGTCATTTTCTTCACCTCAGAAGTACGACTCCGAACCCCATCTAATTTGTGCTTTTCTACTTTTTTCATAAATCAAAATTAACTGATTTAAAACAAATTTTTTTGAACAATATCTTGAGTAATAAAATATTGTTGTCTGTAATAGTTAATTTCACGCTCATAAGAGCTTGGTGAATTGTTTTTTTCATAGATTGAAAGCAGATGTACGTGAAGGTCAAAAATCTCTTTATATGACAAATCATCATTCCCATCCATAAAAATCATTAATTATACTCACTAACATTATCAGCAGTTGAAAGTAAAAGTATACATACCAAAAAAAAGGTTCAAATAGGTTTTTCACTTTGAATTTGGTATAAAAACAGACTATAACTCAAATGAGCACAGCCTGTTGCAACTTACACCTCGAGTCCGCATGCGGCGGTTCCAAAAGGCTAACAATCCTGCAGATAACTTGAAAACAAACGTTTCAGTCATTATCGGAGGTCATTGGGCACGTCCGGGTAAAGTAGCAGCCATTCCCTAAACTAGAGCATAAACAGCGACTGGCGAGATTCTATGCAGGCGTTACTTACTATCGTGCCAAGTCAAGGTTCGTCACAAAAGACACCAATCGAAAAATAGACCCTTTAACCAAAATCATTATTCTTGCCGAGATCCATCACAATACCATTTCGAGAATTCGAAGATATATATCTTTGTTGAAGTGGGATTTATTACTCAGCAGAAAATGGGACTCGAACCGACTAGAACAGGTTAAATGCTGACCACAGACGCACCTACATGATATTCTGGGGAAAACTACAACCAGGAGGTTCATAGAAATGAAGATACCAAATCAAAAATACCCCGAATTATACCAATGGATAACCGAATTTCAGGAAAAAACGAAATTCAAACGAAAAATCAAACTCATCTACACAAACGACAAAGGGGGATTGGGAAGAGTAACCGCTTTGGGGAATATAAAACTCCAAAAAAAATTTATCGAATGTTTTATGGATTCACAACCGAACGTTGTCAAATTCATTCTCGCTCACGAATTCATTCACTTAATTCAGGAAGAGCTCTTTAGTCTATACCGAGTACTCCTACCAAAATGTTATAAGCCCGTTGTTCTACTTCAAGAATTGCGAGCAAATATTAACGGCGCGGCACTTGCGGGGTTGTTGAACGAAGAATTTCGTGAAACCCAGATCCTACTCTGGATATATGAAGGCAACATGCGAAAACAACTCACATATGAATGTGGTTATCCCAGCCGTATACAAAACATCAAGTTTGCATGTAAATATAATCGTTACAATGATGAAGCAGGATATGAGCTGATAAATGATTATTACGCAGTATCAAGTGGGCCAATGAATTCAGTCGGACCAACGAAGTCCTTCTGAACAATTTCGGAGCAAGGGATCGTCAATGCAGAGATCCACTCATCGGCGGAGTAGCTAAAGAAGGTTCTTATTTGATTTTTCAGAGATAAGGCAATATCGAAGGTTAATGTTGGAAAATGAAGGAATAATTCGATCTACCTATAGTTTGTTGAATCCACGAGACCGGGCATACCATTTTGCAGACTACGTTGAGAAGCGTAAGACAGGTTGTCCGACGAAAGATGAACTCCATGACTTACTGGCAAAGTTAATTGATGCTCTGATTCCAAATCTTCGTGATGCAGTTCGGGAAAAGGAGAAGGAAACAAAAACTGCTTATCCAAAGCCCAAAAAGAAAGAAATATACGAAATGGTCATTCAAGAGCGACTTACAAATTTCGACCTGGCCGCACCTATGAATAACGTCGTTGATTGGTTTGAACGACTTCATAGTTTTATTCAAAATGAGATTATGGAGAATTGCAAGTGGCTTTATGACGACCAGATTTATGCAGTCATTGATGGTATTATTGATGACAATAAAAATGCAACCACAAGTCACGAGACGATTGAGAATCCTATTGAAGCATTGATTCGAAGCACATATGATAAAAAAGCGCCTATTCTCTCGTGTTGGATGAATTGGCATATTGCGTTCGACCTTCCGCTGCATTTTTATCATCGTTTTAGGCCAACTTCCATCAAGAGGCTATTTTAGGAAAAGTTCTAAGGTTAAATATTTTGGATACGCCAGGGTTAACCCAAACAGGTGAAAGTCTTGATGTGATGCAGGATACGATGAAGCATAATCTAGGACTGAAAACTGATGCTTTTCTCTTTCTCTGCGGTGCAGATGCTCAGAAAACAGTTTACGACAATTTCAAGGTACTTCTAAACCAAAAGGAAATTAAGGAAAAAATGAATGGTCTTCCCGTAAAGATTTTGAGGACTAGAGCAGATTTCCGGGTATATTCTAGAATGAAAGAAATCTGTATGGAGGCAGAAGGAGATCTCAGCTTACTAAAAGAGAATGCAGTGAAATTCGCAAAAAAAGCGTTTGATGAGTTGGTGAAGGAAAACGAAGAAGATAGTAAAAAATGGACCCATAATTTTGGGATTAATACCCAATTGGAACTTATCTCACTTGATTCAGTGCAACTAGAATCCTTAGTGGGCGACGTCATGAAAGAAATGAAGTTAACGAATGAGTTTTTTTACGATGCCCTATTCGATATTGTGCGACAAGTAAACGAATCTCATATGCCGGATAGTAAAGGACTTCGCTATTTGCAGGTAAAGGATATCGCTAAGCCCGCCTTAACAATTAAGATTAATACCGATGTAGAGGTTATGTTGAATCTGTTTGGTGAGACGATGGTTGCTCTTAATGCCCGAGATTCACAAAACAACTATTTCCAATATGAGTCTAAAAGAAAAACTTACCATGGACGCTCAGTTTATACTCATAAAAGAAAGCTGGAGTATGGAAGTGGACACGAGACGCGAGCTGTTATTTACGAAAATTTCGTTCTGCATCTTCGAAGCATGGTCCAAAAGTGGTTGTCCGTTTTCTTCACTAATCGCGCAATGAATCTTGAAATCTCATTCGATAATATTGCTGATTCCGAATCCAAGCGTCAAGCGGAAAAGGAAGCTGCAAACGTATTGATGGAAGTTTTTTCAAAACATCTACCTCAAAAGGGACTGCACCCCGTTTGTGAGACAGAGATCAAAACACCTTGCAAGTTTAAGCAGCCAGTCGCCGAAAGTCTACCGGTGACTGGTTATTTAGTTTCGCCTGAATCCGAATTGAGTTATAGTAGTGGATGTAGTCTCGAACGGTCTGTTCAACGATTGCAGTCGTTGTACACATGAGATCTTCGAGGTAGAACGTTTCAGACTTTAGTGTGGAATGAAACGATTCGATGGGGGCATTATCAGCGGGCGTTCCTTTACGGGACATGCTCATGGTAATGCCTTTTCCTTTGACCACGCTCTGGTACGCCTGAGACGTATACACGCTGCCCTGGTCACTGTGGAGCAGCATGTTTGTCCGCTCCGGAAGCTGCTCCAGTGTATCCAACACCAAGGATGTATCCTGTCTGTCCGCTATACTGTAAGCGACAATCTCTCCGTTGTACAGATCCAAAACACTTGAAAGGTACAGCATCTTGCCACCAAACGGCAAATGATGTCCGTGACCAGCTTTTGCAAGGGAGCGGACGCGTGAAATTGCCTCTTTAGCAGATGCTCCGCAGGTTGTGCCGGTTGCCCCGTAGTTTTTCGTTTCTTCATCCTCACCCGGCATTGCAGCCCCTCACGCTGCATAATCCGCTGAACCCGTTTGTGGTTAATAGGCGCTTCTGCCCGAAAGAGCGCCGTGATTTTCCGGTAGCCATACCGAAACTTGTGCTGCGTGCAAAGCTGCCGGATCTTTTCCACTGTTTGCTCTGTATTTCGAGTTCCAGCCGCTTTCCAGCGGTAGTAGGTAGCTCGCGCGATCCCGAGCCATGCACAAGCCTCAGATACCGTTACTTCTGTTCGAATGGATTCGATCCAGGCAACGGCGACCGCTGGTTCCACCTCCTTTCCAACTCCTTGTACTTTTTTAGCAAATCCAATTGCTGTTTAAGAAACCGGTTCTCTGCTTTTACCTTCTCAAGCTCAGAAGAATGTTCTGGACCTTTTCCGTAGCTGTATTGCTTACCCACAGGTTGTTCCATTCGATGCAGTTCACCGTTTCGATACCATCTCTTCCATGTCAGTAGCTGCGCCTTATTCCGTATTCCAAGCTGCTCCATGACCTCTCTCACGGGTACTCCTGCCAATCTCCTTTCGATAACTTTCATCTTTATATCTACGGGATAGCTCACTCTGGTTGCCAACGCAAAAACACCTCCAAGGTTATCTCCCTATCTTACGACAAGGTTCCATTCTCTTGAAGGTGTTTTGATTTGTCTCACGTTATGGGGTCAGCCCCAATTTACTTTCGGATGGCCAAGTGGTTTACTTATGAAGGAATGAGGACTGAGGTCGAAGATATTTATAAAACTGAATGGGCAGCAGACTCTGCCTTTAGGAAGCACATAAGAATTATTATGACCAAATTCAGCAATCGTGAATATTGGAGTCGAGGTCTGGAATACCAAATTAAACTGGAGTTGAACCAATTGCTCAACCGTATGTACTTTTTTGAATAAAATCTAATCATAATTTAGGAGGTTTTTTGAATGGCAACCGAATATGATAAAATGAATCTTTCATGTCGTCGTTATTTGAAAAATCATTAGATTTTTGGGGTAATCTAGTTTATACCTCATTGATTTATGTAATAGGCATTTATCATTTCAATAATATATGGATTAGTGCTTATAGCTTTTTGACTAACATGCAAGTGTTTTGCTAATGAACTTTGAGTGATTTTTTCTCCAAGAATTGCTAATTCGCCGATGACTTTCCTCGCCTTTTCAGCAAGGTGTTTTTCTTGATATTCCTTATACCGTACTTTATGAATAACTCTTTGATCTTCCACCCAGCGTTTAAACTCAGGGAAATATGAATCAATCAAAGTCTCGGCTTTCCCAATGCTACGGTAAAAATTTTTCATAAATAGACCAGGACTGTTAGATTGGCTTAATATATATATTTCCGCTTGATGATAAAGTTTGGAACGAAACAGAAGAATCTGTTTATTCCTATAATCCTTAATCAATTGATTATAACCATTAGCATTCATAAGACTAGCTGACACATTTAATTTTAAGGCAACTGACTGAAATGTTATTTCAATTTCATTTTTCAGTAGATACTCTAAGGTATCTCTTACCCTAGGGAGCAGAAGTTTCCTCGCAATTTGTCCCTTAGGCTGGATCTTTTTTGAGGAGAGAGCTATATGCTCCATAACTCTTGCATCACCCAAATAATAAAAATAATCTCTCATTTTCCATTGAAAAAGCGCTTTTGCTGATTCCACTCTAGCTTTTTTGGGACGAGTATCAAGTGATATCATTTTTTCAAGAAAACTCTGATCAATGGTATGCGGTAAAAAATTTATAATATACTGATTAGAGATAACCTTTCGATTAGCGAAATAGCCAAACCATCTTAATAAAACCACATTACACTCACCCATCTGCTTCCGTATATCGAAAACTGAGAACCCTTCTTCTAAAAGTTTTAGTGCAACAGCATAGCCATGTGAGATATAATTATCTACCTCTTCCCACTCCGAATTCCGACTCCTCCCGTATATTAGGCTACAACTTGTACACCATGCTAGATGGTTATATCTTCTATTGTTTCGAAGTATTTTGTTTTTCTGTCTATGAAGAGCCCTCATTGAATCTTTAGATAAATATGCTTTACACCAAGGTGCTAAGCAGGGACCAAATTCTTTTTTGACTCCACGTACATAATTCTCAACGCTTTCTGAGTAACTTCCCGGGACAGTCAAGTTTAAGAATTCTTCCAATGTCATACTCCGAGAGTGTATAATTTTCATTGTCCGAGGTATAGTGACTACATTCCCCCACTTCGACCCTCTTATTGCACTCAATATTATCTGTATCTCATTATCACTTGCCCCTAATCTTTTTATATCAAACATTTCTTCACAATGTTGGCCTGCGTATAAAAGAGACATACAGTAGGATAACTCATCCTTCTGGAATAGGGACGCTGCACCAATCTCTCTGCTGAATAAATATTCCCAACTTTTATACACTTTTAGTTGTTGATCAATCACTGATGCTGAAAGTGCAAGTTCGTTCGATTCAGACCCTACAGCTAAATCATACTCGCAATTGTCGCAGTAACGTCTCGTTAGTGGTTTACGATTTAAATACGGTTGCAAATGACCACAATTCGTACAGTTACTTTGCAATTTCATATGGTGTCTATCACAAATTTTTATTTCATGAATTTGCCAAAACAAACGATGAGTTACACCTTCTGATAGGCAAGTTGAACAAAATCGTCGATGGTGATTATGCATGCTTTTTTTGAGCGAATGCGTTGGTGAGAATCTCTGATATAGTTTATGTGCAGGTTGCATGGTCATTGACTTTAAACAAGTGACAGATAGATCTACAAGCTCCGCCGTTCTTTCTATGTCTATATTCGTATCTGAATACAAGTCAATTTTACTTAGAGATTTCCAATACTGTTTATCTGTTTTATATAGTAATCTGATCAACTTCAAGAAAGGGAAGCCATTTCGATAGGAAAGACGCTCTAAATATCCTGATAATGACTCCCCTTGGAGTGGTTTGCAACGAATACCAAACTTCAATAAGAATCCTCCTCTAAACACACCAAGGTATTATTCTGTAAGAATCATTTTATCTAATTCCTCTTCCGCTACCTCACCAATTATGTTTGTATACGCTCTTTCCAAAACCGATTCGAGTGCTAAATTTGCTGTTTTTTCGTTAAACTCAGGTTCAAAAACTCCCAAAAGAAGAAATGCTTCTTGAAGAATTGGTGTTAAATAGCCTACTAAACCATAACTAGCTCTATGAAGAATATGTGCAAGAGAGTGAACTGCAGATACATCTGAAAGATTTAATTCATGGGGAGGCATCAATTGTTCTTCAATTGATTTTAATAATTGAAGAAATTCTTCATCACACTTTTTGAAACGGTCCAGACAGGTAGGGGGGTGCCTGCGGAAGTACTGTGAATCCAATTTTCTCAAGCTTTCAATAGCGGATGTTCCCACACAAATAACGGATACCCCTCCATGGTTTGAAATATGTTTTATCGCACTCATTGCTTCCTCATTACTAACATAGCGTGAAGATAATATGTAGTCCATTTCATCAAAAATAACCATTTCAACCCTCTGCTCGCTAAGGAGTGTGAATGCTTGCCTCTTAACATCTCCTATAGAAGGGCGTCCTGGAATTTGAGGTGCCCCTAAGCTATGAACTACGCTCTGGTAAAGTTCCATTATTGTAAAAGGATCAGGTAAATTAACATACAGAACCGGTCTTATATCTCTCTCAGTACCGTCCTCATCTATATGAGTATACCCTTCGTTTTTTTCAGCATATCGTTTTACCATTTGAGTCTTCCCAACTCCGGAAAGACCAATAATAAAGCGATGCCTTGGAGAGTTTCTTCCCCCCTGGAAAGAATTATGATAACGAATAGAATCTAGTAATGACCAAATTTCTTGAACCTTTGGATGCAGAATATTTAAATTCGCAACACGTTCCGCAAAACTTGATGGTTTCTCTTTAATGGGTGATGGATTGATCATGCTATTCATCCTCTCTTGGTTTTATTTGTTTAAACAACTGACTGAGCGTAGCAGGTTTTGGAGAGCTAACCGATGCTGGTGGTCTAACATTTGGAAGTTCCATATTCATTCGTACTGCTTGAGCTCTTTCTTTTCTTCTAGTTTTCGCCCTTTGTTCTACCCTTTCTGCCAACATTTCCTTAGCTTTCTTAATATTTTTTACTCCAGGGATTTTTCGGGCCTCCAATAATCCTTTATCTTTCATGATTTCTAGAACTTTTTTGAATGTGTATTGATTCATGCCCTCTGTTTCCTCTAACATTTCCTGCTGAGGGCGTAACTCTATATATTCTCCGGTCTCTACATCTAGTAAATATACTTTGGATATATCGCTACAGTCATATTTAATCTTATATTTATACGTCCTTGGTTTAATAAAGCGTTTAGCTTTAGTAGTACTTTTATAGATGATACTCTCGAAGCGTACACCGTCACGTGTGTATGGTCTTAAAATTACCGGCAACAACTCCATCCGATAAAACTCTTCGTCTTCCTTATCAATCCATTCAGGAAGACCCACTTTGTGTAGCCCATCATAATATCTCTTTGCTGGTACAGGTGAAAAAAATGGTAGTCCCTTATGAACTTCATGATGGTAGACATCAGTAATATAAACAGTTAAAAGCTCTCGAATATCCTCTAAAGTAAATATGGCCTCAGCTTCAGAATCATAATCCCCTTTTGCAATAACGCTCCCTTTTCGAGTTCCATCCAATCGATGAATTAATTTCGAATTTATCGTTCCGAAGAGGCGTTCGATGGTTCCACCGTACCGCGGTGTCTTGACTGGTCGATATTGAACTTCAGACTTTAACGTTTCATTAATCATCCGTTTTACATCAGCATTTTTAAATTCTGGACCGTTATCCATATAGATAATATTGGGAATACCATAGACATCCCACTCGTTTAGTGTTTTGTACTTTTCCTTTACATTTTTAAAGAACATACCATGCATGAGAGCTTGCCGGACTTTATTGGCCGAAGGAGGTTCAAAAGAAATATCCATACACCATACCATTCGGCTAAACACATCAATTCCAAGGGTAATATAGGGTCTCCCAATAACGTATCCAGATCTTTCATCCAACACATCAATATCCAATTGTGTGTGATCGATCTCTACAATATGTAATGGAAACATTGCTTCCTTATTAGAAAATCCTCTGCTGACTTCGTTGTATTGTTCTTGGCCTTTTCTCCCTTCCCTCATTCGTGATCTAATTTCCGGGTCGAGTCTGCTTAATATTTTATATACCGTATCGTAAATGGGGGGGGCGATTCCTTGTTTCCCGCATTTAGCTTCAATAGATTCGAATACTGTTCTGGGAGTATCCTTCTTTAAGGTGAGATATTCTTTTTCAATTACTTCTTTAATGATAGGAAGCATCTCTTCCGGTAACCTAACCCTTATCTGATCAAGGACTAAATCCGGCTTTTTTGGGTGACAAACTTCTAATACTTTACAATCTATTCGATTAAAATTGTGTTTGAATACTTTAGGTATTAATCCCTCCTTGCCTCGATTGGGAAGCGCAGAATCTTCTTTTCGGTATTCTGCAAGCCTTCGTTTTATTGTCCGGTTAGAAGAATTATATACGGCTGCCACCAGTTCAATTAATGCTTCTTGAGTCATTTGTGCAATCGTATTCTTTTTAAAATAATGACTATATTTTTGTTGCAGTGTAGCTGCAGCTCGAACATCCCCACACTTTGCTTTTTCCAATAACAAGACAGGCCGAATCATATCATAGCGATCTTCAACCACCTTTCTTTGTTCTTCAGTTATAGTATCGAGTATAGATACAAACTTTTTTTCCTCTTTTTGTTGAGTTGCTTTATCAATCAAGGTATCAACGGAATAAAATGTTGATTGATTAATAAGTTCAAAGTAGTTAAATTCCACTTCTTCAATAGACCCTGTGGAGATAGCAAAAACTTTTGGCGGATCAATTTCCGTTACCCTATATCTAATTCCTTCTAATTGAAACTCCATGTTCTCCTTAACTCTGTGTAACTTCATCCAAATAACCTCCCTGCTGAAAAACTAGTTCAAAGGGATTCAACACATTACCTACTGAAACTATCGTCTGTTCAGATACTTGTTCTAGGATATTAACCCATAACTTCCCATTTGCTATAAGATGGTAGATTAGCGGCAGGATTATGCGAAAGTCTGTTATTCCAGAGAAACTTAAGGCTAATTCAATAATACTGACACCTTCTAGATAAGCCGCTTTATTCATTACCTGATCAATCCATTGTTCATAATATTTGCGGGACTTACGGAATTGCGATAAGAATTTGAGGTTTAATAACACTTTATCCGGAAGTGTCTTGGGATAGATAACCTCATACTTCCATCCAACATTATTAGAGTGAAATGAACATGCTTGATTGCAACGTACAAATGTTTTTGTTTGTCCATCAGGTGATTCTTTAATTTGTACAAGCAGAGGAATTTGATCTTTTCGAAAAACTAGTGCATCTGGTACATGCATCCAGAATTTCTCCTGTCCTTCAGGATCAAGATGCTTGATTGCAACTTCCACAGGTTGAACGTAGTATCGAATAACTCCCGGATCGAGTTCAAGTAAATAATAAAACAATCGCTCATTTAAGGAATGGTACTCGACCACACGATTATTCAATTTAGTACTGGTTATAGAACCGATAATATGTGGTCTCTGCCAGCTGATCTTATTATCAACACGTCTCTTCGGGTAATAAAGCTGATCTTCCAAAATCCAATCTTTATGATCCCAATCCATATTTCAACTCCTTCTGCATTCCTCACTGCATTATTTACTGAAAGGATTAAAAATTTCATTTTTTCGTTATTATTCTTAAAAAAGAACGCTTTTCGTTATTATTATCCATTAATCATCTCTTGTCAATTAATCATTCCAATATTCCGTTAGTTTATGTTAAAATAAATAAAAAGTAACGGAAGAAAGGATATGATGAAATGAATACTTTTGGTGATCGGATACGCAAATTAAGAACAAATATCAAGTTGAAGCAACGTCAGCTTGGAGATTTAGTTGGAGTATCCACTCAGGTCATTTCCAACTGGGAGCGTGGCTACAGTTCACCGGATAATGAAGATATGGCAAAACTAGCCGAAATACTAAAGACATCAACAGACTATCTGCTTGGCCGAGTTGAAGATATTTTTAGTGATCAATTAGATATGGCAACTCGTCTGGATATTATCGCTGACCAAGAACAAGAGCTTGGATCGTCACTTCAAAAAGGGTACGTCACTTTTGACTTGATTAAGCTTCTTAGCTCCTCCTATGGTATTGTCGTTAAAGATCAATTGCTTAGCCATTTGGAGAGAGAATTACTGATTAAGACTATAATCAATGAAATAGAATCAGTGAAATCTATAAAGCAAAACCTGTTGGATCAGGTGGAAAATGAAACCGATGTTTGTTTCATAATGGGAGCCGAAGGAAGAATAATCAGGATGTAAATGTCCTTATAGTTTCAGGAACGAATTAATTGCATTTCCCTTTACCCATCCAAATTGTGAATTGATATATAATTGGATTTCCTCTACCTTTTCCGGTTCATATATAACGAGTATTTTCCATTCTTTTTCTACCCTCGCTCTCTCAAACCATTTAGATAGGATAGCCTCTGGGCATGAATAATAAATCGAGTGAAATCGAATTCCTTTTGGCGTAACCACAGCTAAACTTAACATTCTCAGAACTATCACCCGCCTTTTACTGTTAATAGAAATTAGTATATCCGTATAGTTATATTTTATAACTATACGGATATTTTTTTCTAAAAAAACTCTCGTCAGAGATTTAACTACAAAGGTAATTTCGTTCTTTTCGCATTTGCTCGATTTCTGTACATAACTCTGGAGCTTGTTTCTTTAGTGTAGTCCTGCTAACTTCAAGATTCTTAAATAAATCTATTGAGAAAATGTGACCTATATGAGAATCGAAATAGAAAATCACTTGATCTAAAACTTTTTTCCTTAGTGCCTTTACACTTTCTTCCTGTTGAATACCCTTATATTTGACAACGATAATAGCCCCTCCCTTACTGCGTAAAGTTGTAGCACTACAACCGACTGTTTTAGAAACGGATGATATCGTAATTGCTTTATTCTCACTCACCATCCACTCGCAGATCTCCTTGACAAGGCTCCCAAACTCTTTATTTAGGTTCACTTCTGTTGATCTTTCTTGTTGATAATTACATTCAACTATTGTCCTAATGACCAATGGATGGTATCTATATTTTAAATATTGATCATCATTCTTCCAATTTTTCCAATGCTGAATTTCAAATATTGAATCCCCTCGGCAAATCGCATCACAAAAAAGTTGTAATTTCTTCATCTCTAACTCATTTTTGAAATTATTCTCCGTAAAGATACCTCTTGTATAAAAATAGGCACAGATCCGTTGAATGCGGTTTTTTTTCAGTCCAAATACCTTCTCCTTCTCTGGCCAAGTCAATTTGGAAATATCCCTACTGGACAATATTTTATATCCGGAAATGAAATAGGTTCTTTCAATGAGTTCATTTTGAGTCGTGGTAGCATATTCACAGCCGCATTCTTTACAAACCAAGTATTCTTTTAGAGTCTGATTTCTACTCTTGATATTTTTTGACGGTGTTTTAATTAGTGACATGTAGGACCCAAAATTCAAGCACCACGGAGCTATGCAAGTAGGAGATAATGATGCTCCCCTTGAAGGCATCAAGGAGTCTACAAATGATACTGGTACCTTCAATGTTAAAAAATCATCGATTTCAAAGTGATGCTTATACAATATGGACAACAGGGTTTGGAGGCGAATAGAATTCCTCTTCCTTGTTCCTCGGGCACATTGGAGAAAGTGAATAAATGTTGCTTCTTTAATCTTCCCTCTAACCTCTCTTTTGTTTAAGAGGGCAGCTCTTTCACTAAGAATGAAAAGAAGCCGAATCGCTATGTCATTAGAACTTAGCTGTACTTCAGATTGATTATGCAACAAATACATCCAGTTTTTTGCATACCATTCTTCTCTTTGAACAAGATCATCTTCTAAATGTTCATGGTGTGAAGTATTATCAGCCAGCCCATGTAGGCAGTACGGGCATTTGTCAACTTGGTAAATCTCTTGGTAATCAATCTCTTTATTACAGTGAGCACACTTATGTAGGAGCAGCCTTTGATGTATCAAACAAGTGGTTACATCCGTTATCTTCCAGATTAGTTTGATCTGTTTTTTTTCAGCTAAACAAATTGGGCAGTAATGTAGCTTGTCTCGTATCAAGTTATTAAGAAACCTACATGTAGTCTCACTACCGCTTTCCTTAAACGTATGGATGACATTTGAAAATGTTGCATTGCGTATTTCCGAGTTCCTGAGATGGGTGATTTGCTCTAGGGAATCAGTATTAATCACATTCGTTGGACAATAATCAAGCCTGTGATAATCCCAGCTATATAACTTATATTTGTTTTTCTTAAGTAAATTAAAAAGCTCATGAAAGCTTCTTCCATTTACTTTGGCACAACGCATTAAATAACTTTGCAGCGACTCGCTATCTGATATTTTCATCCTCACTGTTAATGGGTTCATATTCTCACCTGTCACTCTATGAATTTAGGAACTATCATCATTGATCTCCAGCGTTGAGATAATATATTCATTTATCCTTTCAAAAAAATAAGATAATAAATGAATCTGAAAAGGACAAGCCTTTGATCAGGCTTGTCCTTCAAAACGGGACCTGCAACTATGATGTTAGATGGTGCGGGTATCCGCCTAACTTCTCTCCTCTGAAATGCCTCAGGCTGACTTATGTCCGAATCGCCTAATGCCTGAAAATGGTGTTATCTGCTGTTGCCTCTTCTTTAAGCAGAATTTCAATCATCTTCCGATGTCAGCAACAGTTTATTTTTTCCCATTATATTCTTCAGTTAATTTCTTTTCTTCAATTGATTGGTTTATAATATTATCCAACTTTACTAGTCTCATGAAACTAAATTTATACCAAAATACATAGATGATAATAAATCCAAATGCTATAAAGAAAAACTTATAATATCCTGTCATATTTTCAGTAAAAAGGTTAGTTAAGAATTCTTCAAACTTTGATCCAGTTGAATGGCTATTTAAATCTGCATTAATTTCATTCAAAATTTCAGTGTCCTTAATATCACCTCTGAGAGACATGGTATAAATTTGACCAACAAAATTAATATATGAAATAAAAAAACTAATTAAAAATGTAAACACCCCCGTAATAAAAACTGTAATTAGAATATTATTAGGTCCAAAGTTCTTTTTTGACTCCATTTCACTATTTACCACAGCTTTTAAAGTTCTAAGTTCTGAATCGGAATAATTATGTATTAACCTCTCTTTCATAAGATGCATTTGGTTAAGACTTAGCCATCTGTAGGGGATTCTCAGTGGAATTTTATCAAATAGATAAAATACGGGTCGGGTCTTTTCAATAATAAAACTGCTAGCTCTGTAATAGTTATCAAATTTATTCAAGTTATTGTTCTCCTTTGAATTTATATACTTGGGCAATTGTAGATAACGTTTCACATATTCCCAACGTCTGACGAATGTCGGATGTCGGATGTGTCCGGCTGTTCCGTTTGCCTGCTACTAGCAATTGCATCCCCGACTCCTCATCTAATCCCGCCGGACCAAGGCGGTTCGTCCGCCGAAGCGTGAACATTATGTTAACCGAAGTTCAATTCTTCGATAGAGTAAACTTCCAGTATATGTTTCCTATCTTTAAGAAGTTTGATAAAAACCGCATAGTTATATTCTAATGATTTTTCTTTCAAGTAACATTTAAGCTTTATTCTATCTATTTCGTCTTCTTCAACAGATGAATACCATTTTTTAAGCTCAAGTGCTATTAAATTATGTTTTGTTCCCCTCTTATGTACAATTATATCCGGCAAAACATTCATATTATTATTAAAATGATCTTGGAGGCCTTTCTTGTAAATCTCCTCATAAATTAAACTTTCAATTTCATGGATTTTCTTTGGATCATTTCCGACTCTGTTATATTCAACGTCAACATCCCATTGCGGAAACTCTTTGATTAAATACGATCCTATTCTATGAGTAATTGCTCTTTCATGTAAATTGTTTTCAATTAGATAACTGTCATATTCGTATAAAAAGAGAAGGACATTCTCTATTTTGTTTCGTATTTGTGTTTTGATGATGTCAATCCCCAATTGAATTTCGACTAACGCATCTTACATTCACGACGTCTAGAGCCTTAGCGCGATGTGCTTAGGCTCTCAGATGTGTCCCAGCGTACGCTTCTTCACTCCTGACTTCCTGGTCCGACTGGTGTCAGCCCCGATGCGTGAATATAATGCAGATAATGTTGCTGACTTCTTCGAATCATTCAGGATATGCCATTGAGGCTTCTATCAATTTATCTTCCTCATCGAAAACTCTTAGCACTCTATCAATGTCACTAACTTCATAGCTTCTGACTACAATAAGTTGTTGAATATGAAGACCTGGTGGATCTACGTTTGGTCTGGACAAGTTATTTAGAAATCGTTTTGGTGTGTATAAAGTGCTCCATCGTTTCGAATCATCGGTGAAATGCATCGTGATCTCTATCCAATTCCATTCTTCTGAATTATCCGTTTCAATTTTATCATCGAAATGCCATCTCAATAGCCTAGGTCTTGAATTTAATTCTCTCATCATGTTTTACCTCTCTTTGTAACCTAGCAATTCCAACTAACGTTCTGGTATTCACGAAACGCCCCATGGCGCCGATACTTGAATATTTTGTTATGTGAAGTCTATTTCTTTTCTTCTTTTGTCTCTACAACTTTTTCAAGACTTGAAGCTATTAAGTTCATAATCTCACCAAATTCTTCTGATGAATCTTCTAAAGCGTCTCTTAAATCTTTCATACTGAAATCCATTTGAAATTTTATTTTTTCAAATTGACTGAGCATAGCATAATATTGTGACTTTTGAAGTTCTAAAGCCTGTTCCTCATATTTACTTCTGAAATAGCTTGTTAAAAAAATCAAAGCTAAACTTAACAGAACAAGATATGTTCCTATAGAACTGAAATTTTTACCAAAAATAAAAACGTATACTAGCTCAGGTATGAATGGAGAAACTAACACTAAGATCAATCCAACCATTGAGAACAACCATACTAATTTGCTTGGCTTTTTACCACGCTTTTCAGGATCCAATGCTTGTAAATCTCCGGTAAGCTTATCAAAAAGACCATCTGCAAATTTAAAGTCTCTGTTTAGCTCGTTTATATTTTCAACCGGCTTCATAGCTTTTTTCACATTTTTCTTTTTTATATTAAAGAGAGGCTGTTGAGCTAATAATTTTTCATAAAATTTCTTTCTAGTATTAACTAGTTCTCTTTTCCCATCTCGTATACTTCCCATTGTATCTTCAACAACTACGTCAATTGCGCCCATGTACTCATCTAATGTACTATCAATATCTTCATTCTTTAATGAAGATACTCTACCTTTCCCTTCTTGTAACACGATAATAAAATCAATGGCTGCAAAAATTAAAGTCGCTACCGAATACCCAAAAATAATCTCTGGTTTTATACCTACAAAAAAAGAAATTAAGATAATGACTATAAACGATAAAGATAATACCAAATATAGATTATATGATTTTTTCATATTAACTCCTTTAATAGATTTCACATACCGTTCCTGTATTCACGACGCCTGGCGTTTGTGTGTCCGGTTGCTCCTGCTTTCCCGAAATCCTTTCATACCTGACCAAGGACGTATGCCCGATGCGTGAATATTTTGTTATATACTGTTCCTGTCTCCAATAACTATGCGTTAAGTAATTTGTGCTTTATAAAATAGATTGTTTATTAATATAAGGACTTAACCCTGAAATTGTTCTATTTCCGGCTAAGTCCCTACTCTAAAATTGATATCACTTAATCTGCTGACATCAGATATTCTTCAGAAATCGACCATATATCTTCAAAGTGCTGCCCATATATTTCAAAGATTCCTTTATCGATTTCTTTTAAATTTATTAGGGGAGCTGCAGCTCCTCTTAACCCATAGAGATGGGGAGTCACCAACATTTCTGAATCAAATCTGTAAATTGAATTATAGAGGGGAGCATCGTGTAATCTAATTTCTATTAATCCCTGTTCGATCAAAGGTCCTAATCTAGCCAACGTTGTTTCGATTCTTTCGGGAATAGACCCTTCATTCTTTTCCTCAATGTTTCTAGCTTTTATGTAATAGCCATCAGGTTTCCCTAATAAAAACCTTATACGACATCCTTCTTTACTTTTTGATTCAATCAGTTTATTAAACTCATAATGTTCTGGAAGGAAGTGAATGGCATATCCTAAAATATCTATTTTCGACTTAGATTCTTTAATCTTTTTTATCCACACCTCGTTGTCTATTGATACTCTTCTACTCCATATCCCAACCAAGCCTACCTTAGATGTTTGATTCAGAAGTTCCACTGACTCTTTTAGACTCAAATCCAATTTTTGTAAACTGGATATTATAGGAAGGATAGGGCTACCAACAAAATGATTTAGCAAAAAATATATGATAGCTGAAGCAAGTACAGAAGTCCCGATACTAGTAAGTATCCCCTTAAAAGTGCTTCCTAAAAACTGACCAGTTACAACAGCAATAACTCCCAGGAGTACGACAACAATATAGACAAGTAATTCGTTTTTATTTTTTTCCAATGAGAACCCCTACCTAATCATTGATTTTGAAGAATTCAAGAAAAAGTCATCCAGTCTAATTTTTTGTGCGGGATGCATTATTAATTTAGTTATCTCTTCTTTATTAAAAAACTGAACTTCGTAAGATTCATTACTAACACTAATTTCACCAGCTTCTACGATGCAATGAAAACAAATTGAAAATTGTTGTCTGATCTCCCCATCAGAATACTCAATTATGTGATTGGGATCTGAATAAATTCCAATAAGTTTTTCAATCCGAACTTCCAAACCTGACTCTTCTTTCACTTCCCTTATTATAGTTGTCTTTATATCTTCACCATATTCCATTGCCCCTCCAAGTAGAGACCATGAATTATTATCTCTTCTCTTATGGAGCAATATTTGATTTTCATTATTAGTCACAACAGCAGAAGCTGCTGCAACAATAACATTTGGCTTAGGAGCATTATTATCATAATAATAATCTTTTCTACCCATGACTTAGATTCCTCCCCAACTAATTGACTAGCTAGAAGTAAGTTTAGCATGACTATTACATTAACTTGTACAAATTTTTCAGGAATTGTATATAACGTTGCTGGATTCACAAACTCTTACTGGCTTGAAGGGCGCTTGCCCTGGGTCCAACGGACTAAGCCAGTGCAGGGTTGCCTCCCTGCTGATTCCGCTTCTTCGAAATGCCACTAGCAGACCAAAGGCCGCATGGACCGCAGCGTGAATACTCTGTTAAGCGAAGTTCCCGACTTCTTGTACTGCTTTCAAAGTTTAATCTTTATAATTTTTACATATCATCTCACTTTATAATTCTCATCTAATAAATTTGGTATAGTAGATCTTTTATTTAGATCAAAAGTCTTTAAAGCTTGTGCTAATGGATCAAAAAATGGAGAGTCTGCTATTGCAATTGGTGTCTGCTTGGCAACTAATTTTAATCTTTCATCTTTCAATAAACTATCTGCTAGTCCACCATAAATAAAGACATCTTCAGAATAGCTGAACAATATATAGTTTATTACTTTGAGTTTCTCGTTGACTGATAACCTCTTGAATTGTTTGAAAAAAGCCCTGTACCTGCTTTCTCCATTCTTAATAAACATAAGTACCACACTAGTATTCTTTAATGGAAAAACACAAATATGAATATCCTTTAAGACGTAGTCAGCAGATGAGTGATATATATTATTAATAACACCGCCTTCAAGATCACCTACCAACGATACATTATTTTGGAAGGCAATTGGTACAACATAATCAAGTATTTCATAATAGAATAGATAGTAGTTATTATTCCATTTGGATTCACTTGCCTTTTTCGCATATTCAAATCCATTAATATACTCGTTTAGATCCAACTCATTAATTATTTGCTGCTGTGATAGATCATTGCCTGACATTTCAGATAAATTATTATACAATGAGATTTCCAGTTCACGTTTACTGATATTCTTCAAGTAGTTCTTCATTGCCATTTGGGACAACATTTTATCAGTTGGCACATTGGAATAGTTTTCAGGATTTTCGTAATCACTGAATACTGTACTATCACAATTCCTACAGATTATTCGAAAGGTTCCTGCTTCATTTACTCCTTTTTCCTTATCGAACATGGGCGTATCAACTAAATTGCCCGAATAATAAACACGTCCATTTAGAGCTATATGCTCCAGACAATATCTTGGTACTGAATGAGAATTACAAAAGCTACTAGAGTCTTTTCCACATATATAGCATTGTGACTTTTTCGAATCTTCTCTACTTTTCTTAAGAATGTTGCTTGCCCTTTTGTTGTATTCAATTTTATTCTGATTGAATGATTCAATTTCTGATTCCGAAAATCCTAACTGATGCATTCGAATGAAGTCTGACACAACTAATTCCTCCAAGTCTTTAATTAAAAATAATTAGAGCCCAATGTTTAAAGCTTGTTATGACATAATTTTTTATGGTCTCGGGAATTTCGCTTAACGTTGTCGTATTCGCGACGTCCATTCCCCATAGATAGTTCTTATCTTAGGAGAATGGACGTATCTGCCTGATTATTCATCTTCGAAAATACCTCGGGCAGATTAAGGGCCGCATGGCCCGCAGCGTGAATATTCTGTTATGCGCAGTAATTGCCTTCTTCGATTATTCTTTCAATTATCTCATTATGTTTCTTATTGCCTTGTATAATACATCAATTGGATTGGCTAGCCTTATAGTTAAACCTTGAAATCCAACAGAAATATCATTATTCTCTATTTTTGCTCTATAAATAATTTCTTGTAATAATTGCACTTGATCGCTCGTTTTAATTTCTTCATCTAAAGCTATTAACTTTTCTTTGTTTGATTTTATCTCTCCAAGTAAACGCAATACTTCTTGATTTTCACTTATCACTTCTAGAATTCTTTTTTCACTTCTTTCAACTTGATCTTGTAAAAATATACTTAAGCCTGCTTTACGGACAAGGAATTCCATTTCTTTTTTTGTTGTTCTAGTTTAGTTATTTCAGTTGCCCGTAAATTTAATTCTGTATTTTTTGAGTTCAACTCTTCAGCTACCTTAGCGACTCGATGAAGTGATTCTATTTCTAGTGTTTCAATATCTTTAGCTGTTAGTTTTGGTAACGCAAATGTTATTAAACCGCACAATGTAGCAACACCGCCAACGATCGTAGCATAAGAATTATAGTTAGATGAAGTCATCCAACCCAGTTGAACAGCTATGAAGCCTAAGATAAAGTATAATACTCCCAAAATAATTACAGCCAGCAAACTCTTTCGAGTCTGTAAAATAGTTTGTGTAAACTCCTAAACCCAGTAAAATGGAAGTAACAGAAAGGTTGGGGAGAACACATGGGACTTT
>NZ_JBGJZO010000013.1:0-124816 GCF_042610485.1 Paenibacillus oryziterrae | reverse complement strand
TAAACTTCTTTTGTTCCATAAAATGCTCCCCATACAGTAACAGGCTTTTATTATTTCACCTGTCTACTATATGGGGAGCATATCAGAAGTGGCTGCTGGAACACCCTCTTTATTAAATAGGTCACTTATGATTACAATTCGGGAACGGTGTCGACCAAAGATTGCTGCAGCGCAGTTAAATTGTAGTCTTTGTACCATGCCAGCATAAATCCTCCGAACTCCGGCAGATTTCCTGGAAGGTGGATACAGTGTAATCGCTTCATGGCAAGATCATCCTCAATCCCCGCCCGGGAAAATATCCCGATCCCCGTACCCGCAGCAACCATCCTCTTTAGTGTCTCAGGCGAATCAACCTCAGCGATGGTATTGGGGCGGATTTGATTCAAATGTGCCCATTTCTCAGTGGTTTCTCTTAGGTATGAACCTTCAGGATGCTGAATCCATAATTCATTAGCAATCCGCTCTGCTGTTATGACCGGTGTATGCGCCATAGGGTGGTCAGGGCTACAAATTAGCACCGCTTCATCCTCAGCTACAATCCTGTAATTGAAAGAGGGATCGTGAATTAAGTTGCCATGTAGCAGTGCAAATGAGATTTCCCTGGAACGAAGTCTTTCGCGAAGTAACTGGTCACGCTGAAGTCCTAAGGTGATCTTAGCTCCAGGGTGCTTTTCCATGAAAGGCTTCATTAGTTTGGGGAAAATGTAACTTCCGGGAATATATCCGGCAAGCAAAGCAAATTCTAGGGAAGAGGAAGAGCTGTATTGCTGCAAGCTTCGTTCAGCCTCCGAGGCCAAAGTCACGATTTTGACGGCATAAGGAAATAAGACTCTACCTGCATCTGTTAAGAGCACTCTTCCACTTCGATACTCAAACAATGTGCTTCCCAGCTCGTTCTCCAGGCTCTTCATATGAAATGAAACGGTAGGTTGTTTAAGGCCGAGTTCTGCTGCCACATCGGTAACCTTTTTGAATTTCTCAATGAGAACAAGGATATTAAGTTTCATGATGTTCATAACAATTCCCCCACTGATTTACAGTAATATGCAAATTCCATCACTATTATAGAATATATCTATATTCAAATACAAATATTATATAATTATTTATCTTTGAGTTTACACAACCATGACTTTTCTCTAATGAATGGGCTCTAAAATTAGAAATGTAAGAGGGGACAACATTCCACTAAAAAACACTTAGAAGGAGACATACAACAATGAGATTCAAAAAGACTTGGATGATTAGTTTAGCTTTGACAAGTGTAGTTGCACTAGCGGCTTGCGGGAATAACGGGGGAAATAATGCAGCAACCAATAATGGCGGTAACAATACAGCAACCAATGCACCTGCAGAAGCGAACAGCGGAGCAGATCTAAGCGGTTCCATCCTGGCTTCGGGTTCTACAGCTCTGCAACCACTGGTTGAGCAAGTGGCAGAGAAATTCATGGACACTAACGCAGGCGTAGATGTTCAGGTTCAAGGCGGCGGAAGTGGTACTGGATTGACTCAAGTAGCTGAGAAACAAGTAGATATCGGTAACTCCGATGTATTTGCTGAAGAAAAGCTGAAAGATGCTGATGCTGAGAAAGCAGCTGCACTTGTAGATCACCAGGTAGCGGTTGTTGCGATTGCAGCGGTAGCACATCCTGATGCTGGTGTAGACGGACTTACGAAACAACAACTTGTAGATATCTTCACAGGTAAAGTAACGAACTGGAAAGAAGTTGGCGGTGCTGACCAAAAGATTCAAATCATCAACCGTCCGGGGAGCTCCGGCACACGCGCTACTTTCGAGAACTTTGCACTTGGCACAAAAACAGAAGACCTTGCTGGATCTATTCAAGAGGATTCTTCCGGTACAGTTAAGAAAATGATCGGTGAAACACCGGGAGCTATCGGATACCTCGCATTGTCCTACCTGGATGATAGTGTTAAGACTCTTAGCTATGAGGGTGTAGAACCTTCCGTAGACAACGTAGTTGCCGGTAAATATCCGGTTTGGGCTTACGAGCACATGTACACTAACGGTGAACCGAATGAAGTGGTAAAAGCATTCCTTGATTACTTCATGACTGATGAAGTCCAATCCGGAGATGTGGTAGAGCTTGGTTACATCCCGGCTTCGCAAATGCAGGTATCCCGCGATGTTAAAGGCAATGTAACTACCAAGTAACTATAACGAACCGGCAATACTATTCATTAGAACTTCATGTGATTAGAGGCGGAATTCATCTGCCTCTCTTTTCACTTTAGAAAGAGGGAGCCTGGCTTGAGGGGAAAATTAAAACAATCGCGAATCGAAAAGCACCATATCGAAGACTTTGTGGGACGTACGTATATGTCCTTCTGTGTGTTGCTTTTAATTGTCATCATAGTATCCATGGTTTATTTTGTAGCATCCAAAGGGGCCTCTACCTTTATCGGGGGCGATGTAAGTGTGAGCGAATTTCTCTTTGGTACCAAATGGTCACCAGAAGGAGACCCGGCGAAATATGGGGCTTTTCCTTTTATCGCGGGATCTTTTCTTGTTACACTGCTCGCAGCCTTGATTGCCAGTCCGCTTAGTATTTGTGCAGCTTTGTTTATGACTGAGATCGTACCGGGCTGGGGGAAAAAATTGTTACAGCCGGTGATCGAGCTGCTGTCCGGTATTCCTTCTGTTGTCTATGGGTTTATCGGCCTTAGTGTAATTGTTCCGTTTCTGCGGAATACCCTTCCCGGTCAAGGGATCGGGGTTGCTGCAGGCGCGCTTGTCTTATCTGTAATGATCCTGCCCACCATTACAAGCGTGGCTGCAGACGCGTTGGCTTCACTACCGCAGAACTTAAAGGAATCTTCCTTTGCACTTGGCGCCACTAGATGGCAGACGATATCCCGTGTAATCCTTCCTACAACGATGCCTGCGATCATGACAGGGGTTGTGTTGGGGATGGCACGTGCATTTGGTGAAGCTCTGGCTGTTCAGATGGTTATCGGTAACGCACCGTTTGTACCTCGCTCCTTATTCGAATCAGCTTCTACACTGACAAGCGTAATTACGCTCGGTATGGGCAATACGACTATGGGCTCACCGCATAACAATGCGCTTTGGAGCATGGCGCTGGTTCTTATGCTGATGACCTTTGTATTCGTGTTCCTGGTCCGTTTGCTTGAAAGGAGGAATAAGATTTGAAGCCGAGAACCGCTGATAAAATTGCAACAGGCATCATCGTCTTTTTCGCACTATTAATTGTAGCAATCCTTGTAGGACTGCTTGGATACATTCTGATGCGGGGGCTAAGCCATATCAGTTGGGACTTTTTGTTCTCACCGCCTCAAAAAATCCGCGCAGGCGGAGGGATCGGACCTCAGCTGTTCAACTCCTTATTCCTGCTCGTACTGACACTGATCATCACGGTTCCTCTTGGCCTTGGCGCAGGGATCTATATGGCGGAGTACGCTCGTCCCGGCAGATTAACCGGCTTTATCCGTCTAATTGTGGAAGTGTTGTCTTCCTTCCCTTCCATTGTAGTTGGTCTGTTCGGACTGCTGCTGATCGTTAACTATTTTGGTCTTGGCTTCTCCCTGGTATCAGGCGCACTTGCTTTGACGGTATTCAACCTTCCGCTGATGGTCCGGATTACAGAGCAAGCCTTCCGTACCGTGCCTAAGCAGCAGAAGGAGGCAGGATTTGCCCTAGGTCTGTCCAAATGGAAAATCGTTACGTCCGTGCTGTTCCCGGTAGCACTGCCTACTATCATTACCGGAACCATTCTTTCGGCGGGGCGCGTGTTTGGGGAAGCAGCTGCCTTGATGTTCACCGCAGGGATGAGCAGTCCGCGGCTGGACTTCGGCAACTGGAACCCGCTTAGCCCGAATTCACCGCTGAATCCTTTCCGTCCGGCTGAAACCTTGGCTGTGCACATTTGGAAGGTTAACAGTGAAGGACTTGCACCGGATGCCGTTCAAATTGCTGCGGGAGCCTCTGCGGTTCTTGTTATTACTGTCTTGATCTTTAATCTTGCTGCCCGCTTCTTTGGCAGATTTATATACCGCAAGCTTACAGCTTCAAAACGTATGAATTAGAATTCAAATACCGAAAGATAATCAGTAGGAGGACTACGACATGGGAGTAGCCGCAACAGCAGTGGGGAAATCTTTTCAAACCGAAGATTTGAGCATTTATTATGGAACATATGAAGCGGTAAAGGGGATCAGCCTGCCTTTTCCGGAGAACACTGTTACTGCTCTTATTGGACCTTCCGGCTGTGGGAAATCAACCTTTCTTCGTTCGCTTAACCGGATGAATGATGAGATTTCAGGTTCGACAACTAAAGGCAGCATCTGGATCGACGGAGTGGACATCAACGCGCAAGGAACGGATGTAATCAAGCTTCGGCAAAAGATCGGAATGGTATGGCAGAAGCCAAATCCATTCTACAAATCCATCTATGACAATATTGCTTTCGGACCGAAGTATCACGGTATCAAAGGCAAGAAGGCTCTTGATGAGATCGTAGAGAGCAGTTTGCGCCGCGCCGCCCTTTGGGATGAAGTGAAGGACCGCTTGAAAGATTCAGCTCTAGCTCTCTCTGGTGGACAGCAGCAACGCCTCTGTATTGCGCGGGCACTATCTGTTAATCCACAAATCCTGTTGCTGGATGAGCCGGCCTCTGCGCTCGACCCTGTATCCACTGGTAAGATTGAAGAGCTGATCAAGGAGTTGAAGGAGGACCTGCGGATTGTTATTGTTACGCATAATATGCAGCAAGCAGCCCGGATTTCCGATTTCACAGCTTACTTCTACCTTGGATCACTGGTTGAGTATGGTCCAACGGACAAATTGTTCACCAACCCTGAGAATCAAATGACCCAAGAATATATTATGGGCCGGTTTGGCTGATCTGGAGTCCATTTGGTTAAGTAATTAAGTTCAGCTTATATAGAGTATTTAATAAATGAAAAGCACCTCACGGGTGCTTTTTTTGATTATATTTTGAAATGGGTATTTACCTCTTGATAAACTAATGGTATTAGTTTATATTATGACTAATATCATTAGTTACGGAGGAATGATCATGAGATTGATACGTGAAGGCCACCTGATACAGTTAACATGGATGCCTCGATTTTTCCCGGTGAACTGTTATCTTATTGATGAAGAAGATGGACTGACGCTCATTGATGCGGCTTTGCCTTTCAGCCTAAAGGGAATCGTCCGTACATCTGCCGATCTGGGCAAGGAGATCACAAGAATTGTATTAACGCATGCTCATATGGATCATATTGGAGCACTTGATGCATTGAAGAAAGTATATCCGAATACGAAGCTGTATATCTCTGAAAGGGATGCTGCACTGCTTCAAGGGGATGTCTCACTTCGCCCGGGAGAACCTGTAACTCCAATCAAGGGCAGTGTGCCGAAAAAAGTGCTCTCAAAGCCGGATGTGTTGCTTCACGAAGGAGATCAAATTGGTTCATTGACAGCAATCAGCACGCCCGGACATACTCCTGGCTCCATGTCTTTTCTAGACCGTCGCAGCCGTGCCTTGATTGTTGGAGATGCATTCCAGACTTTCCGCGGAACTGCTGTTTCCGGTACGGTCGTTCCATGGTTTCCTTTTCCGGCGATGGCTACCTGGAACAAGAAAGTGGCGACCGCCAGCGCAAGTAAATTACTTGAAACGGACCCCTATTTGCTCGCGGTGGGACATGGGAATATTCTGAAGTCACCTGCTGCAAAAATGCAAGCTGCCATTGAGAAGGCGGTCAAACAAGGAGCTGAATAAAGTTATGGCACCAAGGGCAGGACTGGATACACGGATGATTGTAATAACAGCTGCACAAATTGCGGATGAGCGTGGGGTGGAGGAGGTTACCTTGGCTGCCCTGGCAGCCAAGCTTGGCGTTCGTTCACCCTCACTGTACAATCACATACAGGGTCTGCAGGATCTGCGGATTCAGCTCGCCATCCATGGCCTGCAGGAATTATATAAGGACATGTCTGCTGCAATAGGACATTTGAGTGGAGAAGCTGCTGTGCATAAGATGGGGCAGGCCTATGTGGATTTTGCGAGAAGTCATCCAGGATTGTATGAGATGACCTTGCGTGCTCCAGAACCACAGCATGCGGAGCTTGTAGCAGTAAGTAATACGATCTTGTCCTTGATTATGAACTCCCTACGGGATTATGATCTGGGTGAGGAAGACATGATTCATGCGGTAAGGGGATTACGAAGTATTCTTCATGGCTTCGCCTCACTGGAGCAGCAAGGAGGCTTCGGAATTCCGCTGGATACGGGTGTCAGTCTATCCCGGCTGATCAGTACCTTTATTGCCGGCATTGGAAGCATGCGCACACACTAGAAACCTTGGGGGAGGATGAATTACAGATGACCTTAAGTGAAACCAAGCAAGACAATATTGCTATTACAACTTACGAGGAAGCCGCGGAGGTTGTGGCACGCTTTGGCATTCTGCCGCTGGCTTCGCTCATACCTGAGCATCCATCGGTTAACGGGATCACGAAAGCAGAGAATTGGCATACCGGTTCAGATTTGGACCCTTGGCTCTGGCGGGCACAATTTCCGGGCGACGGCCTCGCAGCTTACGGCAAGTTTATTAAGAAAAAGGCTATTCTCATTTCGCGAGAATGGTTCCCTGCCTATATGGCAGCCATTGCGAGTACAGCATCGTTGCAGGAACGATACAATAATGGCCTGTGCAGCAAAGAAGCTTTGCTATTGTTTAATATTATTGAGGAAGAGGAAGGAATCGAAACGCGTAGGTTGCGGTCCAAGGCTGAAATGAAAGCCACAGAGAAGAAGACAGCTTTTGACAATGCAGTTACTGAACTGCAGGGTTCACTGGACATTGTGATCTCAGGAGTGAAGGAACGGCATAATGCGGATAGCGAGAAGAACGGCTGGAACAGCACCTCTTTCGAAACGGCTGAACATTGGATGGCAGAGACAGGACTTGCTCCGTTTAATGGAACGAGAAACGAGGCCATAGAATGGCTGAAAGCCGAGATGGACAAGGTTTGGTCACCCGCCGCTCAAGCATGGATATACAAAACATTTTCGTGGAAGAAGTAGAGCGTGGCAACAAAAAAGGCTGCTCATTGCTCCCTCAGAAGAGCATAGATTAGCCGTAAGCGTTTTCTATAATAGATTGTTTAGATCTGTACTTATTACAGCATGGGAGCAAGAAAGGCGACGAGGAAATACAAGAATCCAAAAAACAGGAGAATATAAGCGGTATACTTAATCGCATTAGCAGCAGCGATGCTGGATTCTGTAGGCTGGTACTTATCTTTGCGTTCCACTTCCGGTTTGTTGGCCTCTTGGGTATACGGATTCTTCATCATGCTGATCTCCTCCTTGGAAGTAATATCCCTGCTTCTATTGTGACATCTTTGTGAATAAATTTCAACAAGAATGTGAACGAAATATGAACGAAATTTTAAATTCGGGCTATTATTGTTATGAAAACACTTTACAGAAAGCAAACAACCCGTTCTATCTCTCACAAGAGAGAAGAAACGGGTTGTTTGGTGTTCGATTATAGCAGTGTGTGTTGTATTACACCCAATTGCCATTTCGGAATAGCGGTTCTACGATACCTTCATCGGTAATGCCGTCGATATTCATCTCAGGAGAACCCATCATGAAATCTACATGTACAAGACTTTGATTCATTCCGCGTTCAGCCAGCTCAGCTTTGCTAAGTTTGGTGCCGCCCTCCAAGGTGAAGGCATAGGCTGCTCCAAGTGCAAGATGGCAGGAAGCATTTTCATCATACAATGTAGTGTAATAGAGAATGCCGCTCTCCGAAATTGGGGAGTGGTAGGGAACGAGAGCTACTTCTCCGAAGAAGGAAGCACCTTCGTCCATCTCCAGCAAAGTTGTTAAAGTCTCCAGTCCTTGCTCAGCGGTATACGAGATTACTCTGCCGTCTACAATCGTCAGTTTAAAGCCATCAATAAGATTGCCGCCATAGCTGAGAGGTTTGGTGCTGCTAACGGTTCCGTTGACTCCCGTCTTTAGTGGAGCTGTAAACACTTCTTCCGTAGGAATGTTAGCAAGAAAAGGAATGCCTTTTTCATTAACTGCCTCTGCTTGGCACCAAATATGTCCCTCAGGCAATTCCACCGTGAGATCGGTACCCGGTGCTGTATAATGCAGACTGCGGTACTTTTTCGTATTTAAATCTTTGCAGCGCTGCTTCAAGCCTCCCAGATGATGATGCCAGGCCTCTAAGGGATTGTCATGATCCGCACGTACTGCTTTGAAGATAGCATCCCATAGAAGTTCAACCTGCTGATCAGCAGGTGCTACAGGAAATACTTTAGCTGCCCAGGCAGGGGAAGGGAAGGCTAGCCCGCACCAACTGGCGTGATTACCCATAAGAAGTTCCCGGTAACCTGCCATAGCTTGACCTGAAGTCTTCTGGTTATCCGCGATGCGGCTCGGTTCTACGCCATTCAGGAGATCTGGATTTGCAGAAATAATGGTCATGAATGCAGCACCGTTCTGTGCCAAATCCTTAAGTTCATCAGCATGCCACTGCGGCGGCTCCAGAAAGGAATCGGCAGGGGCAAGGTCATACCTTGAACGGGTAACGTGCTCGTCGGTATAGTTGACCTTTACCAATTGCGCCCCAGCCTCATAAGCCTTGCGTACGACGAGCCTTACGAGCTCAGCAGAAGCTATGTCAGCATTCACTACTAGCTTCTGGCCGGGCTGAATATTCACGCCGATTTTCACTGCTAGCAGCGCATAGTTCTCCAGCTTTTGATTGAAACTCAACATTCGGGATTCCCCCAATTATTAGGTATGATTAAAATGCCCAGTTTCCATTTAAGAAGACCGGTTCTTCTTGTCCATCAGCAGTTACACCGTAAATATTCATTTCAGATGATCCAATCATAAAGTCTACATGGGTTACACTATCGTTTAGACCATGTTCAATCAGCTCTGCCTTAGTCATATCCTTGCCGCCTTCCAGACAGAAGGCGTACGCAGTACCAATTGCCAGATGGTTAGAGGCATTTTCATCAAATAAAGTATTGTAATATAAAATATTGGATTCCGAGATCGGTGATTGATGGGGTACGAGTGCAACCTCACCTAAATATTTCGCGCCTTCATCCAGACTGATCAGGTATTCCAGTGTTTCTTGGCCTTGCTCTGCGCTTACAGAGGTAATCCGTCCATTCTCAAAAGTAATGGAGAATCCGTCGATGATATTACCACCGTAGCTAAGCGGTTTAGTGCTGCGGACCGTACCGTTAACACCTGTTTTGAGCGGTGCTGTAAAAACTTCTTCCGTAGGCATGTTGGCTACGAAGCTGTGACCCTTGGAGTTAATGCTGTCTCCTTGTGCCCACAGATGACCCTCCGGCAGTTCGATACTAAGATCGGTTCCGGGTGCTATGTAATGCAATTTCTTATATTTCTTGTTGTTGAGCACTGTAGCTTTCTGCTCCAGATTATTTAAGTGCTCCTGCCATGCGGCTACCGGGTCTTCATGACCTAAACGTACAGTGTGGAAGATCGCATCCCACAGCATGCTCACACGTTCCTCAGCTGGCGCATCAGGGAATACTTTATCCGCCCAGCTTTGTGAAGGAATGGCCACCAGGCACCAGCTAACCTTATCCGACATTTGTAATTCGCGGTAACGGGATAATGCGGCTCCGCGTGTTTTTTGAAAGTTAGCGATCCGCTCTGGTTCGATTCCTTTTAAAGCGTCCGGATTTTCTGCCAGTACGGTCAGGAAGGCTGCCCCATTCTCTGCCAGCTCGGTCACTTCACCTGCATACCAGGTCGGTGCTTTGGTGAAGATTTCAGGTGACGCATGCTCGAACTGCTGACGGGTAATGCTCTCATCGCTCCAGTTCACTTTAACCAGACTTGCTCCGATTGAGTACGCTTTAGCCGTGATCATCCGGACGAATTCTGCAGCAATAATTGGAGCATTTACAACGAGAACTTGGCCGGGCTGCACATTGATACCAATCTGAACGGCCAGATCAGCATATTTGCTCAGTTGATTCTGAAAGTTGGACATTTGGGTCTCCTCCGATTTTCTATAATATTCTATCTCATAAGCATTGTATTAAATTATTAACCGCCGGATGAAAAAAGTCAATTCACTCAGTGGGTAGGGATTTACAGCAATTTCAGTGGTATACTATGGAAGAATGGTACACAACCAGAAAGGATGGATATAGAATGACATTAGAAATAACAAAAGCGGAATTGAGCCGCAATGAAGATGGAAGCTTCGTAGGAAGAGCGATATTCAGTCTGGCTAATCATCAGGCGAACTATGAAATTACCTTTTTCAGCAAAAAAGGCAGCGAGTGGGAGTACAGTCTCAGCTTTTCCGGAGAACCTGGAAGTGAAGAACAGTTTCTTGAGGTAGATGCTTTGCTCGAAACCGATGATGAAATATACAATCAGCTTTTGGATGCAGTAATAGCTGTGCAGGATGTGTAAGTAATTACTTAATTAATGGATAGTTTGTCCCGCAACTTCAAAAGGGGGTTATTAACTGTGACAAGTCCGATTATGAATCAGATTGGTGCTGTATTCATTCCCGTGAGTGATATAGAGAAGTCCAGAGAGTGGTATTGCCGCTTGCTGGGTCTCCCGCAGGACGGAGAAGTTTTGTTCGGACATTTGTACGTTGTGCCTATGGAAGGAGCGGGAATCGTGCTGGACAGTAAGATTTTTACCCAAGAATGCATTCTGACTGCTCCTGTGTTTCATCTGAATACGCAGGATATTGATGCTGCCTATGATTTTGTTAAGCATAGCGGTGCGGAAATTTTAACTGACATTGAGCATGACCATTGGTTTAACTTTAAGGATCCCGACGGGAATGTGCTCATGGTGTGCCGCTGTTAATATAAGGAGTGATTGGCATGAGGGTAACACTTCGAAAGTTAATTCCTGAGGATGCTTGCGAGCTGCTGAAGCTGCAGCATAAGTTAGACCAAGAATCGAGTTTCATGCTGCTTGAACCGGATGAACGCCACACGGGACAACAAATGATCAGGGAGATGATTGTGAATTTTGAAGATTCAGAGTCCTCCATATTTATCGGAGCAGAAGTGGAAGGGAGCCTGGTCGGATATTTGTCTCTCCGTGGAGGCACTGTTAGAAGGAATCGTCATTGTGGTTATATTGTTATGGGTATCATCCAGGAATATCAAGGACTTGGCATCGGTAAGGAACTGTTCCGTGAGATGAATGAATGGGCTAGAGCGCATCATATTACCCGCGTGGAGCTTACGGTTATGACACATAACACACGTGCTTTGGCGTTATATACGAAGAATGGATTTACCATTGAAGGAACGAAGGTCAAATCGCTTAAAGTGGACGGACAATACGTCGATGAATATTATATGAGTAAAATTATAGAAGAGTCAGAATAAGATCCATACATAACCCGCAAGTGTTCTACATAAGTTTCAAAATGAAAAACTTGGCTTTCGAATACAACAAAAAGAGTGTCCTTCATCAGGACACTCTTTTGTGCGTTATCCAGCGTAACTTGAGAATATTCTCTCTATCTAGTGCTTTGTTAGTGTTTATTATGGTCAGCTTCGGAACCTTTTGAAACGACTTTCGGCTTAAGGACAACCTCCACCTTACTTACACGGTGACGGTTCATTTCACGGATGATAAGCTGTGCACCGTCATGGATGATGTTTTTGCCGGGAGAGGGCTCGGTGAGGTGGCTATATAACCATCCGCCGATAGTAGTTACCTCTTCATCCTCGAAATCCAGACCGGTCCGGTTCATAACCTCAAGCAGGGAAACCTTTCCGTCAAACAAATAGCGGGAGTCACTGAGCATTTCTACATTTTTAAGCTCGTCACCATCGAACTCATCACGGATCTCACCGACAATCTCTTCCAAGATATCTTCTATAGTAATAAGTCCTGAAGTACCTCCGTATTCGTCAAGGAGAAGTGCAATATGAACACGTTCTTTCTGCATCCGGGTGAGCAGAGTCTTCACAGGCGTAACTTCAGAAACAGTTAAGACCGGTTGAAGAATGCTTCGGAAATCGAAATCAGGATTGTTGTCATACTCCAAATACAACTGTTTTGTGTTAATCGTTCCGATAATGTTGTCTTTACTGACGTCTGCTACCGGAAACCGGGTATATTTTTCCTTGCGGATAATGCTAAAGTTCTCAGCAAGCGAAAAATTAGAGAACAGACATACCATATCAGTACGTGGAACCATAATTTCACGGGCCAGCATTTCATCAAAAGCAAAAATCCGGTTAACATATCCGTATTCAGCTTTGTTGATTTTGCCGTTTTCATAGCTTTCAGAGAGGATCAGTCGTATCTCCTCTTCAGAGTGCGCCTCACCATGTTCACTCGCTGGTTTCATCCCGAAAATGCGGACAAGCAGGTTGGCTGATCCATTTAGGAGCCAGATCAGTGGATACATAAGTTTATAGAACCAAACGATCAGCGGAGCTGTGAACAGACTGATTGCTTCCGGCTTGTTGATAGCTGCGGTCTTCGGTGCAAGTTCACCAACGACGACGTGCAGGAAGGTTGCGATGAAGAAGGCAAGAGCAAAAGCAATAACATGGCTGAACTCTACATTGACCCCGAAAAAGTCGAATACAGGGAGGAGCAGCTGTTCAAATGCAGGCTCTGCCAAAGCACCGATACCGAGTGCGGTAATGGTAATTCCAAGCTGGCAGGCGGATAAATATCCGTCAAGGTTAGCGGCAACTTTTTGAACGGCTATCGCATTCTTGCGACCCTCAATAACCAGTTGGCTGACTTGGCTTCCTCTAATCTTCACAAGAGCAAATTCCGTAGCTACAAAAAAAGCGGTTAACACAATCAACACAGCGACCAAAACCAAACTAAGTCCTATACCCATTTAATCTTTACCATCCCTTTCAACTTTCAATAAGTATATAGTATAATTACAAGTTCTTATGAACCTATTTTACGGGGAATTAGTTAAAATATCAAATAATGAAGGGATGTAAGTCATGGAAAACTTCATTCTGAACCGTATCCAGGTGTCTGAGCTGCTGCTTTCAATGTCCGGAGTTAGTGAGATAAGACCAGTTCGACTCCTGCAGACTATATATAGTAAAGATCTCTCAGAAGCCACTCAGGAGGGTGTGCGCTCAAGGATGGTTATTCCAGAGAGTCTTCCACCCATCCTGCATAAAATCATCAAGGGACGCCGTATTAAAGGGTTGTCGCTTGCAGAAATTACATCATTAGGTCAGATGATAGAATATTCCACGCTTACCGCATCGACGATGCAGAACTGGGTAAAACGTGATTTTAAAGAATATCTGGGTTCACCCAGGGAAGGCAAGAAATATTCAATCAATCAAGCAGCACTGCTGTTTCTGATCGAGGATCTGAGAAATGCGCTTGATTTCGAAAGTATCCGAAAGCTATTCCGTATACTGTTTCTTAAGCCGGAGCTTGATGATGATGATTTGATCGAACCTGCACAGTTATTGAGAGTATATGCCGGGCTTTTTGAGAAACTTAAAAAGAATCCCGACTTGATCCATAAAGAGAGCGAATGGATGGAAGAAGCCGGGAGAAGCTTAGACCAATTAACTACGCTAACTCGGAAGCAGAAAGAAGTGGTTCAGAACACGCTGCTGATTGCCGCACTGTCCGTGCAGACCTGTTACGTTCAGTCGCTCGCCAGACAATATTTCAACAACTTGATCTTCCTTGATTTTTAAGGATTTGAAATTTAAAATAAACAATAAAACTTAACAGTCGGAGTGGGAAAGAGAGGTCCTGAAGGTGAATCAAATGACACTGCTGCGGAACCCGAAGCAAAGAAAACTGCTCTTTAGCGCCGGGCTGAGCTGGATGTTCGATGCCATGGACGTGGGAATGATTTCGTTTGTGGTTGCGGCATTAGCTAAGGAATGGAAGCTGGATCCGGGTCAGATCGGATTATTGACAAGTATAAACTCTGTAGGGATGGCGGTAGGAGCTGCAGCAGCAGGCATTTTGGCAGACCGGTTTGGGCGGAAATCCGTTCTGCTGTGGACCTTGCTGATCTTCTCGGCTGCGAGTGGTTTATCCGCATTTGCCACTGGTTTCGCCGTATTATGTGTGTTTCGTTTCATCACGGGCTTCGGCCTGGGAGGGGAGCTTCCGGTGGCTTCAACTCTTGTATCCGAAAGTATGCCAGCTGCTGAGAGAGGACGTGCAGTTGTCCTCCTGGAGAGCTTCTGGGCTTTAGGCTGGATCATCTCTGCGTTGATTGCTTTTTTTGTTATTCCTGATTATGGCTGGCGCACTGCCTTCATCATTGGTGCAGTCCCTGCGCTGTATGCACTCTATCTGCGTAAGGCGATTGATGATTCGCCGCGTTTTGCAGAAATCCGCAAGGCACCTGTCTCGTTGACTAAGAAGATCGCCGTTGTGTGGTCATCTCAATATCGCCGTTCAACAATTATGCTCTGGATTCTCTGGTTTACGGTGATATTCTCCTATTACGGGATGTTCTTATGGCTCCCTACAGTAATGATGCTGAAAGGATTCAGCCTGGTGAAGAGCTTCGGATACGTGCTAATTATGACGCTTGCACAGTTGCCAGGTTATTTTACCGCTGCTTATTTCATAGAGAAGTTCGGCCGGAAGTTTGTACTGGTGGTATATCTCCTTCTGACTGCAATCAGTGCTGCATGGTTCGGGAATTCAACAACAGAAGGCATGCTTATTGCAGCAGGGATTTGTCTGTCCTTCTTCAATCTGGGGGCATGGGGCGGGATGTATGCTTATACGCCTGAGCTGTATCCTACAGCTGTCCGTTCTACCGGATCGGGACTAGCTACCTCCTTTGGACGGATTGGAGGCATTATTGCACCTCTGCTTGTAGGGTATCTGGTAGAACGTTCCGTGGGGATCGGTTCCATATTTATGATGTTTTTCGTTACGATATTTATTGGAGCTACGGCGGTATTCTTCTTAGGCAAGGAGACAAAAGGTATGGAGCTTTCCTGAGAGCTTTCCTGAAAAAATCCTGCTGCAGATTCCTTGTTCTACTTGAAGTGTCTTGAACTACAATGCTAAAATTGTATGTAGAAGAAACGACAGTGACCATAATTAAACCAAACGGTTCCTTCACAAATGTGAACAGGGCCGTTTTTTTTAAATCGATTGGAGGGGCGGGAATGGGTAACGACAGGAGTCAGCCGCATTTCACGGAATTAATCTTTGAAAGTACGGAGAAGAATATGGCCATTCCTCCGCGGGATTCCACTGAACGCTCTTTGCCGAAACAGACATCACCGGAGCCTGATCTCAAGAAAAAGGAGCCTATGGTGCAGCTGCAGCTATGGGACACGGACATTCAGGAGCCTGTGACTACAACCGAAGGACAATTCGTAGCACGGGCGCGTGAACTCGTGAACCATAAGGAGCCGGCAGCTCTTTTTGTACCATTTAAAAGTTATTGGCCAACTTACGGCCATATGACGGGACCCCAATACCGCTGGTATTTCTACTGGCGTGATGAAGTGAGACACAACAGATTCCACAAAACTGATTTATCTTATATATTCTTGCATGTTTATGAGCTTATTAATGGTGTGGGCTGGGAAGATCCCTTGGACGGATATAGACAGCTATGTGCGATCTGGGAGGCTTACCGGGATTCTTTTAAACGTTTCGATCAATATTTGGGCGGATGGATCGCGGATTTCTCTTTCGTGCACAAGCTGGATGTACCCCTTTCGCTAATTGTTGCACGTTCACGCGGACTCGCCGGAGATTTGGCCGAGCTGGAATTAATGAGGTGCCTGACCTCAAGTCCTGACGAGCTGAGCTTTACTGCATTAACCGTAATGTCTGATTATGATATCAGCAAATCCAAGTTCTATATTGGAGAAGGCAAGGAAGCCATTGAGCTTTATGTCCCGCAGGTTGTAGCATTAATCAATGCATATGTTATTCGTAAGCACGGCATGAATCTGGTAGAGATGTTCCCACCTGGCCCTGCGGTTCTTCGCGAACGTTATCTATTCCGCAGTGCTGTTTATGATATCTCTTTATATGGTTACTCAGTGCTTGTTCCCGTTGTCCGTATTAGTAAATCACCGCCGCTGCGGAATCTGATCACACGTTTGTTCCGGCTGACGGAGAATAAGATCCGGGAACGGATGGGCTTCCGGGGAAGATTGAAGGGTGTTAATGTTGACGCAGATATGGACGAGCTGATCACACGTTATCTGCAGAGAGAATTCAGGAAAAAGGAACAAGAGGACAAAGGGCCGGCTGTTGTCATTAACCAGGAGAAGCTGGAGCGCCTGCAAAGTGACTCCGAGATTGTCCGTTCACTGCTTACGATGGAGGGTGAGCTTCCTGTAGAAGAAACACAAGGTTGGATCTTACATGATGCTGTATCTGATGAGATTGCTGCAGTTCCTGAGGATAGCGTTAAAAGAGAACCCGTTGAGATCGTTAACAGTACGAATACACCGGAGGAGCTCATTATCCCTGTAGCTGGAGAGAGTAATAGCGGTTGGGAGCTATTTGCCGCCTCACTTTCCCCTTTGCAAAAAAATGCAGTACTCGCGCTGGCAAATGATAACGGCATGGCCGCCTTGAGCAAGCTTGCCACAGGCAGTGGTACCATGCCGGAGCTGCTGATTGATGAAATTAATGAACTTGCGATGGAAACGCTTGGAGATCTGTTGATTGATATGGAGGAGATCATGGAGGAATACGTCCCTATGGTCCAATATTTGATGAGGTGAACTGCTACATGAAATCAATGAAAATACCAAAAAGGATGACAACGGCGCTGGTCAATTCCTTGACGGCTGGAGTTGTTCCGAGGATAGGGTTAGAGCATATCGCTGTCGGACGGAGACCGGAGATTGAAGCGATTTTGCGGGATATGGACAATATTGCCGATGGTGGAGCCGCCTTCAAGCTGATCACCGGCAAGTTCGGCAGCGGCAAGAGCTTTTTGCTTCAAATGATCCGTAATTATGCCATGGACCGGGATTTTGTCGTAGCGGATGCCGATCTTTCGCCGGAACGGCGGCTGGTGGGAACCAAAGGGCAGGGGCTTGCCACCTACCGGGAGCTGATGAGCCATTTATCGACCCGTACCCGGCCGGACGGCGGAGCACTGGAGATTATTTTGCAGAAATGGATCTTCTCACTTCAGCAGAGCATTATGGAAGATAAGGGGTTTGGGACTGACGCTCCACAGCTTGGGCAAGAAGTAGAGAAGCAGATATATGCTGTAGCCTCAGAGATGCGCGGTTTGGTGCATGGCTTTGATTTTGCCAAAGTACTGGCTGCCTATTGGAATGGACATAAGTTGGCGAATGATGATCTCAAGCAGGATGCGTTGCGCTGGCTGCGCGGTGAATTCGCCACTCGAACCGAAGCGAGAAAAGCGCTGGACGTAGGGGTCATTATAGATGATGACAATTGGTATGATTACATGAAGCTCTGGGCAGAATTCACGGCGGCTATTGGCTATCAGGGCCTGCTGCTGTTTATTGATGAAGGTGTGAATCTGTACAAAATCACGAACAGTATTTCACGCCAAAGCAACTACGAGAAGCTGCTGACTATGTTTAATGATACCATGCAGGGCAAGGCGGAGAGGCTGGGGATCTTTCTTGGCGGCACGCCACAATTCGTCGAAGACGGTCGGCGGGGCTTATTCAGTTATGAGGCGCTTCGCTCCAGGCTGGTAGCAGGCCGTTACGGGGCCGCAGGACTTAACAACTTCACCGGGCCGATTATCGCGCTCGACATGCTGTCCCATGAGGAAATCCTGATCCTGCTGCAAAAGCTAAGAGATATTCACGCCCAGCATTACGCGTATGATGTCAATCTTTCACAGGAGCAGCTTGTCCACTTTATGGAGCAGGCTGTAGGCAGACTTGGAGCAGAAGAGCTTCTGACACCGCGCGAGGTTGTTCGTGACTTCATGGATCTGCTTCATACTCTGCATCAGCATCCCGGGATTTCATTTGAGAAGCTGGTAGGGGAACGTACTTCGAATGCACCGGATGAGGATCAAAGCGCGGTAGACGGCTTCCTCGCGGAGTTTGAGCTATGAGTACTAATCCGTTCTACAGACTGGCCCCCTTTATTAAGGAATTTATATATAAGAACCGGTGGGATACGCTGCGCGAGGCACAAGTAGATGCTTGCCGGGTGCTTTTTGATACACCGCATCATCTGTTGATTGCTTCCGGTACAGCTTCAGGGAAGACAGAGGCAGCTTTTTTTCCGGCGCTAACCGAGCTGCATGAACGTCCATCAACATCAGTAGGCATATTATATATTGCTCCGCTCAAAGCGCTCATCAACGATCAGTTCACCCGGCTAAATGATTTGCTCCGTGAAGGCGGAATTCCAGTCTGGCATTGGCATGGCGATGTGCCCCAAGCGGATAAGACAAAGCTGATGCAGAATCCTTCCGGGGTGCTGCAGATTACACCGGAGTCTCTTGAAGGTCTCCTGATGAACCGTCCAAATGCCATTCCGGCTCTGTTTCATGATTTGCGCTTTATCATAGTGGATGAAGTGCATGCCTTTATGGGTGCTGACCGCGGTATCCAAGTGCTCAGCCAATTGGCGAGGATCTCACGGATGGCCGGATGCGCTCCTCGCCGGATCGGCTTATCTGCCACTCTAAGCGACTACGCATCTGTGACGGAGTGGCTGGCAGCGGGAACGAGGGATAAGGTGGAAGTATCCGCACCGCAAGGGGGGCGCAAGCTTCGGCTAAGCGTGGAGCACTTCTCCTTTCCAGATGCCCGGGACGAGCAGCAGGCTGAGCATTTGGAGCGTGCACGGCAGGCATACTATGATTACATCTACGATCATACCCATTTGAAAAAGGCGCTTATCTTCACCAACAGCCGTTCTGACGCCGAGACAGCAACATTGGAGCTGAGACGTACGGCGGCGAAGCGTGGTGAGAGGGATGTGTTCCATGTCCATCACGGCAGCATTTCTGCGATGCTGCGAGAGGAGACGGAGGCAGCGCTCCGCCAGAAACCGGGGCCAGCGGTTGCAGCGGCAACCTTAACCTTGGAGCTTGGTATCGACCTGGGAGAGCTGGAGCGGGTATTGCAGCTAGGCGCACCGTATAGCTGTGCCAGTTTTGTGCAGCGGTTAGGACGTTCTGGCAGAAGAGGTGACGCAGCTTCTGAGATGATCTTCGTCACGCCGGAGGAGGAGGACGAAGAGGCACAACTCCCAGCACGCATGCCTTGGAGTCTGCTACGTGCGATAGCAGTAATCGAGCTATATGTTCGTGAGAAATGGGTGGAGCCACAAGTTGTGCGGAAGCTGCCAGTTGGACTGCTATACCATCAGACCATGAGCATCCTGAAGAGCATGGGGGAAGCGGAGTCGGAGGATTTGAAGGATGCAGTACTTAGTCTGCCTTCTTTCAAAAGCATCGATCCTTCGGATTATGATACGTTCATCACATACATGCTGGGCATGGGGCACATCGAGAAAATGGATGAAGGCAGTCTCCTGATCGGTATGGCAGGGGAAAAGATCGTCAACAATTTCCGGTTCTATGCCGTATTTAAGGATGACGAGGAACATGTTGTTTATAACGGAACTGAAGAGATTGGTTCAATTACCACAGTGCCGCCTCCAGGCTACTGCTTCACTCTGGCGGGTAAGCTGTGGAAGGTAGAAGAAGTGGATAACCGCCATAAAGCGGTCTATGTCAAAACTTCGCGCGGTAAAGTAGATACCTTGTGGCTCGGAGCAGGCGGTGATGTGCATACCCGGATTATGACCAAGATTCGGGATGTTCTCGGAGATACTGCGCTATACCCTTATCTTGCGCCCAGTGCAGCAGCAAGGCTGGAGCGTGCGCGGCGTTTAGCCAAAGAAAGCGGAATGCTGAAGCAAGCCGTCATGCCTGCGGGTGGTGATTCGATGTTTATTCTGCCTTGGGCAGGAAGCCGGCAATTCCGTACTCTGGAACGGCTGCTTAAGAATAATCTTAAGACTCCCCTGGGCCTGCGGTCTATCGTTCCGATGGAACCTTACTATATGGTTGTTGCAGGCAGCACGGACGCCGCAACACTTGAAGCTGAGATCATTGGCGAATGTACTGCCGCTACGGAGCCACTATCGTTGTTGTCACCGGACGAAGCGCCGTATCTAGGCAAGTATGATGAGTTCATCCCACATGAGCTTATACGCAAGGCATATTCACTGGACGGACTTGATGTACCGGGCCTGGTCGAAGTGCTGAAACAATGGCATAATGATGAACGCTAATCTGCCGTTTTAAGTTTACAACTACATTAACCTTAGAATGATTGTAACGAAGGGGAATTTTTGGAACTGGAAGAGCGTAAGCGACCACCTTTGTCTCCGGATTTCATCCGCAAGCAGCGGTATAAATCAAGAAATCTGGAGACAACAGCGGCTGTAAGTCCAACATTCACCGTAGTTACTCCCACATTCAAGCAAGGTTCTTTTCATTTGAAATGGAGAGATTTCTTATTTTTTCATTTTATATTGAAAAACATACCTAGAAAAAACAAACATTTATTCTGAAGTTCACACCTTGATGAAAGCGCTTCACGAGGAGATAATAGACCTATCACGATATAGGGGGCTTTAGTAAATGGTCAAAAACAGAATGAAAAAAACATTCACAGTAGCAATGTCAGCGTCACTAGTACTGGCTTTGGCGGCATGTGGAAACGGTAACAACGAGGAAAACGAAGCGGCTGCAACAAATGCACCAGCCAATTCAACCGAAACTGCTGCACCAGCTGACACAAGCAAAGAGAATGTAACCATCACGTTCCAAAATATCTACCCAGACCCTGCAGCACCATCCACTCAAACGCTTAAAGCGCTCGTGGAAGAGTACACCAAAGCTAATCCAAACGTTAAAATCGAATTGGATACGCTGAACACTGACCAACAAAAAGTGAAGCTGAAAACACAAGCGGCTTCCAAAGAAGTACCTGATATCACCATCGTTAACCCAGCTGCACAAATGAAACCTTTCGTTGATGCTGGTCTGTTCGCTCCGCTGAACGACATGCTGGACAAGAACGGCCTGAAAGATACTTACCAAGAAGGATTGCTTGACTACTATAGCTTTGATAACAATGTATACGCTGTACCAGATGGTAACAACATCGAAGTTGTATACTACAACAAAGATCTGTTCCAACAAGCTGGAATCGCTAACGTTCCTACAACATTTGAAGAAATGCTGAAAGACGTTAAGATCCTGAAAGACAAAGGAATCACTCCGCTGGCAATCGGCGAAAAAGATTCCTGGACCGGTTCATTCTTGTTCATGAACATCCTGCTTCGCACAAACGGCGGCCCTGGCTTCCTGCAAGATGTAATGGATGGTAAGAAAACTTTTGAAGATCCTGCTTTCGTTGAAGCTGTAGACGCATTCCAACAATTGGTTGATGCAGGCGCATTCCCTGATGGTGCAACTTCCATCGACGCAACTGCTGGCGGTAACATCTTCAAAACTGGTAAAGCAGCTATGTGGGTAATCGGATCTTGGGAAACTGGAGCAATTGATGCTTCTTCCGTAGGCGGCAAAGTTGGAGCATTCCAATTCCCTACTGTTAACGGTAAAGGCGACCCTAACGAATTCATGTTGGCTCCTGGTAGCGCGTTCGCAATTTCTGCAAACAGCGAGCACCTGGAAGCAACTAAAGATTTCTTGAACTTCTTTGCACTGAACTTCCCTAAGAAACAATTCGAGAACAAAAATGCTGTAGGTCTTGGACAAAAAGTTGATGGCGACCTGAAAGCTGCTGGATACTCTGACCTGGCTATCGAAGTTGCTGGATTGTTCAACCAAGTTAAAGGCGGAGACCTTTCGTTCGATAACACTATGAACCCTGCAACATCGCAAGTTCACTTGAGCAGCATTCAAAACCTGTTCGTACAAAAAGTGGATGCAGCTGCAGTAGCAAAAGAACACCAAACAGCTTTTGAAGCTAATAAATAATAAAAAAGATATTTAGAAATCGATGCGAAGTGGCAAGTACACGCTTCTTCGCATCGAGTTTATTTTAGGGGGCGGAGAGAAATGAAAGTTCTGAAGGTGCCAGCACGCACAATAGCCGTCTTCGTATTGCCATGTCTGCTGCTGTATGTGTGCCTTGTATTTGTACCAATTGTGGTTTCTGTATACACAGGCCTACTGAAGTGGGACGGACTAACTCCTTCGGAGTTCGTTGGTTTTGGCAATTTCCATGACATGTTCTTTAATGATCCTGTGTTCTGGCCTTCTGTACGAAGAACCTTACTGTATGCTGTAGCGTCAATGCTTGAAATTCCATTGTGCTTGTTCATGGCGATCCTGCTTAATCGTTATCTGAAAAAAGCAAACACTTTGGTATCGTTGTATTTCACACCTGTAATCTTGTCGGTCGTTATTATCGGACAATTGTGGAAGACCATTTATAACCCTGCTTCCATGGGAGGCATGCTGAACGGTGTACTCATCGCACTCGGACTGGACAGCTGGACTCATAACTGGCTTACCGAGCCTAAAATTGCAATGTTTGCCCTGTATTTCATTTCACTCTGGCAATATTTCGGTTACCACTTGCTGATTCAGTTCACCGGGGTTCAGAATATTCCTGACGAATTGTATGAAGCTGCAAAAATTGACGGTGCAGATGGATTTAAGGCGGATCGTTACATAACGCTGCCGCTGATTGTCCCGATCTTTAAAATATCGATTGTACTCGCATTTATCGGTTCACTGCAGGCATTCGATTTGGTCATGGTTGTGACCGGCGGGGGACCAGCACATGCGACAGACGTAATTTCTACGCACATGTATAACAGCTCCTTCCTATCCTTCAAGTACGGTTACGGAAGTGCTATTGCAACATTCCTGGTAGCCGTGTGTCTGGTATTTACCGGGTTCATCAATACCATCTTCAACAAGCTTGAGAAAAAGTTCGGATAGGAAAGGAGATCGCGATCATGCAAAAAACAAAAAAAGGACTCGTGTATCTTCTTTTTGCGATTCCTGTCGTCACCCAACTGTACCCACTTGTATGGCTTCTGCTGTACTCACTTAAAACCAATGAAGAAATCCTTGACGGTAACTTCTTCGCTCTGCCGAAATCCTTTCAGTGGAGTAACTATTCTACAGCTTTCGAATCAGGAAGCTATCTGGCCTTCCTGAAGAACAGTGTATTCGTTACCCTGGTCACTATGGTATGCGTAATTCTGCTTAGCTCGATGGTCGCTTATGCGATTTCGCGTTTCCGCTGGAAATACGGCAATGTTGTAATGACCATCTTCCTGATGGGTATGATGATCCCGATGCAGGCAACTTTGCTGCCACTGATGATCATCTTCAAAAACGTACACATTCTTAACACGCATTTGTCGCTGATCTTGCCGTATATCGCATTCCAGACGCCAATTGCTGTGTTTATCCTTAGCGGATTTATGAAAGGCATTCCGCATGAAATCGAAGAATCGGCGTTTATTGACGGAGCAAGCGTATATCGCATCTTCCGCAGCATCATTCTTCCGATTTCCGTTCCACCGATGATGACGGTATGTATCCTGACCTTCATCAACATCTGGAATGAGTACATCCTGGCTGCGACCTTCATCTCTTCCGAGAAGCTGAAGACCTTGCCTTTCGGGGTATACACATTCGTCAGTCAGTACTCTGTCAACTATGGCGCGATTGGTGCGTTCCTGGTAATGGGCGCCCTGCCGGTTATCCTGATCTACTTCTTCCTGTCCAACCAAATCACTAAAGGTATGGTTGCAGGTGCGGTTAAAGGTTAATTCTCGCGTTGCAATGGCAATCTTAATGGCTTTATAATAAAGGAACAGTGGGACACAGGATGTGAAAGGAGGGATACCCGCTTGCGAAGCGGATTTCATTCCATACATCATCGGTTGTTTCTGCTGTTTCTTTTTTGCATGTCCGGAATTCTGTTAATTGTCAGTCTTCTGTATTACAACCGGACAACGGACCAGGTACATGAGAAGATCAGTGACCTGTCGCAAAAGAACGTCGCACAAACAGCCGATTTATTCAGTCTTTTGTACAAAGGGTATGACAGCTTATCTAAAACTCTGAGCAACAACTTTGAAATGATCCGGCTTCTGAATCAGACGACGGATACCCCGGCGATTGCTTACATTAACGAACAGTCTATCACGAACATCATCGGAGCGATTTTTTATTCACGGGATGATATCGTCGGTATTCATGTCATTAATGACAATGGCAAAATTTATAACTACGGAAATACAATGAACGCTGTGGATCCAGCTTACCCCGAAGAGGAGTGGTACCAGCAGCTTCAGAAATCTTCCGGGAAAATGGTCTGGTTGGGCGTCTTCGATCATTCCTTGATTGATGAAGCAGAGGATAGCCGGGTATTCGCTTTTGGTAGACAAATTTTTGATTTGAATGAGCACAAACCTATTGGCATTGTTCTCTATGAAATGAATCCTCTGCCGATTCTGGATGCACTGGACAACCTTAAACTTGGTGAGCATAGTGAGGTCTTTCTCATGTCGCAGGATGGTCGTGACATTTCTTCGACTGCTCAGTCTCCACCTGATCTTGGGGAAATTACGGATTTGCAACATGCGCAGAATGTGGTAGTGAAGCAGGATTCAGACCGGTTGACGGTTGCTTCCAAGCTGTCTTTTGCAGATTTATGGGTTATCAGTGTTACACCTGACCGGGATCTAAATGTTGAAGTGATTGAGATGAAGCGATATTTGCTTATCGTAATTACGATTCTGATCTGTGTATCTACATTGATAGCATCTATTGTCTCCCAGACCATCTCCTCACCCATCAAGAAGCTGATTCGTGAGATGAAACAGGTAGAAATCGGGAATTTCCGCGGAATGCTAAGCGTAGCCTCGTATCAGGAGATTAATATTCTAGTAGCATCGTTTAACCGCATGGTTACTCAGATTGAGGAATTGATTGATCGGGTGAAAGTCTCCTCCGTTAGTGAGAAGAACGCAGAAATTCATGCGCTTCAATCTCAGGTTAATCCGCATTTCCTGTATAACACTCTGGATATGATCTATTGGATGCTGGATGAGAAAGAAAAGGATCAGCTCGGTGAACTCGTTCTATCGTTGTCTTCTATGTTTCGGTACAGCAGTAAATGGGATGACGGAGTAGAAGTAACACTCCGGGAAGAGATGGAGCAAATAAATCATTATCTGAAGATTATCTCCATTCGCCTTGAAGGCCGGTTGAAGGTAGAGATTGATATTGACGAGCGCTGGCTTCACATCCCGCTACCTAAGATGACACTCCAGCCTGTTATTGAGAATGCGGTAAAACATGGGCTTGAATCGCTTAACCGTCAGGGTATACTTAAGGTGTTTGCAATACAGGAAGGCAGCGATCTCAAAATTATCGTTGAGGACAACGGTAGTGGAATGACGGATAAGCAGCTGGGCATGCTGCTGGAATCGCTGGAGAGGGAGAATAATAAGGAGCAGAGTGGAGGCATTGGTCTTCAGAATCTGCACCGGCGGCTAAAATATATGTTTGGCGAGGAGTATGGCCTTCAAATTCAAAGCCATCCCGGTAAAGGAACGCGGGTAGGCATTGTGCTGCCGCTTCCTAAGGAAGGAGAAACAAATTCGTGAACATTCTGATCGCTGATGATGAACGTGTGATTCGGGAAGGCATTCAGCGGACCATCAGACATATAAACCCGGATCACGAAATTTATTTAGCGGCCTCCACTGAAGAAGCGCTTAAGATTATGGAGGAACAACGGATTCACATCGTGCTTACCGATATTTTGATGCCTGGAGTGAACGGGCTGGAATTCATGAGGATTTCCAAACGCAGATATCCTTATGTGAAATGGGTGGTTATCTCAGCTCACAGTGAATTCTCATATGCACAGGAAGCTGTGCGGTTGGGAGCCAGAGACTACTTGCTGAAGCCTATCGGCAAAACACGTCTGCTGGAGGTCATCAATAGTCTTGCTGAGGAGATTGAGAAAGACAGTGAGATTTCAAGGGAAGGCGAGCGCCTGAAAGTCAATCTTAAGTATTTGCGGGAAGGCGTATTTCAGCGACTGGCTTCCGGTCTTGATATCGGCAATCTTGATTTAAGTCCTTTCATCGAGGATTACCTTAACTTTTATCTGATTATGGTACAAATGGATACTGGGGATAAAAGCGTTCGCCTGGAGCATTTTATTGTCGAGAACGTGCTCTCCGAGCTGATTGAACGTCATGGCCGTGGGTTTGTAGTCAGCTATGACCGGCAAAGCCTGCTCGGTCTGATCACGTTAAGAGAGGACGAGGTGATCGAGACTTTCCAGGAGGAAGTGAAGCTGCATCTCAAGCATTCGCTAAAGGTGCCGTTTCAGGTCATCCTGTCAGGTCTAAGCTTCGATTTCAATACCGTTCCGCAGGTTGTGATGAGAATGCGCAAGGCGTTCGCATCGCAGGCTATTGAACTTGAACCCGGCAAAGGCAGCGGTGAGAAGGCTATTGATGTCGCGCTGCAATATATTAAGGAACATTATTACGAAGACCTGTCTCTCGAGAAAATGGCGTCGGTGGTCTTCCTCAATCCTGCGTATTTCAGTCAACTGTTCAAGCAAAAAACCGGTCAGGGCTATAAGGAGTATTTGACCTCCGTGCGCCTGGAGCAGGCTAAACTGCTCTTATTGATTCCGAAGCTAAAGCTTGCTGAAATTGCAGAGCGGGTTGGTTATCAGGACATGAGGCACTTCACCCAAATGTTCCGTAAGAAATTCCAGTTAACCCCTACAGAATACCGGCAACAGCAGGTTGTAAATGTTCTGATGGGCAATGGGGAACCGGAGTCATTATTGTAGAGCGTGGGATACCTAAGAATAAAAGCCTGTCTTCAACAATGTTGAAGGCAGGCTTTTTGATTTATAAATGAAATATTTGTGTATATCTGCTTAAATGGTGTTGTAGTTATTCATACTGGCAGCGGCAAAGATAAAAATGATTAATATAATGATAAGTATGACACTAAAAATCGTTCCAATAATGCCGCATACCAGCCCAGCGATCGCTAAGCCCCTGCCCTGTTCTTGACGGATACGAATCTCTTTAAGGGACAATGTGGAGAAGATAATGGCAATGATTCCGAATAAAAGACCAATATAAGGGATGACGATCGCCAGTATTCCGAGAACGAGCGCAGCAACGGATTTGCCGTTGGTGTGTGCCGGAGGAGGCACAGGTGGATAAAATTCCTGATGTCCCTGTGGTTGATAGTTCATTGATTAAGTACCTCCCGAGATTATGTATGAGCGGACAGTTCCTAAAAGGTAACATACATCCCCCCTACATTCTATATTAATATTTCCAGAAAAGAGATACTATGTGCTTTGACATAAGGACATACATTTAATTTTGAAAAGTTTATTGATATTCGCGGATGAACCGAAGCTCATGATATGCCCATATTCCAAATACCAGGAGCATAACTCCAACTGCAAGCATTACACTTGAAGGACCAAATAAGTCGGCTGAAGAAGAGAAGACTGCAAGCCCGAGCGGTGGAGCAACGCTCATAAGCGACCCCAGTACTCCGAACATTCTGCCTTGCAGGTCTTCAGGCACTTCGAGACGCAAAATTATGTTGATTAGTAGTGTGCTGAAGGCGAATGTGAAACCAATGAGGAGGATTAACGGTATAGCTATCCACATAGTAGAAGTAAAGGACAGCACAGCATAAAGTGGCCCAATAAGCAGAAGGCTGTAGATAATGACCCGGCCACGGTATTTCAGTTTGTCACCTGTCGCGACAATAAATCCTGCACCAAGCATATAGCCTAGTGGAATACAGCCTTCCATAAGACCGAACTCGAGAGGGGTTGCATTCCAGACCTTCACAGCCATCACCTGAGTCAGCATTAGGCTAGATAGAAAAAACAAAGACAGTATAGGCAGCAGAATGGTTATAGCTTTAGCGAAAGGGTTACGCCATATAAAGCGGAAGCCGCTTAGTATATCCTGCTTAAATGATTGTCCTTTCGCACCGCCGGTAAGCACCGGAGAAGAGAATGACCCGGCTAAAGACACCGCTAGAAGAGCGGCGAGAAAAGCCATGCCATCGATCACGATGGCCAAAGTTCCTCCGAAAGCCGCGACAAAGATCCCGCCAAGCGCATAGCCGGCGGTTCGTGAGATGTTTTCGGATAAGCTCATCCATCCAGCCGCCTTTTGAATATGTTCTGTTCCGGCAATGCATCGGAGTGAGGCTTGAAACGCTGGTCCTTGAAATTGCCCGGCAGCCGTCACGACTCCGGTTAAACAGACGATCAGTACGAATGAAGGATGAGGGCTTGCAAGACATGCTGCGATACCAAGAACAAATATGCTTTGAATGAAATAGGCGCCCAGTATGATCCGGCGGCGGTTGAACCGGTCTGCAAGCGTACCGGTGACTGATCCGAGCAGCGAACAAATAATGAGATTCACGATCAGCAAAATGCTCATAGCCTTGGCACTGCCGGTTTCCTGAAGAACCCACAAACTAAGTGCAAGGCTGTGAAAGGCATTGCCCAAAAGTGAGATCGTGCTGGCAGTAAACAGGAGAATAAACGCTTTGTTTCTCCATAATGCAGGATAACTGCTGATCGGTTTATTAGCTGCTATTATCGATCCGGGTTCCAGAGAATTCATGAAGACAACCTCGTGTAGTCACTTAACTTAAACGTTTAAGTTATTATAGAAGATTTACTTCAACACATCAACCCAAAATTGATTGGCCTGATGTACAGCATGACCTCCATGGTTTTGCATTAATGTCTCCATAAGCTCAAAGGAGGTTCGTGACCTGTCATCCGCGAATTGCACTGTTGCTGTTGTGTTGTCAAGGATTTGAGGAAGATCGCAGGTGCAGAGTACAGTCACAGGTCCGGTATAAGAGTTCTCAATGATTTTGCCCAGAAATTCATTGGTTACAATCATGTGCTTGCCTTGATTCTGTTTCAGGAAGGTACATAGATCCGAAAGGTCTTGAGTGCCCTTGACGACATAAATCTGCTCCCCGGGAAGGCTTGCGCCTGAGATGATTGCATCCATAAATGCAGCATTATTAAAGCTCTCCATAACAAGACAAGCGGGAAGAGGGAGGGCTGATCGGGCCTGATCCAGCGCCCCAGGATAGTTGAAATACACCTGATTGAATAAAGGATCAGAGATAAGGCTGTCGATAAGAATCAGAGGAACCCCTTCGGTAAAATTGGCGGATATCCGGTAGAATTGTTCTTCCTTCACATCGATCAGGAATACGGCATCCAGCTTTCGCTCCCGAATGACGTCCAGATAGGGATTATCAGGATTCAGGCTGACCAGCAGCGTATGATAACCGGCCTCTGTAAGTTTGGCTTCAAGTCCGCTAATGAAGGTGGAGTGGTTTTGTTGTTTCCAGTAAGGTGTATCAGCCGTTCGATTGATTAGAATCCCGACCAGGCCTGTTTTTCGCAGAACCAGAGAGCGCGCTGCCAGATTAGGGACATAATTCAGTTCTTTGGCGATCTGGAGGATGTTCACCTTAGTCGCTTCGGGTATCGTTTGTTTCTGGACATTATTCAGCACATAACTTACTGTGGCTACCGATACATTTGCCAGACGGGCAATGTCTTTCATGGTTGCTTTTTTCATCCCTACTTCTCCTCCGGATCTCTTTGAACAAAGCCTATCACTTGGGGTGAAGGCAAGTCAATTGCAGTTGTAATGCGCGTATGGATTGACTAACTTAGTGTACGCAGGGCATTGCGGTAATCAGTTGGCGGCATACCACTCCACTTGTGGAATTGCCGTGAGAAATAAAGTGCATCATTAAAACCCACCGCTGATGAAATCTGCTCGATGGTTAATCTTCCGCCCAGCAGTTCCTTTGCTTTCTCCATGCGTACCTTCATCAGGTATTGTTTGGGGGAGAGTCCGGTCTTCTGTTTAAAAGCTTTGGACAAATGGGCCCGGTGATAGCCTAGTGTCGAAGCCAATTGATCTATGCTGATCTGTTGATGATACTGTAGAGAAATCCAACGTATGGCCTGAGCGATCTGGCGGTCGACCATCTCCGGTAACTCCTTGGACTGTGGGGGGTGATCCCCGCTGTTTGATGTACCGAGCCGGTGAAGCAGCAATCTCATCCAACCTGCGGCCTCCAGACTTTCCAGGACCGGATAAGGGGATTGGCGGAAGGACATGCGGATCTTCTCATAAAGGCTGCTGATACCGATGATATCTTCTGTATGCAGGAGCGGAAGCTCTCTCCAAAGGCCAATGTTTGTAAGAAACCCCTCAGTCTCCGCACCTTGTAAAGCTACCCAGGCATAATGCCAAGGATTTATCTTATCCGCTTGGTAGCTGAAGAGTGAACCGGGGTAAATCACGAATGTATCACCGGGTGAACACTCCTTTGTAACATTACCGCTCTGAAAAATGCCCTTCCCGTCCAGTACCGTATGTATAAGGTAGTAATCATGCACGGCAGGACCAATCTTATGCCCCGGAACGGGTCTTCCCTCACCGCTGAACAGAATGGAAGGGAGATCACTTTCCGGTGAAAGGTTGATCGCTAAGGTAAAATGATAATGATCAGGGTTCATAGCAGCCTCCTATATTTATCATTATCTTCACGATAGCCGAATTGGACTGATCATGCAACATTCATCCATATGAAACTTGTATTTCTCCATACTCAATAATGAACACATCCTCTATAGTAGGTGATGTGAAGAAACAGAGAGGGTAGTCAGATATCGCAGCCGTTACAGCGTATATTGATGTGAATCAAATCATTGTTATCCTGAATGCTGTGAATGCATTTGATTACTCCCTCATTTAGAGGAGGAATAATAGTCATGTCTAAAATTACATTTATCGGAGCAGGAAGTACTGTCTTTGCCAAGAACGTATTGGGTGATTGTATGGGAACACCCGCACTGCAAGGTTTTGAGTTAGCCCTGTTCGATATCGATCTTCAGCGGCTGAAGGATTCTGAAAATATGCTGAATAACATCAAAAGAAGCTCTGGAAGTACTTGCACAGTGAAAGCATATACGGATCGCAAAGAAGCATTGCGGGGAGCGAAATACGTCATCAATGCGATTCAAGTCGGAGGGTACGATCCATGTACCATAACGGATTTTGAGATCCCGAAGAAGTACGGCCTGCGGCAGACGATCGCGGATACAGTAGGTATCGGCGGAATATTCCGCAATCTGCGGACGATTCCGGTAATGCTGGATTTTGCAGCAGATATCAGAGAAGTCTGTCCGGATGCGCTTTTCCTGAATTATACGAATCCTATGGCGGTACTGACGAATGTTATGAATACTTATGGCGGTGTAAAGACGGTTGGTCTCTGCCACAGTGTCCAGCAGTGCATTCCCGGTCTGTTCGAACATCTCGGGTTGGATCAGTCAGGCGTGCAAGCCAAGATCGCCGGAATCAATCATATGGCCTGGCTGCTCGAAGTTACCAAGGACGGTATTGACCTGTATCCGGAAATTAAACGCCGTGCCGCTGAGAAACAAAAGGAGCATCATGGAGATATGGTCCGCTACGAGATGATGTTGAAATTCGGTTACTATATTACGGAATCCTCCGAGCATAACGCAGAATATCATCCATACTTCATCAAGCGTAATTACCCGGAGCTTATTGAGCGGTTTCAAATTCCGCTCGACGAATACCCGCGCCGCTGTGTAGAGCAGATCGAACGGTGGCAGCATATGCGGGAAGATCTCGTGAACAATACCGATCTTCGCCATGAGCGTTCGCATGAGTATGCTTCATACATCCTGGAAGCAATGGAGACCAATGTACCGTTTAAGATCGGCGGCAATGTGATGAACACGGGACTGATCACGAATCTGCCACGGGAAGCCTGTGTAGAGGTGCCGTGCCTCGTGGATAGCAGCGGAGTAACACCGACGTACGTTGGGGATTTACCTCCGCAGTGCGCTGCTCTGAACCGCACGAACATCAATACTCAGTTATTGACGATTGAAGCAGCCATGACCGGTAAGAAAGAGCATATTTATCATGCCGCAATGTTAGACCCTCATACAGCGGCAGAACTGTCGATGGATGATATCACCAGCATGTGTGATGAGCTGATCGAAGCACACGGGGAATGGCTGCCGCAGTATATTTAAAGCTTCCACTCATACCTGTCCGCGTACCTGAATCTAATGTAGTTCACAATGTATCATGAGTCTAAATTCGTTGAGTGATTTCTTCCAACGAATATGTATGTTATGGTTATTGTTAAGAACAACAGAATTGGAGTGTAGGTATGAGTAAAGGACGCGTATGGAACAAAGGGAAACATAACGGTGGCGGATTTGAAGGGAGACGGGCGCAGCAACAGTTGAACTCCCCGGATTCTGCTAATAAAGAATCTCTGAATGAAAGCAATGCCGAAGACGCAGGCAATCCGATCAATTCCGTTAAACGAATGAATAGGGAGAATTGGGTGAGCCGGCCTGCAAGAGTCACTCCGCCAGCCCGTAAGAAAGATCAGCAACAATAAAAGTACAATCATAAGAAACGGCCTTCCGGTTAACGGGAGGCCGTTCTCTGTATTCATTATTGAAGTTACAGACTTGGATATTTGGTGCTGATGGAGCGATGTTAGTTGGCGCTCCGGCTCGTGAAGATTTGAAAGATCACACCATATTTGTCCGTTACCATCCCATAGGCAGGGCTGAAATAAGCAGGCTCAAGTGGTATGTTCACTGTACCCTCCACGCGCAGGGCATCATAAAGCTGTTGTGAGGTTTCTTTGCTATCTGCAGTAATACAAATCGTTACCTGATTGCCGCTCTGTAGCTGTAACCCGGGAATAAGATCCGCTACAAATATTTGGGACTCTCCAATTTGCAGGATGGCATGAGCAATTAGTTGTTGTTCCCGCACGGTTAACGGCTGTTCCGGATTCATTGGACCTTCGCCTATTGTTTGTTTAAATAAAACCTTTGCATGCAATGCTTCTTCGTAGAAATCAATAGCCTCCTGTGCATTGCCATCTAGCATGATATAGGGATTTAATTGCAGTTTCATGTGAGAACCTCTCCTTAAGTTTAGGTTAATCTGGACTACTCTTTCATTGTAGAGCATAATAGTGACAACTCTTGTCACTATTCCAAAAATGGAGTGTGCAACTATGAACAAATCGAAACGGCTTCTTGAACTGATGATGACCGTTAACCGGAAACGGAAATTTACGGTCAAGGAGTTAGCCCGTGAGTTTGATGTATCCTCAAGAACCATCTTGCGGGATCTGCAAGAATTAAGTGAGTTAGGTGTTCCCTTATATTCGGAAGTTGGACCCCACGGGGGTTATCAGGTTCTGAAGGAGCGTGTATTGCCGCCAATCGCTTTCACGGAGGAAGAGGCGGTAGCGCTCTTTTTCGCGAGTCATGCACTTCGGCATTATTCATCCCTGCCCTTTGAAGCCGAAGCGGCTTCAGCCTTGGGTAAATTCTATAACTTCATGTCCGGTGGTGTACGTGATGTGATAGATCAGATGAAGAATCGCGTGGATTTCATAATACCCGTCCGGAATTCTGTAGCACCTTATCTTGCACTTCTTCTCGATGCCGCTATTCACCAGCAGGTTATTTCCATTGAATATGGAACCCTCGGGACAAGCACATGCCGGGAAATTCAGCCTATCGGTATCTATGCCAGCAACGGATTATGGTATTGTCCGGCGTATTGTTTCCTGAGACAAGGAATACGAGTATTCCGGTGTGACCGGATTCAGCATGCCAGCATTGAGGCTGCATCCTCCGAGCCTTTGGACCTGCGGTATGTTCATCTGGGGAATCGAGAGGAATATGGAATGATGAAGTCTAAGGAAACCGTCTGTATATATGCTGAGCTTAAGGGCAATGCCATACAGAGATGCGAAGCGGAGCTTTGGCCGGAACCCAAACTACATATCCGCGGAGACGGGACCGGTTGGGTTGAGGGAGAAGTCAACAGAGGGGATCTGGCTTATTTTGCCCAATTCTTCATTGGTCTTGGAATGGATGCTTCGGTTAGCGGATCTCCGGAACTGCTGGGCGAGATGAGAAGACTTCTGGCTGAGCTTCGGGATAAATACGCAGAGGCATGAGGTCGAACATTGAACACTTGGTTGTGAATTTCTGCTGAGTATAGACTATTGTTGTCGATAGTGGCTCCCCCGCACGGAATTGTGTTAAATTAGGAAGACGTACAGAATGAATGGAAAGAAGGAATAGAGTCATGGAACAGGCAATGTTTGCAGGAGGCTGCTTTTGGTGCATGGTAACACCCTTTGAAGAGCTGCCGGGAATCCACGGAATCGTCTCCGGTTACACGGGAGGGCATACGATTGATCCGACTTATGAGGAAGTGAAGAAGGGGACAACAGGTCACTACGAGGTGGTACAAATCACCTTTGATCCGGCATTATTCCCATATGAGAAGCTGCTGGAGTTATACTGGCCGCAAATCGACCCTACAGATGACGGGGGGCAATTTCAGGATAGAGGCAGCCAGTACCGCACCGCGATTTTTTATTATACAGAAGAACAGCGTGAGGCTGCTCTGGCATCCAGGGAACAAGTGGCTGTCAGCGGCAGATTCTCCGGTCCTGTAGTCACTGAAATCCTCCCAGCGGATGTGTTCTACCGTGCAGAGGAATATCATCAGGATTACCACAAGAAGAATCCCAAGCATTATAAGGAAGACCGGGAGCAGTCCGGAAGAGATGAGTTCATTGTGAAGTACTGGTAAAATAGGCGGCGCCATCCGTCACCCATTTGAACTTTTGTGGAGGCAGTGACATGAGCAATCCTAATATCAGGCATATGGTTATTTTTAATCTGAAACATGCAAATGGTTCGGAAGCTGCCGGGCAGTTCCTTCAGGAGAGCAAGGATGTACTAACTACAATTCCTGTGGTCAGTAATTTTGAAGTCTTTCATCAGGTAAGCCCGAAGAATGATTATGACTATGGATTTTCCATGGAATTTGCCTCTCAGGAGGACTACGATACTTACAACAATCACCCGGTCCATGTGGAATATGTGCAGACGCGCTGGATGGCTGAAGTGGAGAGGTTTCTAGAGATCGATTTTAAGAGTCATTAAAGGCAGTAATCGTATGATAACAAGCGGGGAGGGATTGTATGCTTCAGAAATCGGTGATTGAAAATGTATTAAATGCCGCACTGGAGACCGGTGGTGATTTCGCTGAGGTATTCGCTGAGGACCGAACAAATGGCAGGCTTGAGATGATCGGCGGTGTGCTGAAGACATCTCTGTCCGGCCGTGATTATGGCGTGGGCATACGGATTTTGAAGGGGAGTTTCTCGGTATATGCCTATACCAATGACAGCAGTGAACCTAATCTCATCGCTGTAGCCCGTTCCGCAGCTAAAGCGATTCGCGGGAGCGGTTCTATCACCCAAGTGCTGGATCTGAGTAAAAAAGAGCTCTACAACAAGCATTTGATCAAACTTATCCCGGACGGTTCCTATAAAAAATCGCGAATAGATCTGATGCGGCGGGCACACGAGGCGGCCAAAGGATATGATCCTTCCATCGCCCAAACGATGGTATACGGGCTGAGCGGAATCCAGCACGTCCTGATCGCGAACAACGAAGGTCTGTTGGTCGAAGACACCCGCACCTACTCACGGCTGGGAATAAGCGCTGTCGCTGAAGATGGAGATCAGAAGCAATCCGGATTCAGCGGGCCGGGTGCCTACGCTGGACATGAATTTCTGGAGAGCTTGAACATTGAAGAGCACGCGCATAAGGCAGCTCGGATCGCAAGCACCATGGTGAAGGCCGGGTATGCACCTAGTGGAAAGCTCCCTGTTATCATTGATAATGGCTTTGGGGGTGTATTGTTCCATGAAGCTTGCGGGCATGGGCTGGAGTCAACTGCGGTAGCAACGGGATCGTCTGTGTTCGCAGGTAAAATAGGTGAACGGGTTGCTTCGCCACTTGTTACCGCAATTGACGATGGTACGATTCCGGGTGCTTGGGGATCACTGAATATTGACGATGAAGGAGCAGCGACACAACGTAATGTGTTGATCGAGAATGGTATTCTTAAAGGCTATCTAATCGATAAAGTAGGCGCCCGGCAGATGAATACGGCCTCTACGGGCTCTGGCCGCCGCCAATCCTACAAGTTCGCTCCCGCTTCGCGGATGAACAATACCTATATCGATAATGGCACCTCGACGCGTGAAGAGATTATCGCGAATACGGAATACGGCATATATGCCATGTCCATGGGCGGCGGGTCCGTAAATACGGCTACCAGTGAGTTTAACTTCGCGGTCCAGGAAGCCTATATGGTGAGAAACGGGAAGATTGCCGAGCCTGTCAAAGGTGCGACCCTTATTGGAAAAGGGATTGAAACGCTCAAAAATATTGATCAGGTTGCGAACAATCTGGATCATGGTCAAGGGATGTGCGGCTCCATCAGCGGTAGCCTTCCTGTGAACTGCGGGCAGCCGACGATCCGTATATCTGAAATGACCGTTGGCGGCAGAAAGGGGGAGTAGTGTATGAATATCGGTGAGTTTCAGCAAGCGTTGTTCACCAAAGGCTATGAGTCCGGGTTCACGGAGATGGAAATCTATTATGCCAGCGGACGTTCTACCTCTGTCTCTGTCCGTAAAGGCGAGATCGATACCTACACGATCGTAGAAAGTGGAGGGTTATCCTTCCGTGGGTTGATTCATGGGAAAATGGGTTATGCCTCTACAGAACGAATGGATCAGGATTCTATAGCGTTCCTTCTAAAAGAGGCTGCCGGCAACGCTGAAGCGGTTGAGACAGAGGATCTGGAAGAACTGTTCGCCGGCTCCTCCCAATATGCGGAGCTTGTGCCATGTAGTGATTCTCTGATTCATACGCCAGCCGAGAAGCTGATTGAGGCCAGTCTGTCCATGGAGAAAGCAGCTCTTGAAAGCGATCCACGAATTCATATGGTCAGAAGGTCTTCGGCTTCCGTCAGTGAGAGCGAGGTTCTCTTGGCGAACACGAAAGGACTGAACTGTCACAGAAAGAATAGCTATGGTTCAGCAAGTCTATATATGATAGCCAAAGAGAACAATAACTCAGAGGACAGCGTGACAGGGGGCTGGTTTGATTATTCCCTCTCAAACTTTGATAACGTTAACCCCGAAGCTGTTGCGGAAAAAGGGGTTCAGGAGGCGTTATCCAAGCTTGGCGCGACCTCGCTGAAATCGGATGCCTATCCGGTTATTCTCAGGAATGATGCAGCGACACAGCTGCTGTCAAGCTTCACCTCTATCTTTTCTGGAGAGGCTGTAGAGCAGGGATTCTCACGGCTTAAAGGCAAGCTGGGTGAGCAGATCGCCGGCACCAATGTGTCCCTGATTGACGACCCATTAATGGCGAATACCATTTCTGCCCGTACCTTTGATGCAGAAGGCAGCGCCACTGCCCGTCATGAAGTAATCAAGGACGGGAAGCTGCTTACATTCCTACACAACCGCAAAACCGCCCGTAAGGCGGGTGTAGAAAGTACCGGGAACGCGGCAAAGAACGGTTATAAAGGGCAGATTGAAGTGTCCCATCATAATCTGTATATTGCTCCAGGAGGATCAAGCCTTAGTGAGATGATTCAGGGAACAGAGCAGGGCTTGATGATCGTCGAGCTGCAGGGCCTGCATTCCGGCACGGATGCCACCTCAGGAAATTTCTCGCTGGCAGCAGTCGGACATTATATTGAAAAGGGCGTAATCGTCAGACCCGTCAACCAGATCACGATCTCAGGCAATTTCTTTGAATTGCTAAACGAGATCGAGTGTATTGGGAACGATCCCCGCTTCATTGGCAGTTGCACATCACCTTCACTGAAGTTGAAATCTTTATCTGTATCGGGTTCCTAATGAGAGGTTACCTGAGTTAAATCTGAAATATTTCAAAAAGGCAGATGCCGTGATGGACTTCACCTCCAATCGTTAGTTGGTGTTTAACAATTGGGGTGCAGTTCAGCGGTGTCTGCCTTTTTAGTGTCCTTTTACGAAGGATATACAGCTTGCGCTGCTAATTTATCTCCGAATCTTACCTCGGTCAATTCCATGGAAGTACCTGCAATCATTCCATGTCTGTCGCCTCTGGAAATGCTGATGACCTCCCCGGCTTGGACGGGCATCACTGAACCATTCAATCGAAATTCACCAAATCCGTTTAGAACGGTCCATATCTTCTGACGGTGTTCGCATACCATTTCCTGCATGGAATGGCCCGGGAGCAGGGTCAGTTTAAGTGTAATTACATCTTCTACTCCAGTGGCGGCACAATCCAGAATACAATAGCTCCCCCAGTAGGTTTCTCCATACCAAGGGCATTTAGCTGGACTGCCCATGACCTCTTTAATTTCATTCGCTTTCGCCTTGTTTGCAATCAAGACACCATCCGCGCTGCCAATAGCCACAATATCCGATACACCAATTACATGAATAGGTGTATTTAGCTCATTCACAATATGGGTATTGCGGGAGCAGCCTGAGACACTCCCGTTACCCACAATCGTGCTGCTGAGTTGCTCTGTTAGAGAATCCCAGCTCCCCAAATCCTGCCATACTCCGGTGTGTCTCAGAACGACCGTATTGCTGTTCTGTTCAACGACTTCTTTATCGAAACTGCGGACAGGCAACTCTGGATATAGGGCAGTGAATGCGTCGTATTCCGTAGGCAATCCGGCTGCCTTCAGGTAAGTCAGGATAAACGATAGTGAAAAAGCAAAAACACCGCAGTTCCATAATGCATTCTGCTGGATAAGCGCCTGGGCTCTTTCCGGATTGGGCTTCTCTTCAAATCGAAGCACAGGAGAATACCCCATGGAGTTCTTGTTTCCGGGAACGATATAGCCGTATTGGTCTGAAGGATGAGTGGGCCTTGTCCCAAGCAATGCGATATCTGCCTTTGATGCAGCCAGAATATCCCTGAACTCATGGAACAATCTGAAGAACTCATCATCTGCGTACATATCGGCCGGCGCAACACAGAGAGTATCCCTAAGATCTGCCTTACCCGTGGAGTGGAGATAGACTGCACCCAGTGCGGCTGCAGTAAAAGTTCCTCTCTTGTATGGCTCACCTAACACGGGGAAATCACCTTTTGTATACCTCTGAGTCAGTCCCAGCTGCTCTTGGTGTGTCACGAACAATGCTGACTCACCGATTCCCGTATTGTTCAACTGGCGGCATACCCGGCCAATCATGGATTCCGCGCCGCCCTCAGGAGCAGGAAGCAGATTCAAAAACATCTTAGACCGTATACGGTTGGATAACGGCCAAAGCCGCTGTCCGGAGCCGCCGCATAGAAGTATGGTATGCACGGATGTCTGCCTCCTCTCATGTTAGGGTTTGGCTGGACGGGAATAACCTTTGCGTTCATGGAAAGAGAGAGAGCGGAAAGACGACGAGAACTTTTGAATCCGGCTGGCTGTAAGTGAAGTTACAGGTGTGGCCAGTGACTTGTTGCGCGCACTCCTCAAGGTAACGGAAGCTTGATTGTGGCTGTATACATAATTGGCATAGGTCTCGAACTCGGAGAAGCCGAATTGCTTCTTCTTGTTAATGCTGCGGATAATGGCAGAATGCCATGGCAAATGATGCTTGGCCTCGATGGTCCGCTTCAACTGTGCCAGCTTCTTTTTCTCGAATAGCATGTAATGGGTGACAAAAGATCTGGGGGAGGGTGCTTTCTTTCCGAGCAGCTTACGATAAGTCACGAAATATTCCGGCTGGCTCCAATCGCGGCAGTAAAAGACGGTTTTCCCCCCCGAGCGGAACCGGTGAGGACGAATCAGCACGGTATCGGCGTCAATAACAAGGAAATAGTTCTCGCGGCAGATATGATCCCCGTTCATTTTAAGCAACTGCTGATACAGCCAGCCAGAACGATTCCAGCGGGCCGAAGAATAGCGGATATGTTGTTTAGTAAAGGGCAGTACAGAGGTTTCATCAATGAAGACACATTTCTTCCGTGAACATAGGCTTCTGATTCTGGGGCTGTTCGGAGAAACAATATAGATATGACTTATCGGGTGTTTGACATAACGGCGAAGGCTGTCTATGACATGCGGCAAGGTAGCTAGGTCTTTTTCAATGGCTGGAATCAGGACATCTATAGGTGTGCTATGGTCAGAGCTTGTGGTTGGTTCGGGCATATGTTCATCTCCATCTACATGGTACGCATATTGCGTCTGCACTAGAGTATGACGGAGGTCCAGGGAAGGTACGGGCGAATAAGCTGGAAAGTTTATCTTCGCAGGCGGGCTGATGATTTATTCCGATGTCGCTGTACCCGCATAGTATGCAGTGACTTTGAATATAGGGCAGGTTGCTGGAATCTATCCGATAGGAGAGTGCAGGCGTGAAAGCCAAATCGACAAATTTAGTGCAAAGCAAATGGATCAAGACCAAATTGCTGCTACAGAACAGCTCCATACAGCCTTTTATCCCGGATACCCGGAGATTTACCAGACAAAATTTGGAACAGATGATTTATAGCTATGGAATGGTATATGTGAAGCCTGAACGGGGTACGTACGGAAATGGGGTCATCCGGGCCGAGAGGGAAGGACGCCAGGGATTCACTTACCAGTATGAAGAGAAAATTAAGCGTTTTGATTCGATGGAGAGCTTTTACAAGAGCTTATCAAAACGCACGGGTGGAAGGAGTTATCTGATACAAAAGGGGATCCATCTCCTGAAGCATAATCAGCGCCGTTTCGATATCCGGGTAATGGTCCAGTTAAGTCCAAAGAAAGCCTGGGAGGCTACAGGAATTATAGGGCGTTTGGGTCATCCACGTAAAATAGTAACAAATTACCATAGCGGCGGTAAACCGACTGCGGTGGGTAAATTGCTGTCCACCCATCTGTCGGATCGTGAGCTTTCAAAGTTGAATAACGAGCTTAGCGTTTTAGGTGTGCGAATCGCAACTCATATGCAGAAAAAGTATCCGAAGATGACGAAGATTGGAGTGGACATCGGGTTGGACCGGTCTTTGACTCCTTGGATTATCGAAGTGAATATGAATCCCGATCCGTATATCTTTAACCAGCTTAAAGATAAGTCCATGTACAGAAAGGTCATGCATTACCGCCGTTTCTTCTTGAAGTAATGAAGCAGTAGCGGCGCAACAACTAATTCCATAATTAATATTGAGCCAGCAGATCTCCAAAGGAATGGAGAACTGCTGGCTTTAATTTGGTGTAAAGTGGCACACTATGAATAATCGGAACGTCATCATGCCAAGCTAATCCATAGCTTCTACCCACTTGCACGATAGGAGGAAATAGCTTGGCGCATTCCAAACAACCGGACAAAAATCTAATTAATGTTGTTAATGATCTAGAGGAAAGACCTGTGAACAGTCAGGAGGCACAGCAGTTAAACCAGAAGAAACTCGACAACCGCAAAGAAATGATGCGAGATGAAGAAAAGGAACCGAGGTATGGACAAAACCGTTATCAATAACGGTAAACAACTATCGAAGTTTTGAGTGTAGATAAGCAGCAGGGTGGCGGGAGATTCCTGCCACCCTGCTGCTTTTACTAGTAGAAATGTGTCGTAGGCTATGAAGATAGGGTAAAGGATTGATACATCTACGACAAGGGGGTTACATGAATGCAATGGAGAGGCAGAAGAAGCAGCAGCAACGTAGAGGATCGAAGGGGCGGATCTGGTAAGCTCGTTGGGGGCGGGATCGGCGGGATAATTATAATAATCATCGTAACATTACTTGGCGGTAACCCTGGTGATCTGCTGAATAATATAACGTCTACAGGGACCGGTCCCAATGCACCTTATACCGAAACCGCTCAGGAGAAGGAGCTATCCGAGTTTGTTTCTGTAGTATTAGCGGATACAGAAGATGTCTGGACTGAACTATTCCAGGAACAAAATAAAGTATACGAAGAACCCACACTGGTCTTATTTACCGATAGTGTACAGTCTGCTTGCGGTGTAGCAGGTTCATCGACAGGACCGTTCTATTGTCCTGGTGATCATAAGCTATATATAGATCTAAGCTTTTATGATGAGCTGCAGAGAGAGTTTCAGGCACCGGGTGACTTTGCCATGGCATATGTGATTGCCCACGAGGTCGGACACCATGTGCAGAATCTGCTTGGGACTAACATGTCCCAGAGAAGCCAGCTCAGTCAGGAGGAGGCCAATGAATATTCCGTCCGTCTGGAACTGCAGGCTGACTATTATGCCGGTGTCTGGGCCAGCCATGCCCAGGGTATGAATCTGTTAGAAGCAGGGGATCTGGAAGAAGCGCTGACCGCAGCGAGTGCGGTTGGTGATGACACCATCCAGAAAAAGTCCCGGGGTTATGCCGTCCCCGAAAGCTTCACCCATGGCACGTCCGAGCAGAGAAAACGCTGGTTTAACAAAGGATTTCAATCAGGAACGATCAGTGGCGGAGATACATTTAATTCGCCTCAGTTATAAAAACTCATACTATCGGTCCCAAATTATATGACCCGTACCGAGGGTGACTTCTTTAAACCCAGACATATGACGGATCTGATAGGCGGCAGGGTGATATCCGGCCCAAATCACAATGTTGTGCGCTTCATTGTTACCTCCGGTACGAAGTGCAAACGCGTTGATAAAGGGAAAAACCTCACGGAGTGTTGAATGGATGGCATTCAGCTGCGCGTCTTGTCCGATTTTGCCGATGGCATTGATAAGCAGTGCGCCATCAGACTCCAGCTTGTCGGCCGCCACCCTGAAGAACTCACTGGAGAATAAATGCCGGGGCATTCCTTTGCTGGTGAAGGCATCAAGAATGATATAGTCATATCCATGGTTACCACTCTGATCCAGAATCTCCCGTCCGTCGCCGATGATGATCTCATGCCCATGATATCCGAAATACTGCTTGCTGAGTTCCACAACTTTAGGGTCGATCTCCGCAGTGGTAAAGCGCTTCTCGGGATAATATCCTGATATGGTCCCGATGCCATGGCCAATGACGAATGCATTTGCGAAAGATGGGTTATTGCTCTGCATGAGGTGAATGATGGCGCGCGGGTATTCCAATACCACACGGTCCGGATTATTCAGATCTATAGCGCCTTGCACATCGCCATTTGCGAACTGCAGAACCCGGAAGCTTCCTTTTTCCCCGTATAGAGCTGAGGTCTCGTAAACAGTGATATCATGCGTCCCGCTCTTTTCCTGAACTAAAATCCGCAATTGATTAATCCCCTTAATTAACCTGCAGCCCTCCGCTGCGGGTTTTATTCATGATGTTATCGAATTAACAAAGCAGATCTTGTCGCTGCCATGACGAAGCAGACTAGCTCCCTGGCGGGCCAATTCCTCCGGTGTGATGGTCTGTTTCTTATGCCATTGCAGAGCTGCGCCGTAGACGGACCAACTGATCATAGTAATGGTAAGTTCTATCTCTTCAGAGAGGCTGTTGCCGTCCGCACGGTTTAGCAGGATCATCGAGATGAAGGCGGCGAGCCGGGAGATGATCTTCTCTTCCATTAGTGACATTACTGAAGAGGAGATTTTCTTGCAGCCTTTCTTGACTTGGATCAGAAATTCACAGGCGGCAATAATCAGCTTCTCCAACGTTTCTGGTTGAAAGGCGCTGGTATCGATGTTTTGACCGGCCAGTATCTGATCGAACAGCTCAACAAAAAGTGTCTCCAGCAGAATATACTTATCCTCATAATGCGCATAGAAGGTAGCCCGGTTAATCGTGGCACGCTCCGTAATATCTTTTACCGTGATGGAATCGAAATCCCGCTCCATGATAAGTTGTGTAAAGGCATCCTTAATCAGCTGTTTGGACCGTATAACCCGCGGATCCAGTTCATTAACGATCATATATACATACACCTCGCATTCATAAAGTTGAAATGACTTCACCGACAGATTGAACTGTGTGTTGCTAAAGCATACACTTGCTCATTCTTGTTGGTTGACCGGCTTCCGGTTAGATATTAGTATACTAAACAAGTGATGCTTTCACAACACGTGTTGTCTAAATGAATCTATAATAATGGAGGAATAATGATGCAAAATACAAAAAACAACAATACCGCGATCATCACAGGAGCCAATAATGGAATAGGGCTGGAGCTAACCCGCAGATTACTGAGTGAAGGCTGGCAGATTATCGCACTGATTCGCTCGAGCTTCCCGCAGGATGATAATTTCATTAATAAAGCGATCCAAGAGGGGCGTATACGTACGTACCGTGCGGAGTTGACTGATTTCGACAGCTTAAAGGCTGCGCTGAAGGAGATAAAGACACATGAGGAGAAAGCAGATCTGCTGTTCAACAATGCAGGTGGCAGCCTATCTGAGCTTAGCTTCTCCAAACAAGGGCGGGAGAAACATTTTGAATTGCAGACGGTTGTGCCGTATATCATCTATATGGAATTAAAGGATCTTCTGAAGAAGGGAACGATGACGACTGTAGTAAATACCTCCAGTAGTGCGATGAATACCATCAAGTCCTTTGATGCGGATACTTTGGCGCATCCGACAACATTCAAGAAGCTGTTCGGTCCTTACGCCACCACGAAGCTGGCCCTTTCCTTATGGACACGTGAGCTTGCACCGGCGGCTTCAGACGAAGGAATTACGATCTTGAGCGTAGATCCAGGTGGTAATAATACGCTTCGTAAAGATAAAAACTCTGGACTTCCCTTCTATATCAAACCACTCATGAAGTTTCTGTTCGCTCCGCCGACCAAAGGGGCCTCCCTGCTGTATGAAGCCGCTCTTGGTCCGGCTAAAGGCTCACCCGGTGATTTTCTAATCAAAGGAAAACCTCGGAAGTTGAAATATGTCCAGCAGAGCGGGAGAGTTCTGGAGATTGTACAAAGTATTTATTACAATGAGTTCAACAATAACTGAACATTTTATAAGCTTTAAGCAGAGAATAATGAATTTATTCGCCGGAGCGGTCTGATATATTTCAAGTGTAAGGGCTACCAATACTTGAAAGGGGAGTGCAATAGTGAGCAGCAGGTTTAAAATCGCCTTGAGTGTAATGCTGGTTGCCGGTCTACTGGCCGGATGTGGAGACAAAGGAGGGAACACGGAATCTGCGGCAGGATCAACAGATGCGCCGAAAGAGAAAAAGGTGACGCTGACGTTCTGGAGAAACTCTGGCAACGAATCTGAGAATTCCGCTTATGACAAACTGGTGGCTTCTTTCAATGAAAGTCATCCAAATATCAAGGTGGAGATGAGCCCAATTCCATATGCTGATTATGATACGAAGCTCAGAACTTCGATCGCATCCGGCAATCCGCCTGATATTATGGCCATCGACGGTCCTAACATGGCCTCATACGCCCAGGCAGGTGCTCTTCAGCCGCTAACTGAATTCTTTAAGAAAGACGGAAATTTGGAGGATGTCCCTGAATCGACCATGGCTACTTATACTTATAATAGTGAGATCTATATGGCTCCGCTAACGGAGTCGTCGATTGCCATGTTCTACAATAAGAAACTGTTTGAAGCTAAGGGCATTCCACTTCCGTCTAAGAACCCTGAAGAGCCATGGACTTGGGATCAGGTGCTTGATGCCGCCAAGAAAGTAAACGATCCGGCAAAAGGTATTTTCGGTATCGATCCGGCCCAAGGGTTCGGGAATGCCGGAGGAACGGCATATTTCAAATATCCGATCATCTGGCAATTCGGCGGCGAGGTCATGAGCCCTGACGGAACAACCTCCAAAGGGTATCTGGACAAGCCGGAAACCAAAAAGGCACTACAGTTCTTCTCTGACCTGTACAATAAGGACAAGGTCTCTTCACTGGAGTATCCTCCGGATCCGTTCCCGAATGGACAGCTTGCCATCACCATCGACGGCTCCTGGTCACTTGGCAATTATGCCGATAAATTCCCGAACTTCAAGCTTGGAGTAGATTATGATATCGCTCCGCTTCCTAAGGAAGTTCAGCAGGCTGTAGCGAACGGTAGCTGGTCGCTGGCCATTTCATCCAAAAGCAAAAATGCAGAAGCAGCTTGGCAGTTCGTGAACTGGGTTACGGGGGCTGAAGGGGCAAAGATATACTGCTCCATCACCAAGGATATTCCAGCGCGCTACTCCGTTGCTAAACAATTCCCTGAACTAAATGAATATCCGAAAAATATTTTTGTAGTCCAAAATCAAAAATTCGGCAGACCACGTCCGATCACTCCGATCTTCCCGCAGATGTCCGAAGCGGTCAATAAGATGATCGAAGAGATCACTATCAGCGGTCGGAATATTGATGCTGCCATCTCTGATGCCATCGGTAAAATTGACAAGGCGTATGCCGGTCTTCCACAAAAATAATTCTTGATCAACAAAAAGAGGCGACCGTATTTACGGCCGTCTCTTTCAAGCATTGTCCGGGACATTGGCGTATGACTGCTGTGATGTGCTATTCCCAATCGTTAAGTTAACAACTATACTGGTTGGATATTGACCATAGAAACCAGAAGGGGTCACGCTATGTTCTACTCACTGCGAAACCGGCTAATGCTCGCTTTCTCTATCCTGCTGATCATTCCATTTACCGCTGTCGTATTTATCCTGAGCAGGGAATCGGCTAACCTTATTCAAAGCTCCATAGAATCTTCCACACTGCAAACTATAGACCAGTTCGCATCTCATGCCGGGTCGCTGCTGCTGCAAATTGAGGACACAGGTAAGCAGGTACTAAGCAGCCGGATTACCCAGGATTGGATCACTACAGAGCTGAATGATGAGAGCACGGAAGGGGAGCGATATTTAGCCAAGCAAAGGCTCCGTGAGTTTTTCTCTTCTTTTGCCGCGAACAATTCCACTCTGCTCTCCATTTCCACGTTTCGGGCGGAAACCGGGGGCCTCTGGACACAAAACAGGGATTATCTAGACACTTATTGGTTCAAGCAATATTCGCAGGAGGATATCCGCTGGACACAGGCCCACCGAGATACGGATCAAAGCGATGACAGTATGCGCGAACGTGAGGTGAACAGCCTGGTTATGCCGCTAGTTCAGCTCCAGCAATTAAGCAATGTCGGGGTGATCAAGGTGAATTATCCCACCAGCCTGCTGCGGGCGGATATTGACAAGATCCGGTTCGGTGAGAGCGGAAAGGCATTTCTGCTAACTGAGCAAGGTGAAAATGTCTTGAATCAGGACCTCAAAGGAAGCAGAGAAGTAATTAGTGCAGGGCTCGCACATGTGTTGCAGGACACCGAGAGCACTGTAAGCGGAATTATGCCTCTTAGGCAGAACGAGACAGATTATTTGCTGTTTTACCGGAAGCTCCCGCAGCAAGGCTGGATTATCATCGGTGAAGTGCCTAAAGAAGAGCTGTATGCGACGATTACCGATATCAAGGAAACGCTGCTGCTTGCAAGTCTGGGACTGCTGGTTATTGTAATTATTGTGGCGCTTGTGCTGTCCACGGGCATTACCAAACCGCTAAGCGCCATGGCGCGTTCGATGAAGCATATCAAGCATGGACGTTTTGATCTGGCTCTGAAGGACATACCCAAGGGCAGATCAGGGAAGAATGAGGTCGACTATGTGGCTGGTGTCTTTGAGCAGATGACCCATCGGCTGAAATATCTGATCGAGACGGAATTTGAAACCAATCTACGCAGGAAAAATGCGGAATACAAAGCGCTGCTGCTGCAGATCAATCCACATTTTTATAATAATACGCTGGAAATCATCAGCGGTCTGGCAGCCATGAAGCGGGAAGATCTCGTTATGGATGCAACGGAAGCTCTGGCCAAGATGATGAGATATGCGCTAAATTTGGACAGCGACCTCGTGAAGATAAGCGAAGAGATGGGATATATCCGGGATTATCTGTTTATCCTTAAGCTTCGCAACGATGACCGGCTGGTAGTGGATATCCGCCAGGATCCGTCTCTCGATTCCCTGTTAATTGCCAAGTTTATATTGCAGCCACTGGTAGAGAATGCGGTGAAATATAGTCTGGAAAAAGACGGTATCGCCGAAATCACCCTCTCTTCCTCGATGATCGGAGACCGGGTGCACCTCACAGTAGCCGATAACGGGATCGGCATGCCACCGGAGCTGATCCGGAGTGTGCTGTCGGATATGGAGCTTAAAGGTGGAGTAGGCATCCTGAGTGATGAAGGGAACAGCATAGGGCTGCGCAATGTGCTCTCCCGCTGTCGTCTGTACTATGGGGAGCAATTTGAAGTGAAGCTGGATTCAGAGATGGGGCAAGGGACTTCCATTACACTGATCCTGCCGCCGATAAGGAGCTGAAGAAGATGTACACCGTTATGCTGGTGGATGACGAGAAAGGGGTCCGTAACAGCATTAAAGCGAAAATCAACTGGGAAGAAGCCGGGTTCTGCATCGTCTCCGAGGCGTCCAGCGGGAGTGAAGCTTTGAAGCTACTGGAGCAAGGTCCACTGCCGCATCTGGTTATCTCCGATATCCGAATGCCGCAGATGACCGGAATTGAATTTATTCAAATCTGCCAAAATCGCTATCCGGATCTTCGGACGGCAGTGTTATCCGGATACTCGGATTTCGAATATTTAAAATCAGCCATCAAATTGGGAGTGAAGGATTATCTGCTAAAGCCTGTAGCCCGTGGAGAGTTAATCGAGCTGCTCGCCAGGCTTAGTGCTGATCTGCAGTCGGAGTTTGAGGAGATTCAGGCCGCGCAGCGTGAGCTCGTGCAGAAAAATGAACAGCTTCGAATGCTTCAGGAGCACTTTCTTCTCCAACTGGTTAAGGAGGACTGGCACAGTCTTTCCGCAGTGAAGGAACGGCTGATTCAACTCCAACTGGCCCCGCTTTCCGTAGAAAATTTGAATGCCCGATTCCTGGCTGTAGAAATGCGGATTCCGCCGGGGAGATTAAGCGGGTGGGAGGACCGCCGGGATTTGCTTCACCTGGCATTTCAAATGCTATGCCGGGAGACGGCTTCCCAGTGGAGGGGGATTTATCCCTTTGCGGACATTGCCCATTCCTCCATTATGTATTTTCTAATTGCTACCAATGATGAGACTCAGCATTCCCGATTGGCAGAGAAGTTCATGGAACAACTTAGAAGTAATATATCTAATGTTCTGAGGTTGGACAGCGTCATAGGAATTGGTGAACCTGTCACGGGAATAAACCGGTTGAAGAACGGATATGCTTCGTGCATGTTGTCCTGGAGTCAAAGTACAGTTCACGGCCAGGAAGGTCAAGAAACTCATGGAGTACTCGAAATGACCCACTCGTTTACACCGGAAGTCGAACGAAAGCTGATTCAAGCCATTGAGAACCTTGACATGAAAGCATTCCACCGTCAATTAGACGCTATATTCAAACCGGACCAGGAAACTCCGGTATTTGCCTTTACCTTTCTTGCCCTGAGAGTACTGCTGCTCTTCAGTTCAGTGGCCAAGAAGTTTGAGATCGCCGGATCAGCACTGCAGCAATATTTATGGAACTGCCAGATGATGATTTCCGGTCTGGAGTCCCGCGGGGAAGTAATGGGACAGATTGATGTGCTTGCAGAGCAGGTAATGGAAGAGGTGAAGAAGACCCGATTCTCCAGTGGACTTCAGCTGGCAGAGGCGGTGCGAAAATATGTGGAAGAGAATTTCAGTTATGAGCTGACGCTTTCTTCGCTGGCGGACATGTTCCATATCAATGAAACTTATCTTTCCGGACTGTTCAAGCAGCACGTTGGCATTACATTCAGTGATTATGTCACCGCGCTGCGGATCTCGAAAGCCGAACAGCTTCTTCGTGAAAATGAGCTGAAGCTGACGGATATCGCCATGCTGGTCGGCTATTCCACCTCCAGCTATTTCAGTACCTGCTTCAAGAAGAGCTTCGGAAAAAGCCCCAAGGAGTACCGCGAGGAATATTTGCAGCAGAAGAATCAAGTTTAACCGGAATGTTCAGTTATAGCAGGCCATCCCCGTTTCCGTGCGAAACCCGGGTGGCTTTTTTGTGCTGAAGCGTAACCCTTTGAAGCATGAAATTGCAAGTCAACAACCGAGGATATTGAAATATTTCGTTCCGCTGATCAGCTACAATGATCTCAATAAAGTGAGCGAAGGAGTAGACAACATGGATAAGTCAAAGCAAGCACTAGACCACCTAAATGAAGTCCGCCGGGCGGATGAAGCGGTTTCCATCGTGGCGGAATCGGCCGGGCGGGATGAATACAGGCTTCAATATCATGTCATGCCTCAAGCCGGGTGGATGAACGATCCTAATGGCCTGGTCTTTTTCAAGGGGGAGTATCACCTTTTCTACCAGCATCACCCGTACAGCGACAAATGGGGTCCGATGCACTGGGGGCATGTCGTGAGCAGTGATCTGGTGAACTGGCGGCACTTGCCTGTTGCATTAGCCCCTACGGAATCATACGAGTTAGGGGAGACGGGCGGTTATGGCTGCTGGTCCGGCAGCGCCGTGGCACACGAAGAAGAGATGCTGATGTTCTATACGGGGCATGTGGATGGAAGGCATCCGACAGAGGTTCAATGCTTAGCCCGAAGCCGTGACGGAATCGTGTTTCAGAAGCATACATCAAACCCGGTTATTTCCGGTTCCCCAGATGAAGGGAATGTCGGCTTTCGTGACCCGAAGGTATGGTCGCATGAGGGTACCTGGTATATGATCCTCGGCTCCGGCAAGGATGGCACGGGAAAAGCTCTCTTGTATAAGTCGGCGGATTTATACGACTGGCAGTACATAGGTGCCGCTGCCGAAAGTGACGGAACTCAAGGGGATATGTGGGAATGTCCTGATTTGTTCGCTTTGGACGGAAGCCACGTTCTGCTGTTGTCACCTATGAATATGGAGGGTTCCAAAAATTTATATATGACTGGAGAAATGGACTATTCCACGGGCCGATTTACACCGATGGTTCAGGGCAAGTTGGATTACGGCCCTGACTTCTATGCAGCTCAAAGCTTCCAGGATGATAAAGGCAGACGGATTCTGATCGCCTGGATGGACCGCTGGGGCTCAAAGATGGCCCAGGAATCGCGCGGGTGGTACGGAGCAATGACTTTACCTCGGGAACTGAGGTTGAAGAAAGATGGAACGCTTGTGCAAATTCCGGTTCCTGAGCTTGCCAAGCTGCGACGTGATGAAGTTATTGCTTCTGACCAGCTGCTAATGAATGGGCAATCCATGATGTGGCAGACGCCTGATAATCAGGGGTTTGAATGGATCGCGGAATTCGATTTTGCCGGGAGTCTCGCTGAACGCTTGAATATGAAACTGCTCGTATCCGCTGATGAAGGCGAAGAGACCCTTATCGATTATATAGCGGGAGAGAGAAGATTAATCCTGGATTGCAGCAGATCGGGACAAGGTGATGTGCAGATCAATGAGGTGATACTCCCTGAAACGGGCAGTACCCGTTTGAAGCTTCATGTATTCGTTGACCGCAGCTCCATCGAAATCTTCGTTAATGACGGAGATGTTGTAATTACGAGTAGAGTGTACCCGTCAGCACTAACTGGAGAATTACAATTTAAGTCTCATGGGGGCGACATTAAGCTGAGTTCATTAAATCTCTGGAATCTATCGCGGATCTAGGAGGAATTCAACCATGAGTATTTATCGGACAAAACTGCTGAGCCTGGTGGTGCTGCTTATTCTCATGCCCGGCTGCAGCGGTGGCGGAAAACTGTCGGAACCAACTAACCGGGGGAAGCAGGCAACGCCGCTTGAAACGGTTACAGAAGCTTTTCAGTACAACACTGATCCCAATTACTATACGGAGTTGTATCGTCCCCAATATCATCTCTCACCGGAAACAGGGAATATGAGCGATCCTAACGGCATGGTGTATTTTGAAGGTGAATATCACCAGTTCTATCAGAACAGCGGGCAATGGGGCCATGCCGTCAGTACAGACCTGATCCATTGGATGCATCTTCCCGTGGCTCTTATGAGGGACTCGCTCGGTGAGATTTGGTCAGGCAGTGCAGTCGTAGACTGGAACAATACCAGCGGATTTTTTGATGGCAAGCCGGGGCTTGTGGCTATATTCACCCATTTTCAGGGCGGAACCCAGTCGCAGAGCATCGCTTATAGTGCGGATAAAGGCAGAACATGGACTAAATATGAGGGTAATCCCGTTATTCCGAATCCGGGACTTAAGGATTTTAGAGATCCCAAGGTATTCTGGCATGAGGATTCAAAGTCATGGGTAATGGTAGTTTCTGTAGATAATAGGGTGCGTTTCTATACCTCGCCTAATCTGAAACAATGGGAAATGACCGGTGAATTCGGACAGGATCAGGGATCGCATGCCGCGGTATGGGAATGCCCGGATCTGTTCGAACTGCCGGTTGAAGGAACATCCTCGAAGAAATGGGTGCTTGCCGTCAGTATCGGCAATAACACGGCAACCAAAGGTTCTACCGCCCAATATTTTGTGGGTTCCTTTGACGGCAAGACCTTCAAGAATGAGAATCCACCTTCTCAAGTGCTCTGGACCGATTACGGCAAGGATTTCTATGCCGCTGTCTCCTATTCGGATATTCCCGAATCTGACGGCCGACGAATTTATGTTGGATGGATGTCCAACTGGCGTTATCCCTTCAATATGCCGACGGGTCCACGGAAAGGGAATATGTCGATTCCCCGGGTCCTGACGCTTAAAGATATCCAAGGCAAAGGGCTGCGCCTCTCTCAGGAGCCGGTCAAGGAACTGGAGAATCTTAGAGGCAAGGGAGTTGTATTAAAGGCACAAGATCTAGCCAAGGGCACCAATCCCTTGTCTGTGCTTAAAGGAACTTCTTATGAGCTGGATACTGAATTTACGGTCAGCCAAGATGCTCTTTTTGGACTCAAGCTACGAATGGGAGAAAGTCAGGAAACGGTCATCATGTATGACGCTTCCTCCTCTACGCTGACGCTGGACCGGCCCCGATCAGGCGAAAGCGCGTTTGAGGCGGGCTTCGCCGAGAAGATCAGCGCTCCGCTGAAAGCCGAGGACGGGCGAATCAAGCTCCGTTTTTATGTAGATGAGTCTACTCTTGAGATATTCTCCGGGGATGGAACGACAGTGCTTTCGAGTTTGGTATTTCCAGATGCGACAAGCAACGGACTGTCGGTCTTCTTGACTCAAGGCAAAGCAACCCTGGAAAGAGCTGTATTTTATCCCATGAAGACGGTTTGGCGCGATGAGGTGCCGGACGGTACGCTGCCACTGCGCATATTGCTTGGTAAAGCTAGCATTGATGTTCCGGTTGGACGAAGTTCAAAGATTACGTCTGCGGTTCTTCCGCTCACAGCACCCCAGGAATTGATCTGGGAATCGGGTGATGAAAGCATTGCAAAGGTGCAGAGCAATGGAGGAACCGAAGCGGTAATTCAAGGCCTGCACGATGGAACCGTTGAGATAAAAGCCCGTACACCCGACGGCAAAATATATGCGGTAATAAATACGTTTGTATTTAAGCCATAACCATAGATTGGAGATGAAGAACCCATGACAGATACCCCAGCGGCGGCACGGACCAAGACCGGGCAGGCTTCGGAGCATAAAATTCTCCATAAGCTGAAAGGTGAGGAAATGACAGCCTGGTGGTTCGTCTTGCCTTCACTGGCCTTATTGCTCATTTTTGTGTTTTATCCGATGCTTCAAGCATTTATTATCAGCTTCCAGAATTACAATCTGGTCGGTTCCACAAAGACATTTGTTGGGCTGGATAATTATAAATCACTGATTTCGGACAAGGATTTCTTAAACAGTTTGAAGCATTCTTTCTATTTTGCGATCATTGTCATCCCGATTCAGACCTGTATTTCACTCGGAATGGCTCTGCTTATTCAGAAGAAAGTCGTGCTGACTGGACTGTTCCGCACCTTATATTTCATTCCCGTTGTCATTTCGACGGCAGTAGCGGCTACAGTATTCAAATTGATCTACAACAAAGAGTATGGTCTTCTAAACAATTTCCTTGAGCTGGTTCATCTGCCTACGACCAATTTCTTGTCCAATCCGGACACGGCGATGAACGGAGTGATCATGCTCGGCATGTGGAAAGCCGTTGGCTTTTTTATGATCATTTTTCTGGCAGGTCTGAACAATATTCCTCAGGATTTGTATGAGGCATCACGAGTGGACGGGGCTACTAAAATCCAACAGTTTATTCGAATAACTCTGCCTTTACTAAAACGTACTACCGCATTTGTTGTCATTATTACAACCATTGATGCAATTAAAATCTCCGGACTCGTGTTCGTACTAACTGGAGGTGGCCCCAACGGGTCGACAGAGACTGCCGTATATTACATTTACAAAATGGCCTTTCAACAGATGCAGATGGGTTATGGTACAGCTGCCGCATTCATCCTGTTCGCCATTGTACTTGCAATCTCTCTTGTGCAGATGAGATTATTCCGAAATGATGATTACTAAAGGAGGGAAGAACATGAACCGCTTCGCGGGTTTTCTTAAATACACGGTGATGATTCTGCTCGCCATTATCTCCATAATCCCGATTATCTGGATGATCTCAGGTGCTGTAAGACCATACGAAGAACTATTCAAATATGCGAACAGTTTCAATATTCATTTATTTGTGCCGGTGCATCCGACACTGCAGAATTTCAAAGATGTGATCTTCAGTGAACGTAATCCGTTCATCCGTTATATCAGCAATACACTGCTAGTCGCATCCATAGTTACAGTTCTGGTGCTGCTGATCAACTCCATGGCTGCATTTTCTTTCGCCAAGCTCAGGTTCCGGGGCAAAGCGGTGATCTTCGCCTTGTTCATGTCGGCGATGATTATTCCGGGCGAAGTAACGCTCGTTCCGAACTACCTGCTGATGCATAATTTTGACTGGCTTAACTCCTACAAAGCTTTGATAATTCCCTCAATGCTCTCGGTCTTTGGCATCTTTCTGCTCCGGCAGTTCTTTGCCGAAATCCCTGACGAGATTCTGGAAGCAGCAAAGATTGACGGAGCATCAATGCCTCGGACATTTGTAAGGATAGTTCTACCAGCTGCGGTGCCTCCGATGATCACTCTGGGTTTAATGACGTTTCTGGGGAATTGGGATTCTTACTTATGGCCGCTTATCGTAATCAATGATGACAAGAAACAGATGATTCAGGTGGCCATCGCCGCTTTCTCATCAGTGGAAGGGACGGACTGGTCGAAGATTCTGGCTGCAAGCACGATTTCAACGGTACCGATCCTCATTTTGTTCCTGTTCCTTCAACGGTATTATATTCAGGGCATTACGATGTCAGGCGTTAAGGGGTAATCAGAATGAGCTCCCGGTACACTCTACAAAGAATTGGAGAAATTTGATATGGCTTATGATGTTGTTGCATTGGGTGAACTCTTAATTGATTTCACCCCAGGCGGTCTATCTCCTTCAGGAAATCCATTGTTTGAGCGCAATGCCGGAGGAGCACCAGTGAATGTGCTGGCTGCTTTGTCACGGCTGGGCAAGAGAACAGCATTTATCGGCAAGGTTGGAAATGATCCCTTTGGGCATTATCTGCAGGATACACTGCGGGTGGAGGGAATCGACGATAGCGGACTTTTATTTACGGATCGGGCGCATACGACGATGGCCTTTGTTCATCTGGATGCACAGGGAGAAAGATCCTTTCACTTCTGCCGGCAGCCAGGAGCGGATGAAGAGCTTAAATATTCGGAGATTGAGACATTTCTACTGGATAGAACTGAAATATTTCATTTTGGGTCGATTTCCATGTCCTCAGAATCAAGTCATGAAGCCACGCTGAAGGCTGCCTTGATGGCAATCTCCAAGGGTGCGGTGATTACCTATGATCCCAATTGGAGGCCTGCGCTATGGAGGGATGAGGAACATGCGAGGCTGACGATGGAAGAAGGAATGAAGCTCGCTAACGTCATCAAGTTGTCGGAGGAGGAACTTGTGTTTCTTTCGCAAAAGAACTCTCTGGAAGCAGGGGTCAAGGTGTTGATGGAACGGTTTCCAGCCAAACTGATGCTCGTTACACGAGGTGAGGAGGGGACTTATTACAGCACCCGTACACTATCCGGTAACGTACCATCTTATCCGGTCAAACCTGTAGACACGACAGGGGCCGGCGACGGATTCATGGGGGCATTCATCTATCAGCTTCTGGAGGCCGGAAAACCAGCTGTGGAATGGACGAAAGAAGAACTGGAGACCGCGTTGTCCTTTGCAAATGCGGCTGGTGCACTGGCCACTACGCGTAAAGGAGCGATTGCTTCCTTAGCTACGCTGGAAGAAATCCTATTGTTGACAGGGAAATAGTCGACTATTCATCCAGTGATTCATGTTTGACTTCCCTCTCAAGCGGGTAATAATTATCAGGTGGGAAGTGGATTTTCAATAAACAGGTTGGAAGGACATGTCGCATGTTTTCCGAAGGGTTGTTGATTGGACCATGTACTATCTGAAAGGCAAGAAACGTTCGAGATTCCGTCGGTTATTTTCCGGTATATCTCCCTAGCTATCGCAAACGGCTTAAATTACTTGCATAATTAAAACACTTCTCACCTTTAGAGGACTCTGTAGGTTGCCTGCAGGGTCTTCGTTTTGTCTAATCCTGATATACGTTTCTAATGCTGCCGGAACGACTGTTGATGAAAAGAGCTGATATACCGGAAAAGAGACTCGCCGCCATCCTCAATGCTAAGTTTCTCTCCAAGCGGCAGAACCATGGCCTGATAGGGCTCCGGCACCCAAATATACTGGTGAATATACTCTGTTAATATAAATCCGCAGCGTTCCCAAAACTTGACCCGCTCCTGATGTTCTTCACTGTCTCCGGCTTCAACTTCAATAAGAATACCTTGCAGGTTACACTTGTTATTCCCCCATGTGGAGAGCATCTCCAGAAAAGTACGTCCGAGACCACTTCCACGCAGATCCTCCCTCACAGCCATATAGTCAATAATCAGCAGAGTGCCATGAATGCCTCTTGTTATTCCCGTTACAGCCATCGCAACTAGCTCATCCCCAAGGTAACCTCCATGCAGTTGTCCGATACCGCTCTCCACGATGTTCCGTAGAATATGTACCGGCTTCGCTCCATGAGGAAAAGCTTCCTGATAAATCGGCTCTGTTTCTGTCCATACGTTCTCATCCCATTGTGTGTACGTTCTAATTGAAAAAGTCATTCTCTGTCTGCCTCCAGCAATTGCGTAATGAACAGCTTTATATCTAGTTAATCCACATTTTACACTAGCAATCTATACTGTAAACAAAACCTACAAAATTTATGAACTTTAAAAGGAAGCTGAAGCCATGGGAATCCATAAATATTTTCGCTCATTGAATGAGTTGGAACGAATTATCCGCTGTCCGGGAAAGTTCAAGTTCGAAGAACATAGCGTGGCTGCCCACTCCTGGAAGGTAGTACAATACGCCAAAACACTTGCCGACATCGAAGAGAAGCATGGCCAAGTTATAGACTGGAAAAAGCTTTATGAGATCACAAGCAGTCATGACTATGGTGAGATCTTCATCGGTGATATCAAAACCCCGGTTAAACATTATTCGATGGAGCTTCGCTCTCTCATTCAGCAGGTGGAAGAAGGGATGGTTCACCATTTTATTGATGAACATATTCCCGATGAATTCAAAAGCATCTTCTATAATCAATTACGGGAAGGTAAAGATGACTCCGTGGAAGGGCTGATTTTGGAAGTGGCAGATAAGCTCGACCAGGTGTATGAAGCTTTTGCCGAGCTACAAAGGGGTAACACTGAGAAAGAGTTTGTCGTTATGTACCGCAACGCATTGATCAAGATAAAGAATATCCATTTAAAATGTGTCGATTACTTTCTGGAGGAAATCCTGCCTGACATGGTGGATGAAGAAACAATCTCGTCGATTAATATCAGGCAGATTACGGAAGAAGCTCTGGCCGGTTAAGCTTAGTTGTAGAATCGGGGCTTTCGTGTTCTATGGGACCCCGATTATTGGTGTGGGCTCATCCTGAAAAAATGCTTGCGTTAGAGTGCGCTTCAAGGGGTATGATATCTATATTTCGTAGTTAAGAGAGGCGGTAATGTACTTGGAACAACGCATTTTAGGTCAGAGCAACTTGCAAGTATCCGCGCTGGGACTAGGCTGTATGGGTATGTCGGAATTTTACGGGGACAGTGATGAAGCGGAATCTCTCCACACGCTTGACAGGGCATTTGAGCTTGGCGTTACATTTCTGGATACCGCAGATATGTATGGCATGGGCAGAAATGAAGAATTAGTAGGACGGGCTATCAAGGGCCGCAGGAATGAAGTAATCTTGGCTACCAAATTCGGTAATGTCCGTGATAAAGACGGGAAACCACTCGGGATTAACGGGCGTCCAGAATATGTGAAGGCGGCTTGTGAAGCCAGCCTGCTTCGACTTGGTGTTGACCATATCGACCTGTATTATCAGCATCGGGTGGATGCCAATACACCTATTGAGGAGACAATTGGTGCGATGGCCCAGTTGGTCAAAGAAGGCAAGGTCCGGTATCTGGGGATGTCGGAAGCAGGTCCTGAAACCATTCGCCGTGCAGCAGCAGTACATCCCATTACCGCGCTGCAAACTGAATATTCGCTTTGGAGCCGGGATGTAGAGGATGAAATTCTCCCGCTTTGTCGTGAATTGGGTATCGGGTTTGTACCGTATAGTCCTTTGGGCCGCGGATTCCTTACTGGACAAATTCGCAAGTTTGAAGACTTGGAGGAGGGCGATTACCGCCGGTTCTCTCCGCGGTTTCAGGGAGAGAATTTCAACAAGAATTTGGAGCTTGTGGCGCGAGTCGAAGAGCTGGCCGCATCGAAAGGCTGCAAACCGTCTCAATTGGCACTTGCCTGGCTGCTCGCGCAAGGTAACGATATTGTTCCAATCCCGGGGACGAAACGTACGGTCTATCTGGAGGAGAATCTCGGAGCACTCGCTATTCAGCTTACTTCAGAGGAGCTGGAAATGATTGATGAAGTGGCTCCTAAGGGTGCTGCTGTCGGCAACCGTTATCCAGAAGCATCCATGAAGAGTCTGAATCTGTAATGGCAACAAGAATTGATAAGGTTGCCTGGATTCACATCGTGGATGGACGGATATTAAGCGCACGTTCGAAAGGACAAGAAACTTATTATTTACCTGGAGGGAAGAGAGAGCCGGGTGAGAGTGACGTGGAGACACTGGTACGGGAGATTGAAGAGGAGTTGTCCGTAGCTATCCGGCCAGAGACGGCTTCCTTATTTGGAGTATTCGAAGCCGGTGCACATGGCAAAACGGAAGATATTAAAGTGCAGATGACTTGCTTCACAGCCGATTTCACTGGGGAGCTTCGCCCGGCATCGGAAATCGAGGAAATGGCTTGGCTCGGTTATGTCGATCGTGACCGTGTTTCCGAAGTCAGCCGGATCATCTTCGACCGTCTGCATGAATTAAAGCTTCTGAAATGATGCTAATTCGCTCATATTAAGATGAAGACAGGAGGCCCAATCAGGCCTCCTGTTTTTTTAATTATTCGAATAATTAATTCTGTTGCCAGTGTGAAGGATATTCCAGCAATGGGGGCAGTTGTGTATTGGAATCGCCGATCGCAGCATTCACCTGGAATTGGGTAAGAAATATACTTCCTCTGAGGTCTGCACCCCTGATATCAGCATCCCTGAAGTCGGCTCCAATTAAATCAGCCATCCGCAAATCAGCTTCTCTTAAATCGGCTGCAATTAGAAAGGCTCCTCTTAAATTGGCACCCCTTAGGTCGGCTCGTTTAAGCTTGGCGCCGATAAGATCGGCTCCCCGTGAATAAGATTTCCGTCGGTCTGCCGCTGGTGTTGAAATAGTCTCCGCTTCGTTGCGCACCAGTTCACTGGTACGGAGCAGCAGCTTATTCACTTCTGCACGGTGTGCGTTCACATCCAGACTAAGAAGAGTTTCCGGCTGTTGAAGAGTGAGCTGCTGTGTATGCTCTAGAGCACTCTGGAGTTCTTTTTGAAGAGAATAAGCCGCTGTATGAATTAAAGCTTCGTTAAGGTACCAGAGCAGTTCATGCAGCTGGCGCATGACAGGAAATACTTCGAACATTTCTTTGGCCTTATCCGGTGCCGTCAGCCAATCTACCCCGTCATAGGTATAACGAGAAACCTTCTGTCCTGCACCGAAGCAGTCGTACACGGTACAACCCCGAAAGCCTAGCTCCCTCAGTTCCTGGTGCTGCCCGCACCGGAAATTAGTTTGCAAATGCGGGCAAGGCTGACCTGCTTCTTTATTAATGGCGAAATCGATGGATTCCGAGAAAGGAAGAGCCGCGCAGCATAAACCGAAGCATTCTGTACAGTCAGCTTTAAGGTGGTTGAAGTTCTCTGGCGAAGTAGGAACTTTATAATTATGTGTATCAGACAATGTATAATCTCCTTCTTGAATGCTGTTTGATATGTATGGAACATTATAATACGAGTTCGATAATTGCGAAATGAAATCTAATTATTTATTAAATCAGCTATCTTTATTAAGAGAAATGGATCCGGTTCTTAAATAATTAAGTGAATTTGAACAGACCTCCAGGCAAATCGCCCGGAGGTCTGTTTTTATTTTCGGAAGGAATGCGAAACATGAGCTGGCTATTATTAATTACCGGAGCGTAAAAGCGTTCAACAATCCCCGCCATATATAGTCATTATCATGGAACATATCCGGAACATTAGGAATCTGAAGAGCACACACATTGTGGAAAGGCCATGGCGTCTCAACGATCCCGGGTACCGGTGCGTGATTAATAACGAGCAGGTTGAATTCTCCCTGAACCATGCTGTCCAGCACAGTTAACAGCTCAGCCGTTTCATGGATCGTGGCCTCCGTGCGTATAAAAAGGATCTTGGCCGTATTCTTTAGAGTCTCCATGAAACGAGGAACACGGCGGTTTATTTTCTCCCGAAGCTCAGGGTAGCTGTTTAACTGTTCCGACGTATTCTCAGAAAGCGGGAAATCATGATGGGAAAAAATATAGTAGGCAGCATCCCGCACGATATAACAACCGGCTTGATCATTGATACCCGTAACACTCAGATTCGGGAGTTCCATATAGTGTGAAAATCTATTGCGCAGTAGATTGCTGACACCTGCAAGAATCGGCGATTCCACCCAATCCAGCACACCGCCAATTTTTCTTAACATATAACGGGATAACTGATCTGCTGGAAGGCAGTTATGGCCTAAGCTGAAGATAACGTCGTATGAGCCCTTGATCTCACTGAAATTCAAACGAAATCCCTCCCCGACTAATTTACTATTATTAAATTAATCTTAGAGAGAAAGGGTCTGGACAATATAACCTATTTTCACATACTGGAGTCATTTATACCTGACAGTTCATAATTTTGCGAATAAATTAAACTAGAAGAAATTACGACAGGTGGTGTTTGACCATTGGCTAGAGTATCAATCCTGATGCCTGTATACAACGTGGAATCTTTTATAGAAGAGGAAATTTATAGTATTCTGCAGCAGACTTACCGGGACTTTGAGTTAGTGATTATTGATGACGGGTCAACAGACACAACTGCCTTGGCATGGGCACATAAAATACTGAACGCTAATTGGCGGGCGCAGAAATATAACCAGGAGATTTTAAATACAGTGTTATCCCAGTGCTTCAAATACTCCGAGCAATTATTACAGTAACCTGTCTGCGGAAGATGAACTTCGTTGTGGCCCTTACTAGGGTCATTTTTTTCAGCTTCCAGCTTGTCTGTTTATACTCGCGCATAAATCCGGAGGAACGAACCACAATAAGCACAGAATGCTGGTTAAAGGAGCGAATTCCTCGGTTATGAATCCATCTACCACACATAAATCCATACGAAGAGCCCTTGTTCTACTAATCACTTTACTCCTCATTTTCTCAGGATATTATGAATACTCTGCCAATAAAATAACAGCCATATGGAATCAAAACCATGGTGTTCCTTTTGTAATTGGTCGAAATAGAAACTACTTCGCTGCCGGTGCAGGATATAATCTTATTGTGGTTCAGCTTGAATCGTTTCAGAATTTTGTGCTGAATACTTCCGTTGACGGGCAGGAGTTAACTCCTGTTATGAACAAGCTGGCAACCGAAGGTTTATATTTTCCATACATATTTCAGCAGATAGGCAGCGGGAATACTTCAGACGCTGAATTCATGAGCAATACCTCCATTTACCCGGTGGGAGCGTCGGCAATGTCAACTAAGTATGGTAACCGTGAGTTACCAAGTATGGCTAAACTGCTTCATCCAAGAGGGTATCACGCAGACACTTTCCATGTGAATGATGTGAGCTTTTGGGACCGGAATCTAATGTATCCAGCGCTTGGTTTTGATTCTTACTATGATAAGCCGTATTTTCCAGTTGCCAAGTTTAACCGGTTTGGGGCTTCAGACGAGGCGTTGTACAGGGTAGGCATTAATAAAATGAAGACACTCCATAAACATCACAAGAAGTTTTATGCCCAGTTTATTACAGTGTCCAGCCATGCTCCCTTTTCAATACCTAAGCAGAGCAGGCGACTGAAGCTGAATCCGAAATTAAGTGGAACTCCTCTTGGAGATTATCTTACGGCGGTTAACTATACTGATTACGCTCTTGGAACGTTTATGGATAAGCTTAAAACAACCGGATTGTGGGATAACAGTGTAGTTGTCTTTTATGGGGATCATTATGGTCTTCACAAGAAGAAATTTAATCCTAAGAAGATTAGTGAAACTTTAGGAATTACATATCATAAGCAAATCAGTACCTTCAATGTACCACTCATAATCCACATCCCGGGGGAGCGGCAGGGGGTAATCGTTGAGCAGACAGGAGGACAAATTGATATTTTGCCAACACTTGCGAATATTATGGGTATCGACCTGAAGCGTGAAGGGTTTACTGCATTTGGACAAGACTTATTGAATACCAGCCACAACGTGATTGGTATGCGCTATTATATGCCGACGGGAACCTTTTTTAATAATGACATCCTCTTTATACCCGGTAAAAATGGATTCGAGGACGGTAAGGCTACCTCCATTCGAACTCTGCAGAACATTGAGGATATTACCCCTTTTAAATCGGATTACGACTATATTAAGAAATGGATGAAATTGTCGGATAAATACGTGAAGCAACTGCCAATACGGAGAGAAGTCCAAGCCGAAACAGACAACTGAGAGGAGCAAACTTGTATGAGTCATGATTTAGCGATTGGTCGTCCTGCTATACCCTAAACCGTTACGTTAAAGGTTATGCTGGTGCCGCTGCCAGCGCGAGGGAAGCCTTGTACGATTTCAACCGCTGGCCCATCTGGATGTGGGCTAACCATGAGATTCTGGAGCTGGCCGAATGGCTCCGTAGCTATAATGCGGTTAAAAGTGATTCCGAGAAGGTTGGTTTCTTTGGCATTGACATGTACAGTCCGCACTGGAGAAGATGATGGAATTCCACGGAGAGGAAGCACGCGCACTGGTCTGGGAGCACAATACGCATATCGGAGATGCTAGAGCAACTGATATGGCGGGTGAAGACATGATCAACGTGGGGCAGCTTATGAGATCATGAATGTACCGCCTGCACTGAAGAACAGCTGGGAGGAGCTTCTGCACCGGGATGGAGCGGAGGACAAGCTGCTCTTATTTGATCAGGAGTCGCCGGGACTGGATGAGACGATGGTCGGGCACCGGGCCATTGGTGTTGTATATCATCCTGAACGGGAGCGTGGCAATTATGTGCCGACGGTTATTCCGATGCGGTACAATGCGTTTATCTATCTGGATCAAACAAATGCATTGTCACCTCTTGCCGTTGAGATCCTTCAAGTATAGCTTAGCTATGCAATACTTGAAGCTATATTAAATCCGCGCTAAGGCGCGGGTTTTTTGTATATAAAGTGATTAGAGGTATCCTTTCATAAAAAAACAGTTACGGTTTAATTTGTCTTGGGTTAATATGTAAGTGTTGTGTGAACAAGAGTACATAATCGTATTGAAGACATACTTATGGGGGTTCATATGGTTCATATCAGAAAGAGAGCAATTGCTCTCGTAGTGCTGGTTATCTTGTTGATCGGCTCGGGCTTGTGTCCTTTAACAACAATCAAGGCTCAGTCTGCTAAGATGCCAAGGATCGTGCAGGTCTCCGCAGGTTATGGACATGCACTGGCAGTTGGCGTAGACGGGTCTTTATGGTCCTGGGGAGATAACAGTACAGGGGAGCTTGGTGACGGAACGTTCATCTCCCGCACGACTCCGGTTCAGGTAGGAACTGAACATAACTGGGTGTATGCCGCCGCAGGGGATAAGTTCTCCGCAGCTCTTAAGAAAGATGGAAGTCTATGGATGTGGGGCACTAATAATAAAAATGCCTACATTAATTATGAGCCGAATGTCATTAACCGCAATACGCCTTCACGATTCGGAAAGGACAACGATTGGGTGAAAATATCCGCTGGAGATGGCGGGATGGCGGCAATTCGTAAGGACGGCAGCCTGTGGCAGTTCGGCCTGAATGTGCTTCCTGGTGAAATCTCGAATGGAAAGCTGAATAATGATAAGGATTGGACAGAGGTATCTGTAGGCAGTTCTGGCCTGCTTGCCCTGAAGAAAGACGGCAGCTTGTGGGGGTTAGGGGACATTGTGCCCACTACCCAGGGGGTTGAACACCTCACGAGGTTAAGTAATGACCGGGACTTCGATCAGATTGCTGCAAGCTTTTACTCGGTTGTCCGTAAGAAGAATGGTTCCGTGTGGACAGTGAATATGGATACGTCGGGAGATATCCTTTTGAAGGAAGTTGAGGAAACCGGGCGGGCTATCCAGTTGTCCGGAGAATTTGCCTCCGTGATTCTGGATTCGGAAGGTTCTGTGTGGAAATGGGATGTCGGGTATGATGAATATCAGATGATGCAGTGTCCGGAGAATATGACATTCGTAGATGAAGGGACCACCTTCGGAGTAGCCTTGGATGAGAAAGGTGTACCTTGGACCTATGGAGACAATACTTGGGGGCAATTGGGGAATGGACAGTCGGACTCCAAGTATGAACCTGAGGTTCTAAATGATGATGTTGCAGATATCGTCTTCGCTGACTGGATCGTTTATACACTCCATAAAGATGGAAGCCTGTGGATCCGTAACGAATATCAGGGGAATACGGATAAGCGACTAGGAATGGATCACGACTGGATTTCAATTGAGGGGAACCGTGAAGAATTATATGCCATCAAAAGAGACGGCAGCTTATGGACCTACCGTTCCGGGGACCGGGCGCCCAGTGGAATGCGGCTGTCAAAAACTCTGGCTCTGGAACCCTTTCAGAAAGGAACCTACTGGCAGTCAGTTGAGGTCGGCACTCTGGGCTATGCAATCGGTTTGAGAAAAGACGGTTCCTTATGGTTCTGGGGCAGGGATTCCTGGCAAATGCTAATGAAGAACTCTACCCGAGATCAACTGTATGAGCCGGTCAAGCTCAGTACAAATTCTACCTGGCAGTCCTTTAGTTTATCTGACAGCTCCGTTATCGCCATTCAAAAGAACGGAACACTTTGGGGACTGGGCGATAACCGGCTGGGTCAGCTTGGACTATCTGCTAAAACTAGCCCCAAGGTAACAACCCTCACCAAAGTAGGGAATTATTCGGACTGGGTGATGGCCAAGATAGGAGACTCTGCGGGTGTCGGAATCCGTAAAGGAGGATCTTTATGGCAATGGGGTGCTGGATTCTCGGACGGAATTACTTATTATTCGAGCTCAGTACCTGCTACCTTAATATCCAAAACCAAAGATTGGGTGAACATTTGGACGACAACCGGAGGGGCCTTCGACTTGAGGAAAGACGGAAGTCTGTATTCTTGGGGAGACAATGACTATGGACAACTGGGGAACGGCACAGTACAGAATCTGACAAAACCTACCCCTGTTGAAGGGAAAGGGCCATGGAAGAACTTGTTCACCACGTCTCATTACACCATAGGACTCAAAAGTGACGGTTCCGTGTGGAGCTGGGGGAACGACGGAAGCGAGAACAATAATATTCACTTTGTCTCACAAACGGTGCTAACCCCTGTAATTAGCAATTAAGAACGAATCCAAAGAAGAATATTACGAAGGCTAACCGATGCAGGTTAGCCTTTTTGTATAGTGGCAGTTTCAATCCTGCGGGAGCTTCAAGTTTCCTTCATTCTGGATGATTGGATTTACTTTCAAATCAAGCTCAAGTCTAGGCAAGTATTCAGTTCTCCAGTGACGTAGCTCTGTTCTTGGCATTTTGTTTCTGAAATACTGTCCCACACCAAGAATATCAGCTTCACTTTTTTTTATCTTCGCTAATAAATTGTTTAACCGTTTGGTGAGAACCTCCTTCAGGTTATCTCCGATCATCTTCGAAGTAGTCGACCCTTTGGTCTCAAGGACTGACAATTTGAGCGTTATGGTAATCTCCAGATGAGGAGTGCCTCCGACCATTTTACTGCGATGACTCACCGTGTTATTTAAGATCAGAACACTGGCGTTGTTCATCACCTCAATTTTGCCCTGCGCACTTACCCCGTTGACTGAATTGAACAATAAGGTCTCATTCGGAGTGAGTCTGTCCACCATTTTTCCATTTTTTATTATGGCAGAGCCGATATAATCAACAGTACCGCTCGCTCCGAACTTATAGATTGGAATGGCCACATCCCGGGTGAATGAGTGAATACTTCGGTATACTTGCCATAAACGGGTTAGAGCCATTTGGGGATTCCAGCCGGCATTTTTCTCGAAACAATCGTACAGTGTTGTTCCCTTGGGAGCCATTGTCTTCTGAACACGGTCAAAGAATTCATCCAAATCCTCATCGCAAATAACCACCAGCGTCTTGGGTGATATATCACGGGCCCGCATAAAACTGGTAACACTGTCACTCAGGCCGCGCTTGGCGTATTCTTGTTCAATCATAATTACTTTTAGATGCAGAAGGTCAATTTGACTCTCCATTCGCTCGCTCATTAAATCAACAGCTTGATTTATTGTCCGACCTGTCTGTGTCAATATCCTTAGATTAATGCCGTCCTGAAGTGGCTCTGGAATCTGCAGAACGACCTTGTATAAGCCGCTATGATAGGAAATACCCATCACTACCGGCAGTGAACGATGATTGATATCTCTATTGTCCCAGCAGCTGGTGAGCACACCCAAGAGGCAGATTAAGGCTACAGCCTTAATCGTTCTATGAATCCACAGCATTGCGAGTAACCTTCCTTTTATACCGTTTCCCGAATACGAAAGTAGATACCGGAACAGTAAATAAGATATAGAAGCGAAGATAGGTATTCCACCAAAAGATCTCCTCAATATCCTCCCATGCTGGGATCGTCAAACATATCATGAACACAAATATTGCAATAACCAGAAGGATATACGACGGCTTCAAAACAGGGAAGCTCCGATGGATCACTCTCATGGTCGACCAAAGAACAACGGATAGAAAGAGCATCGTGAACATGATCAGGCAGAGGAAGAAGAAGATGGTGATCCGGTCGAACATCAGCCAGGGAATATAAATGGTATCGAGCGCCACGATATAAGGGAAATGAAAGGTGGACGCCGTAGCTTGACCAAAGGTCAGGACGGGAATATACACGGACAGAAGTAAGAAGGGCAACAGTGCCAGTGAGGCAATGTAAATACCACGGCTGCGGAAGGTGCCGAAGGGCTGAACAAAACCTAGAAACAGAAACCCTCCTGCAAAGGCAAAAAAGCTCTCAAAGTATTCGCGTTCTTTTAAAAATAAAACGTTATCAACTAATGGGAAGATGTACCTCCAGTCGATATTTTGAAAAGAGGCGCTGGTGAATGACACGATCACCGGAAGGCATAAACATACGATTAACACACTGGTCCGCAGCATGGAGCCCATGCCTTTAAAGGCAATATAGGTTGAAATGATCAGAAACAGAACCATGACGGCCCATAATGGCGTGCTCGACAGGAATACGATCGTCATAATCTCCGAGTAGGCACGGACCGTAATGATGCAAATCATCAGTGAATATAGGGCGACTGGAAGCAAAATCATTAATGACATTCCTTTTCCGGACTCCAGAAACAGTGTGATCATATCCTTATTCCCCAGAAATTCCAGACCTTTAAGATAAAAGGTAATCGCAAGAATATGAATGCCAAATCCAATCATAATCGGAAGCCAGTGGCCATCCTGTGTGCTTGAAATAATATTACCCGGATACAAAAGGAAAATCAGACCCAGGTGGGTTGTAAAATACATGAGTGCCACCTGCCAGGTTCTATCCATTCGACACCTCTTCCTTGATACGCATAAAGCCCGTATAGGGAATACCGAAAGTGCTTAACCCGGATAAATAGGCAAAAACCAGTACCAGGCCCGCCATAATGCCAAAAATTCCGTATATCGAGGCTAAAATCACAATTACATACTTTGAGATTCGCAGGGCAAAGGATTGCTGTAGCCCAACAATGGTTGAATTCGCGATGGTGGTACCTGCCAGGATAATAATAAGCAGATTGCTGACCAGCTTCGCCTGAACGACGGCTTGTCCCAGAATAATGCCTCCTACCATAGTTATAGTGGGTCCGATGTTCTTTGGCAGCCTAATGCTCGCTTCAATAATCAATTCCAGAATGATCAGCATAATAATGATTTCGACCAGCGCCGGATAGGGAATGCCTTCACGCGTCTGGGCGATAGATAAAGCGAGTTCAATACGGAGGACCTCCGGGTTCACGGATACAAGCGCAACATACATCCCCGGAAGAACGAGAGTTAATAACACTCCAATCACTCGAAGCAACCTTTGAAAGATCATAATCGGGAGCGGGAAGTTCTTGTCACTGTCCAGAATAAAAACGTCCCATAAGAGATTGGGAAGTACTATAGCCAGAGGAAGACGATCAATAAATAAAATCGCTCTGCCTTGTCTCAGGAAATTCGCCGCTTCCTGCGGAAGCTCTGTCTGATTGTAATTGGCTATCATATTCAACGACCGGAACCCCATCAATTTACTGGATAATTGCTGGAGGTTATCGATTTGCTGGTCTTTATTCTTCTCAATCTGTTTCTTGATCTTACGGACTAAATTCATGTCAGCCCGTCCCTCGTAATATATAAGATGAATTTGAGTTGTCTCACGGCTGCCGACCGTATACGTACGAACCCGGATTTTATCCGTATGCACCTGCTTGCGTAAAATTCCAATATTGATGTTGATATTATCCGTAAAAGAAGTGATCGTGCCCTGTAGTACATTTTCGTTAATAGGAGTTTCTACCGCACGGTCCAGCTCTTGTGAAGTGGGATTCATGATCACATAACTTGCATCATTGTCAAAATAAATAATTAGTTTTCCCTCGATAATTGCGGAGAGTGCCTCCTCCATATGGTCAATGTCTACAACGTGTCCTAGTACTGTTTTGAATTCATTAACCCCGGTAACCTTTAAGGTCTGAGCGTACGTCTGCAGACTATGTTTCGTACGGACCATATCCACTAAAGAATCAAAGCCGATGAAGACAACGGGTTTTCCTGCCAAATAGTCGTTGAGTACAAAGAAATCATCATCATTAGTAAAGTGTTTCTCCAGTCTATGAACGAATAATTCCATCGCTCGATCCTCCTCAATCCTTAAGCAAGTGAATGATTTCTAGAAGTTTACCCTCAAAGAGGAATAATATACTAAAAAGAGCGAACTGCTGCTTCCGGGCATGTTATAATAGCGGAATATTATCCGGAGAACCGGGAGGGGAGAGTTCAATTGTGAATATTAGAGCTATACAACAGAAGGACAATGGTCCCATCGAACAAATTATCCGTACCTGCTTAATTGAATTCGGAGGCAACCGGGAAGGACTGGCCTGGGCGGACCCAAGCCTGAGTGATTTGTACCATTATTATAACGAAGAGCCGCAGCGTGCTTATTGGATTGTGGAAGAAGAGGGTGTTGTGCTCGGCGGGTGTGGCATTGCTCCTTTTGCCGATTCGGATGAGGTATGTGAATTGCAAAAGATGTACTTATCCAGCAGCATCAGGGGAACCGGAATTGCTTCAGACCTGCTTGAAATTGCACTGGAATTTGCCAAGGTGCATTATCAGCAATGTTATTTGGAGACCTTGCAGACAATGCAGGCTGCCAACCGGTTCTACTCGAAACAAGGGTTTGTGTCACTGGATGAACCACTCGCAGGATCAGAGCATTTCGCCTGTGATGCCTGGTATATTAAAGATTTGCACTCTAGTAGATAAACTGGGAAAATCGGGTTTACATGGATATTTAAGCATGTTAAAGTATATTAAGTACATAGGTCATTGAGGCTTATACTTAATCAAATATCCGCGTTAAAGGTAAAATCATCGAAAGATGATGACACAAAGCCATGGGTCTAAAGCCACTAAAGAGTAGAGGCAATGATCGCCAGGCCGCCAAAGGGGTAGCATATTTAATAAAGAACGCTCCGAAGGATACAACTCTATTCGGGGCTATTTTTATGGGCAGTGTCCTTTTGGTGTTACACATCGCGAGATCCGAAAGGGGAAACGACATGAAGAAGGTTTTGAAATCGGTATGCACAGGATTGCTTGCGGGGGCTGTAATTCTATCCGGGGCGAGTGGTTTAGTAATTTCACCGGATGTGATGTCCGCGGCTACGGTTAAGCCACCTACAGTTGACCAGATGATCGCTAAACTGACAGCAACTTCGAAGACGCTCAAGAGCTTTCACTGGAAGATGAACGAGACAGTAACTCTGCAGAGCGGAGGAATGACCTCCAACGACACGGGCTCTATGGATCTGGATATTAATCGCCTGCCTAAATTTGTCGCATCAGGTTCCGCATATGCCAAATCACTAGATTTGACGTTTGGGCTGTTCGCCAATGATAAGGAGTTTTATCAACTGGTAGATGGCGGCTTTATTAATAGTCAAGCTGAAGAAGCGACCGCTGATCCCGAATCCGCTGAGAGCGGGGAAGAGCTTTTTGACCCCGAGGCACAATATTGGCTTCCAATGGAACAAGAAGATTGGGATACACTCTATAGTAAAAGCCAATTTGATCCCGGTTCCGTACTAGATTCGGTTAAAAATTATAAGAAATTCATGAAAGTTACCAATGCTGGAACACAAACGGTTCTTCAGTTCACAATAACCGAACCCAATGCGGCTAAAGCACTTATCCAGCTTTATGACAGAGATAACCTGGAAGCGGGTGCAACGGTTCAACCTAAGACTGTGACGTGGAAGCTGTATGCCAATTCCAAGACCTGGCAGACAGAAAAACTTACTGTAGATCTAAACTATACATTGGTTAAGGACGCCGAAAAAAATACATATACTACGAAAACTGTAGCTGTCTACTCCAATCACAATAAAGTAGCAAATATCGTAAAACCAGCGGAATTGGAATAGAACCTAAGTTTTGATATTCATTATCAGGTTGATCTTGCCTAAGGCGGATCAGCCTTTTTTGTGCGCAATTATTGTCTGCCTGTAATGCTTCGTCTTCATTTTCTTTCCCGATAATGCGAAGTGAAAATCCATATGCTATGCTGAGTTCGGTTCAAACGTTTAAACCATTGGTAAAGGAGCATTTCACTTATGATCGCTAGCGAGAAATTATATAAAGTCACATCAGATTTCAAGAATTGTACGCAGGTACTGGCTGCCATTGGTGATGAGACGCGCCAGCAGATCCTCATCACCATTATGGCTGCAGGCTGCGACGGTGTGCGGGTGGGCGATATTACGGCGCAGACCCATCTTTCAAGACCCGCAGTATCCCATCATCTGAAAATATTAAGGGAGGCCGGAATCGTTAATATGTATAAGGTAACTACTAAGAATTACTACTATATTGATCCCACCAGTTGGATTGCAAATTTAAAAGATCTTATCACACATATGGAGGACATTCTTCAATGAACAAAGATACTGTTAGAAAGACCATTCAAGCCCCGATCCATTCCGGATTCAACGGACGTGCAACTGCGAAGCAGGTACTCGGAGGGCAGGATCTTCAAGGTAAAATTGCCATTGTAACCGGAGGGTATTCCGGGATTGGACTTGAGACAGCGCGGGTACTGGCAGAAGCAGGTGCAACTGTAATTGTGCCTGCCCGTTCACTGGATAAAGCGAGAGATGCGATCAAGGGGATGCCCCATGCAGAACTGGAAGTACTGGATCTGATGGATCCGAAGTCTATTGATGCATTCGCAGAACGTTTCTTGTCTTCCGGAAGACCGCTTCACTACCTGATTAATAGTGCAGGCATTATGGCTTCACCACTCATGAGGGATCAGAGGGGGTACGAGGCTCAATTCGCAACAAATCACCTGGGACACTTTCATTTAACAGCGAGGCTTTGGCCTGCATTGAAAAAGTCTGGAAATGCCAGAGTCATTTCCGTTTCTTCAAGAGCCCAGCGACTCGGCGGAGTGCTCTTCGATGATCCGAACTTTGTTCATTCGGAGTATGACAAGTGGAAGGCTTACGCTCAATCGAAATCCGCCAATATTCTGTTCGCGCTCGAGCTGGACAGATTGGGACTGAGTCATGGCGTACGAGCCTTTTCCGTTCACCCCGGGTTAATTCCGTCCACAGGGATAGGCAGATACAGCATAAGCGGCAAATCTTCATTCCTGAAAAAGAGTCTGAATACAATCGTACTAAGCCTCATGAATACATCCTGTGTAATCAGCTTAATCAACCTGCGCAAAAAAGAACGGGGAGACCAGTTCAAGACGATTAAACAAGGAGCAGCCACATCTGTATGGTGTGCTACAAGCCCGGCTCTGAATGGAAGGGGAGGCGTATATTGTGAGGATGTTGATATCGCCGAAGCAGTTCCAGCCGACAGCAGCAAAGGATACGGTGTTCGTCCATGGGCGATTGATCCGGAAGCAGCACGGAAGCTTTGGCAGTTAAGTGAAGAGCTGACCGGAGTGAAATTTGAATTTTAGAATCCGATCGTATACAAGGAATAATAAATAGTGTATTTAAGCAGGGAAAATCCAAAATCAAACACAAAAAGCACCGGGTCCGGTGCTTTTTGTGCGCTTAACATCAAAGCAATCTACCACTCACCAGGTGTTTGTAAGGATATATGCTATGGGGTGGTAAGATACTGATGTACTTCATTCTTCAGCTGTTAATTGAACCCGTCTGACGATCATCCTTCGCAGATTCAAAGTTTCCGGAGCCTACAAGTCGGCGGACTTCTTCTTCAGTCAAGGCCTGAGCAATCGGACCTGTAGGAATTTCACTAGCGGCTACCTCCACTTCCACATGCTCTACCCGTGCAAAACCAGCATTGGTGCGGCGTCCGATCTGCTCACGTTCTTCCCGGCTTAGATAAGATGTTTCCAAAGGTGTCTCTTCGTTAGCCATTACTTCTATCCCCTTTCAATAACTAATGAGATCTATTACCCCATTCGAGTGAACAAAATCATTAAAGGGAAAGTGATATCAGGACAGATGCGTACAGCATCACGGAAAATCCGATTTCGGCCACTCCAGTCCGCTTAGCGGTTATCGCGGTCTTTGGCAGGATAGCCGCCCGCAGGAGCAGGATCAAGAGCGGGATCACGAGAGCGGGAAGCACTAGAGTATAGATGAGCATGAACAACAAATGATAGATCACGGATGCGTAATAGTAACGGGGGTTCTTTTTTTCACGAATAATCGTCTTCACATATAGAGCCGTCCCGGTGAAATATAGCAATGCTAAACCGAACAACTCTGTGGCGAGCCTCCAATGACTTCCTTCTCCGATATAAAACGCAGGATACACCATCAAGCAGAACACCAGTATGCCCGTGATGTCATTAAGCAAGGCACGTTCATTTTTTGCTTTAGCATAATACAGATTTACAGCAAACAGAGGGCAGACCGGAAGGACAAACCATAGAAGCCCGGGTTCCGAAGCCGCCAGGTAGATGATGAAGGGGAGCATTAACGTTCCATACAACGCTACAGGACGGGCATACCTTTCACGTTTTCCTGTTTTCACCCATTGGAGCAAAGGGAAGCTAAATAAGTATACCAACAGCCAGCAAATAAACAGCGGAATATGCAGAAACTGCCCCCTCGATGCAGCCACCCCGAATAGAAAAGGCAGAATGAGCATCGCCCACGCCCCGTGCTGGTTAGGAATATACTTCCTCATAACTGAAACCTCCTATACGTATATGTAAAAGAAATCTATATAAAAAGCGTACGTTTCCGACTCATTTTCGATAGTGATTCCGGACACATGGACTGTGATCATTCCATTTCATTATCCGAAAGGTGACTGAACGCATAATCTTTATCTGTAGCCGTTGTATATTTAATTATTGAAACTAGCTTTTGAAACTTTCAAAATTTGATTGTAATCCTCCTTTTTGAATTGGCATCCGGTATAGAATGAGGTTGCTGATAAACATTATCAATCAATCAGGAGGCAGAACTAATGAACACCGAATTTATGATCGCTAAGGATACGTATTGGGTTGGCAAAATAGATAACCGCGAGGTGCCTTTTCATCGTCTCATCTTGGCAAAAGGAACGACCTACAATTCATACCTGCTGAAGACTGGCAAACCAACCATTATTGATACCGTTGATATGGAATTTGGACGTGAGTATGCAGAACGCGTTAGTGAAATGATCGATCCTTTGGACATTGCTTATATCGTAATTAACCATACCGAGCCTGACCATTCCGGCGGCCTTGCTGCGTTGTCATCCAGGGCTGTGAATGCGACGATCGTCTGCACCGAGATTGCTGTTCCTGAACTTCAGGAGATGTACAAGCTTCACAGCCGGAATTTCCTAGTGGTGAAGGACGGGGATACGCTGGATATCGGCGGGAAAACACTGCTCTTTAAGGAGACGCCATATCTGCATACCGCAGAAACGATGATTACCTACTGTGTGGAGGATAAGATCTTGTTCCCATGCGATATTTTCAGTACACATGTGGCTGCGGGAAGTCTGTTCAGCGATGAAGCCGGCTTTGATATCACAGAGGATTTCAAAGGCTACTATAATGCCATCATTCATCCTCACAGAAGATATGTAAGAACATTGATCGAGGCCGTGAAGGACTTGGAGATTGAGATGATCGCACCTTCCCACGGTTTCCTGATCCGGGAAGATGTCCGTAAATATATTGATCTGTATGATGTGCTGAGCCGTGAGACAACACAAGGGAAGAAAGCGGCTATTGTGTATACTACGATCAAGAACAACACCAAAAAGATGGCCAATATTCTGCAGGACACCTTAAACGAAAGCAATATTGAGACCGAAGTTTGGGATGCGGACAAGAGCAGTGCGGCTGATATTCTAAGCAGCATTGCTTCAGCCGATGCCGTCTTTGTCGGCAGTTCTACCAGATATGCAGACATGATTGGTAATCTCGAGCCGCTCTTGAAGGAAATGAAGAACATGAATCTGGAAGGTAAGCTGGCGGCGGCTTTTGGATCTTACGGCTGGAGCGGAGAAGCTATTGAAGTTATTCAGGATTACCTGAATGGCACCAACATGACCGTACAGAGCACTTCGGATGTTATTAAGTCAACAGGGATGACGCATGTGGAATTCCCGATCAGAGTCCGTTTCTCACCGAAGGATGCAGACAAGAAACAAAAAATCAAAAATGCGGCTGAATTTGTCTCTGATCTGCTGCTGAGCTCATTCTAAGGGGGGGGGACATCCATGTCACAGCATTATGTTATCGTAGGCAGCGGAGTAGCCGCTGTTCATGCCGCCAAGGCTATCCGGGATCAGGATTCTGAAAGGGAGATATACATTCTCGGTGAAGAAGACCACCTTCCCTATAACCGGATTAAGCTGACGAAAGGGTTATTCTCCGACCTGCACAGCGAGAAAGTGCTGATCAAGAAAACGAAGTGGTATCAGGACAACCGCATTACCGTGCAGACTTCAACGCGCGTTGTAAATATTCACACAGACCGGCAGCAAGTAGAAACAGCAGACGGAAACCTCATTGCGTATCACAAGCTGTTGCTCTGCATGGGAGCCAGAAACCGCGAACTTCCCGTTGAAGGTGCAGGTCTGAAGAATGTGCATACCATCCGGGATTTAAGCGATGCCGACAAGTTGAAATCAAGTCTTACAAACGGTAATCGTGTCGCTATTATTGGTGGTGGGGTGCAGGGCTTGGAAACAGCTTGGGCACTTCACGAAGCCGGTTATCAGGTTACCGTTATCGAGGCGGCCCCCCGGCTAATGGCCAGACAACTGGATGAAGCCTCATCTCACATGATGCATCAGAATCTCGAGTCTGCAGGAGTTGAAGTCGTTCTTCATTCCGGTGTTACTTCAATCTCGGGAGAAGAAACCGTAACCGGAATTACACTCGACAACGGAAATACGATTACCTGCGATCATGTGGTGTACTCCATAGGAATCGTGCCGAATACTGCACTTGTACAGGAGACTGACGTTGAGACCCGGTCAGGTGTCGTTGTAAATACCCATATGGAGACGAGTACTCCCAATGTATATGCTGCCGGAGATATTGCGGAAATTGACGGTCATGTAGAGGGATTATGGGGAGGAGCCATCGAGCAGGGACGTATTGCCGGCAATAATATGGCGGCGACAGAGCCTGCTTCGTATCGCAAGGCGGTTCCAGTCACCCTGTTCAACGCCTTTGGCATTTCACTGTTCTCCATTGGAATGATTGATGAATCGCAGTGTGATCTGAGTGTGTCTGCGGAAGACAACGGCGTATACACGCGGATATTTGTGAAAGATAACACATTAACCGGTGCGATTTCCTGGGAAGGTGCGGTGGCTTCACTTCCTTATAAAGCCGCAGTAGAACAGCGCACCAGCTTGGCAGGTATTGATCTGCCCGGTAGCAGCATCGCGGAAATTATGGCTGAAGTTGAGAGGAGATTAGCATAATGAAAAAGTACATCTGTCTACCATGCGGTTATATCTACGATCCTGCCAATGGTGATCCCGATGAGGATGTAGCTCCGGGTACCGCTTTTGAGGATTTGCCTGAAGACTGGCTATGTCCGGTCTGTGGCGAAGATACAAGTCATTTCGCACCGATTGAAGATAAAGGGGCAGCTTCGTAAGCCTCGATTTTAGAAGAAAAAGGAGAGACCTGTTATGCCGGAGCATTCCTGTCAGCATGCCGCAGAACCCTGTACCCGTAAGGTGCCGATCTTCGCTTCGTTAAGCGATGCGGATCTTTCGCGGATCAGCACCATGATCAAACACCGGAAATATGACAAGGGACAACCGCTCATTCTTGAAGAGCAGCCGACGGACACCTTGTACATTATTCAGCAGGGACATGTTAAATTGTCCAAAATGACGCCGCAGGGGAAGGAACAAATTCTGCACATTTTGACAGCGGGTGATTTTTTCGGAGAACTCCATATTTTTAACAGTGAAGAACTCAGCAACTTTAGCGCGTATGCTCTGAAAGAGACCAGCATTTGCATGCTGACTAAAACGGATATGGAGCAGCTGATCCTGGACAATCCGGATATTGCGTTCAAGCTGCTGAGCACCGTCACCAAAAGACTGGCGCATACCGAAAATCTGGCGCAGAGTCTTGCGACTAAGGATCCGGAGATCCGGATTGCTTATATGATCCTGGAGCTTAGTGATAAATACGGCCGAATGCGCAGCGGCACAGTTCATATTGATCTCCCCCTGTCACGGGAAGAATTAGCCAACTATGTTGGAGTTACAAGGGAGACCATCAGCCGAAAATTTGCGATATTCGAGGATTTGGGCCTGATTGAGCTGATTGGCAACAAGAAGATGATCCTTAAGGACCGAAGCTCGCTGGAAAAATATATAGAATAAATAGAAGAGCCCAAGAATTCTGAGTTACAGAGTTCCTGGGCTCTTTCAAATCATTTGGATTCTTGTAAGGTTCGGAAGCCGCGTACTTTGCCATCTCCGATATAGAGCACATGATCAAACTGTGAAGCCTGCAGTCTGCCGTCATGGTCCAGATAATCCTTGGCAACATACCTGCTTTTGATCTGAGCCAAGATGTTAGTAATCCCTTGGAAGTGATCTCTTTCAATGACTTCAGTCAACGTGCATTCGATCGAGATCGGACACTCCTGGATTAATGGAGCATTCACGGAGGGTGCGATCACAGGGGTTAGGCTGAGATGATCAAACTTGCTCCCGTCATATCCTGAAGTTGCACCACAATAGCTGATGGCTTCCATAAGAGAACGATCTGGAACATTGATGACGAAGTCCTGAACCTCTTTGATCTGATTAATGGCATAACCCTTGCTGTTAAATCCAAGGACCATCATGTCCTTCAGCGTATAGGTGGAAGAGATGGTGGTTACATTCGGAATTCCGTTAGTGTCGTAGAAGCTCACGAGTACAACCGGAAATCCGTAATACATTTTTTCATAATTTACAGCTACCTTATCCAATATGTAATCCCCCTAAAAACTTCTTTGATAGTGTTCGGCTACTCCTTCGTCGACTCAAACAGCAGTCGTTCCTCATCCCGGCTATGAATCGCATTAATCACTAAGAGAGCATGAAATTGATGAAGCACCTCAGTACTTACGCCTTCTACTCGGAGCATATTTTTCACATCCAGCACGATGATTCGCAATAAATCATGATCACGCGTCAGCTTTGCGACAACGGTTTGCAGGTCGGGATTCTCCGCAACCTTTTCCTGGTAAAAGCCTTCCTCTTCCGCTTCGGCATGGCTGAGAATCCGTGTCTCCCAATACTCAATCAGATGCTCTGCCGCTTGTCGGGCCACAGCGAATTCTTTGGCTGCCAGTAATTCTTCTACTTCTTCCGTTTTAGCAATGGCCCCAGACAGTCCGCCTTCGTGAATCGCGTGGTGGGCGTGTAGTTGGCGCAAGGATGGTCCTGACATGATCTCTCACCTCTCGTTTTTGTTCAGTTTAACACACGAAACGGCTCTGAAATCCCCAGTAAGGACATCCCCGGCTGTAAAAGAGGGAACTCCCTAATCGGTATCCAGCGCCTGCATACAGGCAGGTTATGTTCCTAAAAGAACGGAATCGTCAGAAACGTAGAGATCAAGGGAATTCCCGAGTCACAATAGAGCTTTCCCTAATGGGAACAACCGCGAACGGCATCCATAATGAGATTTATCAAGTCCCGCAAAGGAGCGTTCGTCATCGATGAAGAAAAAATACGGGCTAAACTTTTTTAAACCGGTCGAAAGCTATTCCCGGAACTGGTCTATTCTTGAAGAGAAAAACAGAGATTGGGAGAATATGTACCGTCAGCGCTGGTCGCATGATAAAGTTGTCCGCACCACACATGGAGTGAATTGTACAGGTTCGTGCAGCTGGAAGGTTTTTGTGAAGAACGGCATCATCACCTGGGAGAACCAACAGATTGATTATCCGTCCTGCGGTCCCGATATGCCGGAGTTTGAACCGAGAGGTTGTCCGCGCGGTGCCACATTCTCGTGGTATGAATATAGTCCGCTTCGCGTGAAATACCCCTATATGAGAGGGAAGCTGTGGCGGCTGTGGAAAGCAGCAGTGTCAGAGCATGATAATCTGGTTGACGCTTGGGCGAGTATTGTTGAAGATCCGGATAAGGCTGCCCTTTATAAAAAGGCCCGCGGAAAAGGCGGTCATATCCGCGTAAATTGGGAAGATGCACTGCGTCTCATTTCGGCACAATTGATCTACACCATACGAAAATATGGCCCGGACCGGATCGCAGGTTTCACACCCATTCCGGCCATGTCGATGGTCAGCTATGCCTCGGGTGCCCGCTTCATCTCGCTGCTTGGCGGACAAATGCTGAGCTTTTATGACTGGTACGCCGACCTTCCCCCGGCATCTCCGCAGATTTGGGGCGAGCAGACGGATGTGCCTGAATCTTCCGACTGGTACAATGCCGGTTACCTGATCATGTGGGGCTCGAATGTCCCGCTGACACGGACGCCGGATGCCCACTTCATGACAGAAGTGCGCTACAAAGGTACGAAAGTGGTGTCGGTGGCACCGGATCTGGCGGAGAATGTCAAATTCGCCGACAACTGGCTTGCCCCGAATCCCGGCACTGACGCTGCTCTGGCACAAGCCATGACACATGTGATTCTGGATGAATTCTACCAGGAGCGCAAAGAGCCGATGTTCATCAATTATGCCAAGCAATATACGGACATGCCCTTTATGATTCTTCTCGATCCGCATGAAGACAGCTTAAAAGGAGGGCGTTTCCTCCGGGCGAGCGATCTAGGAGACAACTCGCAGCATGCCGACTGGAAGCCTGTCATCTACGACGAGGCCGTGGGAGAACTCATCGTGCCGAACGGTACTATGGGCCAACGTTGGGAAGAAGGGAAGAAGTGGAACCTGATTCTTGAACGTGAGGACGGAACGAAGGTTGAACCGGCACTTTCTGTGGAAGGCCACGGGGAAGAGTGGGAAGAAATCGTGTTCCCTTACTTTGACAATGCCGGGAACGGAACGTTCACCCGGATGATTCCGGTAATCAAGGTGAAGCTTGCGGACGGTACAGAGCGGGCTGCCGCTACCGTCTATGATCTAATGATGAGCCAATACGGTATAACACGTACCGCAAGCACGCATAACGCCAAGGATTATTATGATGAAGCTTCGCATTATACACCTGCGTGGCAAGAGAAGATAACGGGCGTGAAGCCCAGCGTGGTTGTCCAAATCGCCCGTGAATTTGCCCAGAATGCCATTGATACAGGCGGACGCTCGATGATTATCATGGGGGCCGGGATCAATCACTGGTTCAACAGCGATACGATCTATCGCTCCATTCTGAATCTGGTCGTGCTCACGGCTTCCCAAGGTGTGAATGGTGGAGGCTGGGCGCATTATGTAGGACAGGAGAAATGCCGTCCTATAGAAGGCTGGTCCACCGTGGCATTCGCCAAGGACTGGCAAGGTCCGGCACGCCAGCAGAATGCTACGTCTTTCTTCTATTTTGCAACAGAGCAATGGCGTTATGAAGAAAGCGGCACCGATTCGCTGAAGTCGCCGACAGGCGGAGAAGTTGCCTACCAGCATCCGGCAGATTACAACGTGCTTGCCGCGCGACTTGGTTGGCTGCCATCCTTCCCGCAGTTTAACAAGAACAGTCTGCTGTTCGCTGAAGAAGCAGCGAAGCAAGGCAAGACCTCCAATGCTGAAATCATCAGCCATACGTTAGAAGAAATTAAATCGCGCACGACCCGATTTGCAGTGGAGGATCCTGGAGCACCCGAGAACTTCCCGCGTTCGTTGTTCGTATGGCGCTCGAACCTGATTTCTAGCTCCGCGAAGGGACAGGAATATTTCATGAAACACCTGCTGGGAGCTTCTGACGGACTGCTTGCCCAGCCGAATGAAGAGCAGAAGCCGGAAGAGATTATCTGGCGGGACGATGTAGAAGGCAAGCTCGATCTGCTGGTTGCGCTGGATTTCCGGATGACAACTACGCCGCTGTATGCGGATATCGTGCTTCCTGCAGCCACCTGGTATGAGAAAACAGATCTCTCTTCTACAGATATGCATCCATTCGTGCACCCGTTCAATCCGGCGGTTAATCCACTCTGGGAGTCCCGGTCGGACTGGGATATTTACCGCCAGCTTTCAGAGGTATTCTCGGAAATGGCCAAATCACATTTGCCGGGAGTGTATAAGGATCTGGTAGCGACACCGCTTGGTCACGACTCGGTCAGTGAGATCTCACAGCCGATGGGTCTTGTTAAAGACTGGGCCAAGGCTGAGATTGAAGCGATTCCGGGCCGGACGATGCCGAACCTGAGCATTGTAGAGCGTGATTATACAAAGATCCATGACAAATACATCTCTCTCGGACCCAATCTTGTCGTTGGCAAAACAGGTGCACATGGTATTAGCTTCTCCGTAGCTGAAGAATACGAGGAATTGAAGCGGCTGAACGGGGTCTATTTTGATGAAAGCATTAAAAATGGGCTGCCGAAGATTCAAACCGCCCGGCAGGTTGCCGATACAATCCTGCATTTGTCCTCCGCAACCAATGGGCACGTATCCCAGAAAGCGTACGAACAGGCAGAGAAGGACAGCGGTGTTGAGCTGCGGGATATCTCCGCCGATCGTGCTGCCGAGCGGATCACATTCCAGAGCATCACGGCGCAGCCACGGGAAGTGATTCCGACACCAGTATTCAGCGGTTCGAACAAACAAGGGAGACGTTATTCACCATTTACAACTAATATCGAACGCCTTGTCCCGTTCCGCACATTGACCGGCAGACAGCATTTCTATATTGATCATGAGATCTTCCAGCAGTTTGGCGAGGCGCTGCCCGTCTACAAGCCGACCTTACCGCCCATGGTCTTTGGTCCACGGGATCGTGAAGTCAAAGGTGGATTAGACGCACTTGTGCTCCGGTATTTGACACCTCACGGCAAGTGGAATATTCACTCTACTTACCAGGACAACCAGCATATGCTGACACTGTTCCGTGGGGGCCCAACTGTATGGATTAATAATGACGATGCTGAGGCGCACCAAATTTCAGATAACGATTGGTTGGAAGTGTATAACCGGAACGGTGTAGTTACTGCCCGTGCGGTTGTCAGCCACAGAATGCCGAGAGGCACCATGTTCATGTACCACGCCCAGGACAAACATATTCAAGTGCCGGGCTCTGAAATCACGGATACGCGCGGCGGAAGCCATAATGCTCCTACTCGAATTCATTTGAAGCCTACCCAAATGGTAGGAGGATATGCCCAGCTCAGCTACGGCTTCAACTACTATGGACCCATCGGCAACCAGCGGGATGTGTATGTAGCCGTACGTAAAATGAAGGAGGTTAACTGGCTTGAAAATTAAAGCGCAAATTGCAATGGTCATGAACCTGGATAAATGCATCGGCTGTCACACTTGCAGTGTTACCTGTAAGACGACCTGGACCAATCGCAAAGGTGCGGAATACATGTGGTTCAATAACGTCGAGACGAAACCCGGTATCGGATATCCTAAACGCTGGGAAGACCAGGAGCTTTATAAAGGAGGCTGGCAGCTTCGTAAAGGCAAGCTGGAGCTGAAGTCCGGCAACAAGCTGTCCAAGATCGCACTCGGGAAGATCTTCTATAATCCAGACATGCCGGAAATGAAGGACTATTACGAGCCTTGGACCTATAACTATGAACATCTGACGAGTGCAGGAGAGCAGAAGCATTCCCCTGTTGCGCGCGCTCATTCCGCAGTAACCGGAGAGAAGATGGATCTGGAGTGGGGACCGAACTGGGAGGATGATTTGGCAGGGGCGCATGTCACCGGACCGCTGGATCCGAACATTCAGAAGATAGAGGAAGAGATCAAATTCAACTTTGAGCAGTCCTTTATGATGTATCTTCCGAGACTCTGTGAACACTGCTTAAACCCGAGTTGCGTAGCATCTTGTCCTTCCGGTGCTATGTATAAACGGGATGAGGATGGTATCGTTCTCGTGGACCAGGAGGCTTGCCGCGGCTGGAGATATTGTATGACGGGCTGCCCTTACAAGAAGGTCTATTTCAACTGGCAGACCAATAAAGCGGAGAAATGCACGTTCTGCTTCCCTCGTGTGGAAGCCGGTCTGCCTACCGTATGTTCGGAGACATGTACTGGACGTATTCGTTATCTGGGTGTGCTGCTGTATGATGCGGACAAGGTGCTTGAAGCCGCTTCAACTCCGAATGAACAAGATCTGTATAAAGCTCAATGTGACTTGTTTCTGAATCCCCACGATCCTGAAGTAATGGCGCAGGCACGAAAAGACGGGATTTTGCAGGACTGGCTCGAAGCGGCACAGAATTCCCCGGTCTACAAACTTGCTATTGAGCATAAGCTGGCATTCCCATTGCATCCGGAATACCGCACCCTACCTATGGTATGGTATGTTCCGCCGCTTAGCCCGATTATGAATTACTTTGAAGGCAAGGATTCCCTCAAGAATCCGGATATGATCTTTCCGGCTATTGAAGAAATGCGCACACCCATCCAGTATCTAGCCAATATGCTGACAGCAGGCGATACTCAAACGGTCAAAGAAGCGCTGCAGCGAATGGCTATGATGCGCTCCTATATGCGTGCCAAGTCCATGGGTCAGGAATTTGATCATAGCCGACTTGAACGGGTTGGACTGACCGCACATCAGACGGAGCAGATGTACCGTCTTTTGGCCATTGCGAAATATGAGGACCGGTTCGTTATCCCTACCTCGCATAAAGAACAAACTATGAACCCATATCGGGCTCAAGGCTCTGCCGGATATGGTAATGTCATGGGTGACATGGGCTCAGGCTCCGGATGTGATGGCTGCGGACCGGCAAGTTCTGCCGAACCCAAGCCGAAGACCGGCAAGGAGATGTACGAAGAGAACTTTTACGGAGGGATTTGGCGTGATTGAACTAAATAAGCTGTACAATTATAAGCCCTCATTTGGATATTATGCATTGCAGCTTATGTATCCGGAGAAGCTGGATTTCCATCCGGCTTTTCTGGAAGAAGCATTTGAGATTGGTCATCCAGGCAATGTCCATGTGCATACATTCTGGTTGCAGATGCAGAATTACAGTCTGGATGAAATTCAGGAAATGTACGCATCCACCTTTGATTTTCAGAAGGACTGCGCGCTGTATATGACCTATTTCAAATTCGAGGATGCCAAGGAACGCGGGCAAATGCTGGCGAAGCTGAAGCTTCTATATGAAATGTATGGCCTCGAAATGCCGGAAGGGGAGCTGCCGGACTTTCTGCCGCTTATGTGTGAATTTCTTTATGCAGCAGAATGGAAAGGTGATCCGGCCGCGGGCGAGAATTTCCGGATGCTGATCGCAATCATGGAGGATGGCACCTATCATTTGCTCAAGGCGCTTGATCAATGTGCAAGCCCCTATTTTCACTTGGTGAAGGGACTGCGTGAAACGATTAAAACTTGCGTTGAACAGGAGGCTTTGAGTCAATGAATATGTCTGATCAATTCTTGTGGGTGATCATCCCTTATATCTGTCTAGTGGTCTTCATTCTCGGGCATATTTATCGCTACCGGAAAGACCAATTTAACTGGACGGCGAAATCCAGTGAATTTATCGAGAAGAAACAGCTTAAATACGGGAGCATTCTATTCCACTTGGGAATAATCCCCGTTGTATTCGGGCATATTGGCGGCCTCGCAGTCCCTAAATCCTGGATGGAGGCGCTCGGTGTGAATGATCATCTCTATCATATCGGTGCAGTTTATATTGGAGGAATATTCGGAGTCGTTACCCTGATTGGTATGCTTATTCTTACTTCCAGACGCTTCACGATGAAGAATGTCCGGCGTCTTAGCAGCGCTTCCGATCTGATAGTCAATTCGCTGCTACTGTTCATCGTATTTATGGGGGTATATTCTACACTTGTTACCAATGCCGTCCAGCCTGAATTCGATTACCGGTCAACCATCTCAGTCTGGTTCCGCGGCCTGTTCCTCTTCAGCCCAGATTCTTCGCTTATGGAGAGTGTTCCGCTGTCCTTTAAAATCCACATTCTGACGGGCTTCGCAATCTTCGCCTTCTGGCCTTTCAGCCGGCTTGTGCATGTATGGAGTGTTCCGTTGAATTATGTGGGGAGAAGTTATATTCTATACAGAAGACATAAATCGAATGAATAGAAAGTAAGCGTACACTTCTTTCTCTGTCAACGAGGAGAGAATACCATGAAGAATAAGGTAGATTACCAGCTGGAGCTTGATCATATCCGTGAGATCCTCGGTTATGATTTCATGGCACTCGCACTTGCAGAACCTGCAGAATTTGACTATATCATTCGCTGGAAGTATGCTTCGGGCAACCAGAACGACCGTTACAGACGGATCGTGCTGCAGTCCGGAAGAGGCGTTGCCGGGATCGTGTTCAAGACCGGGAAATCATTCTTACTTCCGTCTGTACAGGGACATGTGAAGCTTGATGCGCTATTTAAATATCCGATCATTAAATCGGAGAATCTGAGCAGTATTGGGGCTGTTCCTCTGTGGAATGATGCTCGTGTCGCAGGTGTGCTCCTCGGTGGGTTTCGTGGTGAACAGCAGGTAACCGAGGCGATGCTGCAGGACCTGGAGCAATGGGCTCACAAAGGAATTGGAGACTTGAACGGGAAGGAACTGTGGCTGAGTTGATGATACCAACCGGGATGGATCAATTGCATGCGTTGCTGACAAAACTGTTTCAGAACAGCACGGAGGCCATATTCTTCTTCGATAAGGAAGGGAAAGCCCTGGCGATGAACCCGGCAGCGGAGAGGATCGTAGACATCGACATTCTGAAGCAGCTCTATCAGGGTAAAACCCTGGCTTTCTGTGGTACATGCAGGGGATACACAAGTGATACGGAGCTTCATACGTGTCTAAACTGCTATTTCAGTACGCCGGAATCCTATGATTTCACCTCTTATCAAGTCTACCTGGAGACGAAAGATAAAGGTATTGTTCCTTATTCCGCAACCTTCCATACAATAGATTACGAGAATAGTATCAGGGTGTTTATGCTGCGTGATTTGACCAAACAATTCAAAACTCAAGAGAAATTCTATCAGAATAAAATGATGAAGCATGTCATTGAAGCGCAGGAGAACGAGCGCAAGCGGATCTCCCGCGAGCTCCATGACAGCGTGGCTCAGGAACTGATGAGCGCTGTTGTGGATCTTCGTCTGCTTAAATACATGACCGGTGACGAGCAGCTGCTCAAAAAGGTGAAACAGACCGAGGTATCAATGACCCGTCTGCTCACGGATATCCGCAATTTGTCGGTAGAGCTGCGGCCGGCCGCCCTGGACGATTTCGGACTGGAGGCTGCCTTCCGCTCGCATTTTAAACGGCTGGAACAAAATTATGGCCTTGTTATCGAGTTTGAATCCGGTCTTTCAAATAAGCGGTATGGAAGTGAAATTGAAACCGTCATCTACCGGATCTGTCAAGAGGCTGTTTTGAATGCCTTGAAGTACGCCCAGGTGGATATGATTAAAGTATCTATTTCAGAGAGTAAGCAGCTGCTGCAGCTGATGATTGAAGATGAAGGTGCCGGGTTTAACCTGGGAGACGAACCGAATGGCACAGGCCTTGGCCTCTATGGAATGCAGGAGAGGGCGGAGCTTGTAGGCGGAAGCTTCACCGTAGATTCGGAGGTCGGACAAGGAACTCGTATCAAGGTGCAAGTTCCTGTCAGATATGGCGAAGGAAGGGAATGAGGTCCAGATGAAGATCGTTATCGCAGACGACCATGCAATTGTACGCAGCGGCTTCGCCATGCTCCTGAATTATCAGGACGATATCGAAGTTATTGGAGCCGCAGCAGACGGAATTGAAGCGTATGCCTTGGTAGCGAAACGCCGGCCGGATATTCTCATTATGGACCTTAGCATGCCTCCCGGTGAGAGCGGGTTGATTGCCACAGGCAAGATTAAAGAGGATTATCCCGATACCAAAATACTAATTCTGACGATGCATGACGACGAGGAATATCTCTTCCATGTGCTGAAGAATGGCGCATCAGGTTATGTACTGAAAAGTGCACCGGATGAAGAGCTGCTGCTGGCTATACGCACTATCTATGCTGGAGGAACCTACATACATCCCAAGATGGCAACTTCTCTAGTCCGTGAATTCATCAAAAAGGATAAGTCTCAGAATTCAGAAGATTTGTTCGAGCTGCTGTCCAAACGGGAACTCGAAATCTTGCCGCTGATTGCCAAGGGCTATGGCAACAAGGAAATTGCGGAGAAGCTATATATCTCCGTAAAAACGGTGGAAGCCCATAAATCCAAAATCATGGAGAAATTAAACCTTAAGAGCCGGCCTGAGCTGGTGGAATATGCTTTAAAGAAAAAAATGCTTGATTTCTAATTGTGGAATGGAGGGATCAGTGTGCCGGTACAAGATGAACTTCGATTTGCGACACCCGCGATGCGCATTTTCGAGAATGAACACCGCTATCTGTCCTATTTAATGGAAGAATGGCATGCGATCGTCCTCACCTTTGAAGAAACGGAGCATACAAGTCTGGAAGAATGCCGGAGGCGTCTCCAGGAGCTTCGCAGAATGATCCTCGAATTTATGGAGCCGCTGAAGAAGCATACCCTGAAAGAAGAAGCGCACTTTTTCCCGATGCTTGGGACTTATATCGGTTATGAACAAGGACCGCTCGTTGGCATCCAGGAGGAACATAGCGAGATTGACGGGTATCTTGGACACTTTCTCCACCGCACGAGTGGTTATACGGATCTGATGTCCAAACAGGAGATTACTTCTGCGGTGAAAGATGCAGGAGAGGCTTTTGAAGTATTGACCGTACACTTCGTGAAGGAAGAAACCGTGATTTATCCGATGGCAGAAAGCCAGCTTAATGCCTTGGATAAGGATCGCCTGCATCATAAGCTAAATACACTTATCACTTGAATCTAAGGCTGCTTCCTAACGAAGCGGCTTTTTTTATGTAGTCAACGCTGTGATCAATGAATTGCATGTGTTCAGGAAAAATGGCGGTGCAGTTCTAGCATCGGGGCGGTGCAGCCGTTTTATGTTTATTTTCAGGGTTTCCCCTGTCAGGGAAAGGGTACTCCCCTATATCTGCGCCCGTGGACTGGCGGCTACAATAAGGACATGAAGGTCTTATTTAGTCGATTAGGAGAATAAACGGCGAAAAGGTGAGTTGAACAATGAAGAAGATGCAATTGCCACTTCAAACATTAAATTTGATTACAGGTTTTATGGTATGGGTTATTATTTCTTCCCTGATGCCTTTTATTTCCGAGGATATTCATATCCCGGCAGGGAGACTTGCGATGGTCACAGCAATTCCTGTAATACTCGGATCCATTCTGCGGATTCCGCTTGGTTATTATGCGAATATCCTGGGTGCACGTGTCATCTTTATGACCAGTTTCATTGTACTGTTATTTCCCGTCTACTTTATTAGCGAAGCTTCTTCGGTCAATCATTTAATTATTGGAGGTTTGTTCCTCGGAATCGGTGGGGCCGTCTTTTCAGTAGGAGTGACTTCTCTGCCCAAGTATTATCCCAAAGAACGTCATGGATTCGTAAATGGCATTTATGGTGTAGGGAATTTAGGTACAGCTATTACAACTTTCTCTGCTCCCATTGTGGCTGTACAAATTGGCTGGGCAGCAACCATTAAGCTGTATTTGATTCTTCTTCTAGTGTTTATTGTACTGAATTTCTTTCTGGGTGACCGCCATGAACCTAAAGTGAAAACACCAATCATCGAACAGATTAAGGGTGTCGCAAAGAATGAGAAGCTGTGGCTGTTCTCCTTGTTCTATTTCATTACATTTGGTTCCTTTGTTGCATTTACCATTTACCTGCCAAACTTCCTCGTATCGAATTTTGGACTGGAGAAGGTGGATGCAGGGATGCGTACAGCCGGATTTATTGCAGTTGCCACGTTCTTTCGCCCGGTGGGCGGTTGGCTTGCAGATAAATTCCAGCCTTTATTCCTTCTGATCGGCACGTTCTCCATCTATACGGTCGCAGCGATTATTTTAGCTTTTATGCCTTCGATAGGCTTATATACGGTAGGATCGTTAGCCATTGCGGTAAGTGCCGGAATCGGGAACGGTGTTATTTTCAAATTAGTGCCCTTATATTTCAACAAGCAGGCTGGGATCGCGAACGGAATTGTCTCCATGATGGGTGGTCTTGGCGGCTTTTTCCCGCCGGTTATGCTCTCGATTATATATTCTGTTACGGGTCAATATTCGATCGGATTTATGCTGCTGTCGCAATTAGCGCTCGCGAGCCTGGTCCTGGTAATCTGGCTATACTATAACGACCGTCTGGCTCTTACCTCTGAGGTATTTAACTCAACCGCGCAGGGAATTCTTGTTACCGATGCGACGGGCACCATCAAATCGGTCAATCCGGCATTTTCAAAGCTTACCGGCTTCACGTCAGAGGAGGTACTCGGCAAACAGCCAAGCGTCCTGAAATCCGGCCGTCAACCAAAGGACTTCTACAGCAGCATGTGGAAGGAAATCCGAGCTCAGGGGATGTGGCAGGGAGAAATCTGGAACAAGCGGAAGAACGGAGAAGAGTATCTCCAGTGGCTCCATATCAGCGCCGTCAAAGATGATACTGGGGAGCATATCCGTTATGTCGGCACGTTCAGCGATATAACGCAGAAGAGAGATAAGACTAATTAAGCTATAGCACAAGTAAGGAGCAGATTCAGGTGGTTAAACACAGACAACCGATTTCCGTGGCAGAAGCCGTGTTCCGCGTTTTAGACAAAGCACAACCGACAGGTACCGAAACCGTGTCACTAACGGATAGCTATGGACGGATTCTTGCAGGGCCATTAGCAGCAACCTATGATGTGCCTCCGTTTGACCGTTCACCCTACGACGGCTTTGCTATTCGTTCGGTTGATTCAGCAGGTGCTTCAAGAGATAACCGCTTAACTTTCAAGGTCGTGGATCATATCGGTGCAGGGGCAGTATCAGCTGCAACCCTTGGCGCATTTGAGGCGGTACGGCTTATGACAGGTGCAGCTCTCCCCAGAGGTGCGGATGCCGTTGTCATGCTAGAGCAAACCATTGCTGCAAAAGATACCTTTACCATCAGGAAATCATTCTCCCATCAGGAGAATCTCTCCCTGCAAGGTGAAGACATGAAGACGGGAGAAGCCATTGTACCTGCGGGCAGTATTATTAAAGCTGGAACTATAGCCCTTTTGGCAACTTTCGGTTACGCTTCCGTTAAGGTGGCCAAACAGCCGGTTGTAGGCATCCTGGCGACGGGATCGGAGCTGCTGGACGTAAGCGAGCCTCTAGTGCACGGGAAAATCCGCAACAGCAATGGTCCGATGATTGCTGCGCAGCTTGCAAGTATGGGCATACCCTATAAAATATACGGCATGACTGCCGATCATTTGGAAGAAGGTCTTCGGGCAGTACGAACTGCCATGGAAGAAACAGATTGTTTGATTACAACAGGTGGTGTATCTGTCGGAGATTACGATTATCTGCCAGCGATATATGAACAGCTCGGGGCAGAGGTTCTCTTCAATAAGGTAGCTATGCGCCCTGGCAGTGTGACTACTGTGGCTGTATCAGACGGCAGCTATTTATTCGGACTCTCCGGTAACCCGTCTGCCTGTTTCACCGGATTTGAACTTTTTGTCCGACCGGCGCTGCTGAGAATGATGGGAGCAGACAAGGTGTTTTTACCACGGATTACAGCAAGGCTGGCTGAGGATTTCAAGACACCCAATCCATTTACCCGTTTCATCCGGGCCATATACGACAATTCCACGGTGCGTCCCGCCGGATTCAACAAGTCCAATGCCGTATCTTCCATTGCCCGTGGTAATTCACTGATGGTATTGCCTAGCGGGTCCCGGGGATTTGCCGCTGGAGATTTGGTAGATGTGCTGCTCTTAGGTGTTGAAGAAGGAACAGACGAGTGGGCGCTGTAAGAATACAAGGAAGGAAGTTGACTACATGAGATTACATCCTCTGCAAGATCAATGGCAGCGGCCGATTCGTGATTTGCGGATTTCTGTAACAGATCGCTGCAACTTCCGTTGTTCTTACTGTATGCCCAAAGAAATGTTCGGGGACCAATATGCCTTTCTGCCTGCCAGGGAGCTGCTAACTTTTGACGAGATCGAGCGGCTCACCAAGTTGTTCGTATCCCTGGGAGTGGTGAAAATCCGCCTGACCGGTGGAGAGCCGCTGATGCGTCCCAATCTTCCAGAGCTTGTCTCCAAAATTCATGCAATTGGCGGAGTACATGATATCGGCTTGACCACGAATGGCGTTTTCTTGAGAGGGCAGGCACAGTATTTATACGATGCAGGATTGCGACGGTTGAATATAAGCCTGGACGCGCTGGACCCTGAGATATTCGGTGCAATGAACGGCAGAGGGATGAAGTCTTCGCATATTCTGAAACAGATTCAACTTGCTCAGCAGATTGGGTTTGAACTCAAGGTGAACATGGTGGTCCAAAAAGGCGTTAACGAATCGGAAATTCTGCCGATGGCAGCTTATTTCAAGGAACAAAATATTACACTTAGGTACATTGAATATATGGATGCCGGCAACGATAATGGCTGGAGCTTTGATAAAGTCGTATCCAAACAGGAGATTCTTAAACAACTGCAGCGTGCTTATGCGCTGGAGCCGGTAGACCGGGATTATTTCGGAGAGGTTGCCAAGCGGTACCGTTATAAAGATACGGGTGCCCAAGTCGGCTTTATCACCTCGGTATCGGAATCGTTTTGCACATCCTGCACAAGGGCTCGTCTGTCTTCAGACGGCAAGTTTTATACCTGCTTATTCGCATCAAAGGGCTTTGATCTAAGAGAGATGATCCGAAGAGGGGCGAAAGACGAAGATTTGCTTGCAGCGATATCGGGGGTATGGAATCAGCGGACCGACCGCTATTCGGATGAACGCACAGAGCAGACAGCACTGAACAAGAATAAGATTAGTATGTCTTATATTGGCGGGTAACCAGATTTCACAACAACCCATAGATGAAAGTCATTTGTTCTATTCATCTGCAGAGCAGTCATATGAAGAACATTATACCCGCGCCTGGCGCGGGTATTTTTATTGCCAGAATACAAGTGCCGGAATGGACGATAACTAGAATTCAAGAAAAGGACAGTGAGAATATATAATTAGAATCTTGACAGTTAGAGTTCTAACATATATATTATGAATATAGTTAGAACTCTAACAATAGAGAAACGAAGGAGTCGGTGATATGAAAGAGTACAGGAACATTACCCCATATTCGACTTTAATCAGAGAAATCGGTATGAAGCTCAAATCCACGGCAGATACAAGATTGGCTGAGCTTGGGCTTAATTCACAGCAGGGCCAGATGCTTGGATACATTTATGAGAAACAGGATCGGGGAGTGATCCAGAAGGATCTGGCGGACCGCTTTAACCGTAAGGGAGCGAGTATTACCAGCATGCTTCAGGGTTTGGAGAAGAAGGGGTATATCAAACGGATCGTCCCGGAAGACAACGAACGCCAGAAGAAGATATATTTGTTGCCCAAAGCGGCTGAATTAGTCGAAGAGTTTAACATCATTTTTCAAGAAGTAGAGAACAGCATTACCCAAGGACTAACGCCGAACGAAGCGGAGACCTTAATGAATTTATTAATCAAAGTCAAATCAACGATGTAACAACTCTGTCCGTAATCGGATGGATTCATCCTGTAATGAAAGAAGAGATTCACTATGGAACAACATCAAGCGTCAAACCAATATTATCTGGAAAGTGCTCCGATCAAAAAAGCGATAGCTCACCTGTCCATTCCCATGATGATCGGCATGTCCGTGGGCACGATCTACAATGTAATTAATGCGTATTTCATTGGTCTACTACACAATACGAGTATGTTATCTGCCATCACGCTTGGTTTGCCGATCTTCACCGTACTTATGGCCATCGGCAATGTATTTGGTGTCGGTGGCGGCACATTCGTTACCCGATTGGTCGGAGGAAAAGAGGGCGAGAAGGGGAAACGCATCGCCGGCTATACCTTTTACGGAAGCATTATTGCCGGAATACTCATTGCAGTTCTCGCATTCCTGTTCGTTGATCCAATCACCCGATTATTAGGTGCGGATACTGCGACTTTTGGTTACACCAAAACGTATGTCTTAACTCTTTTTGGCGGCGGATTTGTTGTAGTTCTTAATTTCGCCCTGGAACAACTGGTGCGCTCGGAAGGGGCATCCAAGGAATCCATGTATGGCATATTTATCAGCACAGCGCTTAGTTTGATTCTTGATCCGCTGCTGATCTTGGGGCTGGGCTGGCATGTGGCAGGTGCGGCGTGTGCGATGATCTTGGCGAATGTCGGGTCGGTCTTCTATTACATCTATTACTTAGAGACTAAGAGTGAGCATCTGCAGGGATTCCTGAAGCATTTCAAGATTTCCCTTCAAGACCAGCTGGAGGTCTACAAAATCGGGATATCTGAGCTCCTGCAATCGGCATTTCTTATTGTGTCTACGCTCCTGCTGAATAACTACTCCATCATGTACGGGGATAGTGTGGTTGCCGGATTTGGTGTCGCCTTAAGAATTGTCCAGGTTCCCGAGTTCCTGGCGATGGGATTGTTCTTCGGATTAATTCCTTTCTTCGCCTACAATTATTCCAGTCCCAATATCGCCAGATTCAAATCCGGTTTCAAATACGCTTCACTGCTGATTGGAGGCATAGCCACCGTATTCGTAGGACTGGTTTATCTGTTCAGGGAGCCTATCCTGCATCTGTTCTCGAATGACCCTTCTGTTCTGGAGACAGGGACTTATATCGTTGTTGCGATGCTAATCTCTGCCTTGTTCAACGGTTTCACGGGTTTGTTCATCAGTGTATTTCAAGCAGCCGGACAAGGAACACCGACGATGATCATGTCCATCACTCAAGGGGTTCTGTATATTCCGATGATCATTCTACTGCATTCCCTGTTCGGATTGCACGGCGTGATCTGGTCGATGACCGTGACTGAAGTGATCACATGTTTCATGGGGTTGATCCTATTCATTCCGTTTAACCAAAAGCTAAAAGTGCAGGTATAAAAGCAATTGTGGGACGATGTAATCATCGGATTCATACACCCCACCTATTCATGGGGGCCTCCTCGAATCGTGCTTGATTTTATACAAAAGCTTAAGCTTATCAATTACCGGGGCAATTACGTATTTGCCGTGGCAACCTGCGGGGGGCATTGGATACTACGAAGTTCAAGGCTACTGACCTGTGCACAGGTTGCGGAACTTGCGAGAAGGTGTGTAATTGTCATAACATCCAAGTCGATGAGATACCACAGTGGGGTGAACATTGTACCTTATGTCTTGCCTGTGTTCACTATTGCCCCGCAAAAGCTATACAATATGGAAAAGACACTGTAACGAAGGGTAGATATACTAATCCTAATATTAAGATCAGTGAGATTGTGAATCGAACTTGACCGGAAGCATAACGCAATATATCCATTGAGAGTTCCATATGAAAACATCCATTGAGCACATTATTGAGCAAATTATTGAACCCGCAAATTTGCGGGTTATTTTGTTGGAAGGATACTATATACAGAGTTTAATTAAAGTCAAATCGGAACGCACGGGGAGGAACAAATGAACTTTTCGAAGAATATTATCTGGAGAGAACTGGAAGTCGATGAATCAGATTGGAATGATTAGAGGAGGTAGACATGAGACTGCATGGAGCTTGTATTCAGACGCACAACATCAAAGATGTCGTAGATTTTTACACGAGGGTATTTCAACAAGAACCAGTTGTAGACAATGAAGTAGACTATCGGTTTTATGACACTCAACTTATTATTTATAAATTGCAGGATGAGACCGCGCCAACTACTCGGAATGTCGCATTAATCTATGCTGTCGACAATGTTAATTATGAATATGAAAGGCTATTGAAGCTGAACATTAAAGTTCATTCTGCTCCAACGGATAAACCTTGGGGGGTAAGATCATTCTTATGTTATGATCCCGATGGCAATTCCGTAAGTTTTTTTGTGAATCTAACATAAAAGCGGATACCACAAGGGAATATACATACAAGGTTTATTTCTAACGGGTATATATGGTAGCATAAAAAAGAAAGCTGTACCTATTTTGAGCATTTGGAACATCTGCTTGCTAATTACATCTACGAGGGAGTGGGACCATCAATGATCAATAAAGTCGGTCAAATCATGCTGTATGTAGACAACCAGGACAAAGCACTGAACTTTTGGACAGAAAAAGTTGGTTTTAGCGTGATTTCTGAAGAAAACAATGGACAAGGCATGAGATGGATCGAAATTGCTCCTACCCAAGACGCTGAGACAAGCATCATACTCCATAATAAGGAGCTCGTTGCTAAAATGTCTCCGGAATTAAATCTCGGCACACCGTCTTTAATGTTTTTTTCGGAGGATCTGGATCGACTGTATGCCGACTTCACCGGGAAAAATGTCAAAGTAGGAGAACTTGTAGAGATGCCATTCGGAAGAGTATTTAACTTTGCAGATGATGAAGACAACTATTTTGCTGTAATCGAAAAGAAGTAAATCTCCATCCCACGGAAAAGGAATAAACTTAGGCGGCTGACAGCATAGTTGGCCGTCTTTTTTTAGGCTGAGGTCGAAGGTGAAATTCTATATATAAAAATAATATGTCTACTGACTCCTGGAAACTGCGCAATCGTATCTGGCTATAGGTTATGGGAGTGGACAAAGGCAGGAAACTTTAATCAGTTCGCGAATACTCTCTAAAAGGCTGTTATTGCGAAGTTCGTGAATACGGGAACGTTATAAGAAATTGAGGCAAAATAAAATTTTTATAGATCAATCAGGAGATGCATAAGACAATGGAAATTCAATTAACAGCACAAACTGCTTCATTACTCGGTGCAGCAATTGGAGCCTCAGCTGCAATAACTGCCCAAGTCTTTTCGCATTTCCTAACCAAAAAAAGAGAAAAGGAATAGTACGTAAGGGAGATATATCAGAACTTATTTGCTCCTATTATTTTTGATATTATTGCTTTTTTTGATATATCTACAAATTTTCGGAAAGGTCACGAAATAAAAGATTCAATAAATGAAGATGAGATTAGAAAAAAAATTTTTGGTCATGTTAAAAGTAATCTGAAATATGCAAGCCCTAAACTAATGTCGGAATATCACATTATTGCAAAGAATGAATATTATGAAGATTTTTCAGGTTTTCATCAATTCATTGATGATTTGGAATTTTATATTGCCATATTAGATGAAATTGATAAATTAACTGGGAAACTTAATATATTTGAGAAGAAATTTAGAAATATGATTATAAAATATAAGATTTTGTATTTGATATGGATCGCAAGTATTCAATTTTTTCAAAACCCATCCAAAGCCAACACTTTTATTTCTTATAATTTTTACTTTGACTCCAAAAGGTTTACTCGGAGATCTTTTGAGAAATTAAACAAAATTTATTACAAACAAAGATTAAAGGATAAATGGTGTCAATTAATATCTTGGATTTTCAGAAAAGAATCTTATCGACCAAATAGCCCAAATGGGATTATCCCTATTATTGAAATTGTTACACAAGACAAGAAAGCAATTGAAGAATTACTAAAACATATTCCTGAAGATTAATCAATGATGGCCCCAACATCTTATAACATAATATTCACGCATCGGCATACGCCCTCGGTCCGGCAGAAGGATTTCGGGGAAGCCGGGGCAGCCGGACACATCCGACTCCGTCGGACGTCGTGAATACGGGAACGTTATATGCAATCGAGGAAAATCTTAGTAAATACACTTCTGAACAATACTAAAATTAATTATTGGGAGAATACAGAAATGATAATCTTAGGAAAGAGTAACGATGATAAAGGGACCCAGCTTGAAGAACTTACTAAACGACTTTTATCCGGGTATGGTTATAAGAATATTATTACTAACTATATTGGTCCTGGTGGAGAGGAAATCGATGTATCAGCAGATTATTATTTACCTGGAATTGGCCAGAATCAAACACGACGACTAATTTGTGAATGTAAAGCATATAAGACCCCGATTGATATTACAAGTTGGTTGAAGTTTTTGGGTAAGATATTCATTGAAGAATCTAGAAGAGATGAAGAAGTGTTCGGGTGTTTTATTGCTTTGTCTGGTGTTAATGGTAATGTTGCTGGTAATTATGATGAATTATTTACTCATAGAACTAATGTATCACTGGTTTCTGGGGAGAAACTAACCGAATCTGTAACCCAACTCTTCAATCTAACCGATGGCAATGTTATTAATCAGATTGTTTCTCATTATACCCATAGAATTATTAGAATGTTGGATATATGCTATTACGATAATTCAGTGTATTGGATAGTAGCATTCAATAATGACGAATATACTGCATTTGGCTATAACGGTAGTTTTCTACCGAAAGAAATAACAGATAAAATATGCCCTATATTGGAAAGTTCAAATGCAATAGGCACATATGTCAACTTAGAAGAAGAAAATCAAGCAAAACAGAGAGCGATACACATACAAAAAGCTATTTTATCTGAATTAATGATTAACGACGGTATTGTTAATAAAGAGCAGATAAAGATAAGACTTCAGTTTGAAGACCATGAAATTGAAAAAGCACTTGAGGAGTTATTAAACAATAACTTTATTTATACTGATAATTTTGTAGTTTCAATATATGAGAATTTTGATTCCATCTCAATTGACTTCTACCGCTTTTTCTTAACAGGTGATGTATTTATTCAAGCTCTGGGTTGTGATTTTTATGACAATCACATAAATGAATTGCTCATCTCCAAAATTCAAGAAATTCAAAAGGGACTTAAACTATCCGAGAATGAGGTAGACATTGTCCTAACATTATTAAGATTTTCACCAACAGCTTTTGCTTCATCCCTCTATCCTGAAGAGATGATAACCACTCATTATGAACAAGGAATAACGGATGAACGAATAGCATCTTTTGATAGAAAATACTTCCTTAAAATGCTATACGATGGACTACTAATTGATTTTAATAACCCTCATTTAACAAAATACTTTTATGAAGTAAGAGGGTTAAGAGAAATTGAAAGCAACCATATTATAAAAGTTAAGGGTGATAAAGAAACTATATTGAATGATCAGATTTCCAATCGAAAGGGAATAGGGCAATTAGCCGATGAATATGGTGGAGGTTACATTCAGATTCTGGTTTTAGATGATCATCCTGAACCATGGGAAGGAACTCCAGTTCTAACTGAAAAAATGAAAGTGAACGAAGAATAATGAAATTTGATTGTAATTTGGAAGAAGGCCTCGACAGCATATAACAATGCATTTACGCAGCGGGTCGGCATAGCCGCCCCTTGGTCCCGGGAGCTAAGAAGCAGGGAGGATATGACGGGACACACCGACAACATCGGCGTCGTAAATGCGGGAACGTTATACGCAACCCCGGTGATTTTAAAATAAATAATTTTCAAGGAGTTTCATATGAAGATTCATTTTAAGAAAGTACTAATACTTACAATTATCGGATTATATACATTCATTGGAGCGTATTTTGCATTAGATCAAATCATTATAATAGACCGAAAGGATAAAGTCTTAGGAATTTATGACTTTATGTCAAAGAGTGCAGATGCAAGAATATTAGTTGAAGGAACGGGCGAACAGCACATCGATGGCAAACAGGTTTCTACAACACTTAAAATCATAGATATAGAAATGAATAAAACTGCTCATAAATTAGTGGAGGGACAGAAAATTAAATTAAATGAAAGATTTGTCATTTATAAGAATAGACAGATTGGAGATTTGTTATTAATCCCAGGAAGAAGTATTTATGGAATGGGAACAGATTACAAGAGATTGGAGAAAGGAGAGCAACAGGTTATTGAAATAAATATAAATGACAATGGTGAAATATGGATAGTAATTAAATAAAATTTTCTGAGTGGATTCGTGGAAGCCGGGGCAGCGTATAAACCAGCTAATCAAGGTCAATAGTCTAGAGAAATAAAGTTAAAGACGACCTTAACGAACATACTCAAATAAACCTACCCCAAACAGTAGATATATGGAAAAATATAACTTATAATATGAACTTAGACGTTAGAAAAGTGCGTCTGGCTGTTCCAAACCCCATAAACAATGCACAAAAGCTTGTTGGCGGCAGCAACAATAGCCACTTTGGCAGGCTTGCCTTGAGAACGTTTTAATTGATAATATCGCGATAGAACCTCATTTCGTGGGCCATTAACCTGCTTTGAAATCCCGGCAACGGTTGCTTGGTACAAAGCGGTGCGGAGGTATGAAGAACCTCTCTTCGAAATGTGATTCTGATTGGACTTAAAGGTTCCCGACNTAACCTGCTTTGAAATCCCGGCAACGGTTGCTTGGTACAAAGCGGTGCGGAGGTATGAAGAACCTCTCTTCGAAATGTGATTCTGATTGGACTTAAAGGTTCCCGACTCGTAAACAGATGAATCCAGCCCGGCAAAAGCGGTCAACTGTTTAACGGAAGGGAACCTTTTTATATCCCCAATCTCCGCTTGTAGGGTCGCCGCTGTGAGAGGACCTACGCCTGGAATCGAACGTAGTAAAGCGTGTTCTGGCAGGGAAGAAGCCAGATTCAGCATATGATGTTGAATGTCAGCAAGCGCCGTTTAAGCGAAATATAGCTTCTCAGCGCAATCTGATGTGAGAAAGTAGCTTCAGGATCTGGTAAGCTGTCACGTGCAATAGTGTTCAGATGAACAAGCTTTATCTCATTCCAGCTTTGTCCACGTCGATTGTTTAGAAGATTTCGTAAGACATGATTCTGGTCAGCCTCTAATAAATGTTGTGGCGAAGGATAATGGCTCAAAAGTTCAAGCGAAGTAGGGTTACAAATGTTCTGAAAAGCACGCTCATACCCAGGAATTAAGAGGTCTAAAACTGAACGGAAATGCAGCTGCACATCGCCGTATAATGAGGTTAACTGGTAGTGCTGCCTACATAATGCACGGAGTTCAGTGACTTTAGAATCTGGCATCTGGACAGGAGCGACATCCTCCAAATAGAAAGCTTGAGTGATCCGAAGGGCGTCAATGGGGTCGGTTTTGATCTTACGGGTTGCTTTCTTTTTGAGCTGATGAGTGAGCAATGGATTGAGGACAACGACGGGATATCCCATGGAGGAGAAGTAAGAGACCAGAGGTTTGGAATAATTGCCTGTGGCTTCTAAAACAACATGAGGCCGTTGTTGTGTCATCTGCTCTAGCTCCTCTTACAAGGGAAGCAATGAAGAAATTCCTTGTGGCGTATGTGAAAAAGAGAATGGCTTACGGACGATGGAATCGTAGGCAGAGAAAGCAGCAGCCACACTTTTACCTTTCGCTACATCAATACTAAGCACGGGTTTTTGCATAAAACCTCCTTTGGATAACACCGGGACCAAGGATAAGTCGTTCTCCACAGGTTGGCACGGTGATACGGGCTCTTAACCCAACCAGCTAAATTTTTACCCAGTGGTGATCTTTTTAGTATAAAAGAAAAGCTCACCCCCGACTTACTGGGATGAGCTTAATATACCAACACCGTGTTCACTCATCGGGCCATCCGGCCCTCGGTCCGGCAGGGGCATTTCGGGGAAGTGGGCGCAGCCGGACAACCCTGCACTGGCTAAGTCCGTCGGACCCGGCAGCTGACACTGCCTTAAGCCAGTGAGGGTTCGTGAATACAAGAACGTTATGTGACATTGGGTATAGCAACAATCTATTTGAAACGAGGAGAAATTCGTGACTACATCAAAATTGATAATTGTAGCAGCCATAACAGCTGTAATCATTTCAGTAGTTTCAAGCTTGATAGGTATATTTTGTCCAATACTTATATTAAACGAAAATCAGATATTATATCTATTTTCAACTACTGCACAAGTTTTAGCTGGGATTTATGGATTAACTCTAACTGGTTTTATTTTCTTCAGAAACGAACTTAGTAGGGAAGAATCAGATGATGACTCTTTGACAGAAGCCATTCAAGGACTGAAAGAAAGATACTATACATTGTTAAAATTTATTACTTTAATTACAGTATCCACTTTGCTGATATCGAATTCTGTTATTTCTATTGAAAGTAATCCCAATACATTTTGGAATCCCATTTTAATGAATATGGGACAATCATTATTTATTGTAAATTTAATGGTTATATCGTATTTCATATTTGATGTTATTTCGCCTAAAAGAATTGAAAAGGAAAGCAAAAAAATTCAAAAAATTGCTGACCCTGATTATGAAATCAACGATAGAGGTAGTTTAGAAGAATTTCTAAAAAATTATAACCAGCTTGAATACATAATTCAAAAATATGGTACAGCGTATCAATCTCAAATCGTTCCAGTTAATAATAAAAACATGAAAAGATTATCCAATGTAAGACTTGCCGAGTTTATCTATAAATCAGAGAAAATTAATTCTGAGTTACTTAATCAAATCATTAATTTAATAACATTAAGAAATTCAATAATTCATGGAGCTGAACCAATTGTAAGTAAAAACATTGAAGAACTATCACGGAAGGTTCTTTTAGAATTAGCAAGTGCTTTAGAACTAGAAGTGGTATAATTTAGGACACACCAACGTCACATAACTTCGAATTCACGAAATTGCCTAGTTGTCGCAGTGCTTGCGGTGACGCAAGCCCAGCGCCAAGTTGCTCTGATGAGCAATAGGCAACTTCGTGAATTCGCCTCTCGTTATGTGAAACTCCTGAAAGAATATTAATGAATAGACTAATAGATTGAACAGCAAAAACTAGAACTGTGAGGAAAGAAAAACCCAGAAATACAATACTGACTGAATGCACAAGATGAACGGACGACAATAAGAATAAAACATCATAAAGACTATGTAAGGACAAAGTCTAAGAATCAATACATAATAAGAAACAAGGTCCACAACAGGATAAAGATTAGGAAACTATAATAAATTGAAGAGCTAATAAAGATAATATTTTGTTGGTAAATCAGGAGGTCAGGAGCATCGCTTAACAATATATTCACGCTGCGAGCCATTCGGCCCTGGGTCTGCCAGATGATAATTCGAGAAGTGGAATCAGGCAGACAACTCTACGGGTTCGTGAATACAGGAACGTTAGCTGAAACTTCCGAGTGCCAGGATATAAAATCCCAGTTCGAATTAAAGTTAAAGACTCAATCAGAATTCAAAGACCTAAAATATATTTCAGTCTTAATAATACAACTTTAAGTTTGGAGGAATTAATATCGACCCTCGAATCAATGGATTACTAAAAAAAATAAAAGAAAAACCGGGACTTTACATCGGAAGGAAATCGCTTTTAGATCTGTGGCACTTTATCCATGGGTATCAGCATTGTATATATGAAATTGAAGGAGATTATCCAGAATTCGCACAAGGATTCCAAGAGTATATTGAGGATTGTTATAACATACATGGAGTTCAAAGTTGGGCACATATCATACAATTTTATAGTTCAACTGAAGAAGTGGCTTTTGATACATTTTTTCAACATCTAAATGATTTTCTAAATAATGATAACAATAGTTTGTAAGCAAGTGTGGGTGAAATATTATGTCGGTAAAGTAATAAAGGAACTTATTCAAATATCATTTAGATTGGGTTCTATTCTAGGAAGATTTTTATATTTAGAATATTCGATGAGGCCGCAAGCATCAGCTAAACCAACACCGTATTCACGCGGCGGGCCTGACGGCCCTTTGTCTGCAAGAGGATTTTCGAGGAAGCGGAATCAGCAGACAACCCTGCACTGGCTAACCGCATCGCGGCCGGCCCTTACGGGCCTTAAGCCAGTGAGGGTTCGTGAATACAAGAACGTTAGCTGAAATAAGCGCAAATACTAATTAACTAGGTGATAACATGAGTAACATACATTTGTTTGTGTCACAGGATATTGATGATGCTGAAGAAAGAGCATTCTTAAATTCTTTAAGTAAGAACCTTAGATTTGGTATTTATTTATTCGAAAGCATTTTTAAACAAAATAAAAAATTTGAATTGTTTGATTTAGTTATCTTCTCTCTCTATAGAAAGTTATTGGAGTTAACTGATGGGATATTTATTCTTATTGATCATAACTCCCTTGGGGCGGCACAAATTACAGCGCGATCAGTATTAGAAGTGTATTTATCTTTGTCGTACATTGTAGAAGATAAAAACAATATGGAAAAAAGAGCGTTAAGTTATTTTTTATTTCACAAAGAGGAAGAATTAAAGATTCTGAGTAAACAACATTCATTTGATTTGTTAAAGACAAAATATTCAGAAGCAAAGTTACAGGAAATGAACCAAACAATTCGTAAAATGAAAAAAGAGCATCCATTAAAACAAATTGAGTTTGATAAAAGACAATTGATTTCAAAAATAAAATCAGAAATACCGAGAAAATATGTTAAGTGGTACTCAATTTATAATAAAACTGAAGATGAGATTTATAGTGTCAATGACCTACTTAAGTATGTCAGTAAAAATAATGAAAGCATAATAGAACTATATGGACTATTATCCCTTGAAGTCCACGGGGTAAACTCAATTAAGGACGTAACGTACAAACAAGAAAATTATCATTTAATGAAATAAGAGAATTGAAATTGTCCAACGAAAGACTATTTCAACTTGATCGATCTTTAAATTCAAAACTAACTCTTCAATTAATTAATATTTATAACCCAGAAATGATGGAAGAGTTCAGGGGATTTTTTCTACTTGATAGAGTAATTGATTGATCTCAAGGAGGCACTTACTTCAGCTAACATTATATTCACGCATCGGAGCCTGGCGGCCCCTCGGTCCGCAAGAGGTGATCGGCAGGGAAGTTGAATCAGTGGACAGATCCGCACCGACTAACCGCATCGCGGCCGGCTCCTGACAGAGCCTTAAGTCGGTGGGACGTCGTGAATACGGGAACGTTATCTGAAACCTGCTAAGATCAAAAAATATTCGATTAAATGAGGATGTGTGTTGATATGCCATTTAAGGAAAAATTAAAACGCGAAATCGATGATTAAATTAACAATCACTTGCCTGATTTGGAAGATGTAACTAATTATTTTAGTTACATACAAAATAAAGACTTAGTAGAACGTATAAAGACAGAATATATTAATGCAAGATTCATATATAAGATGTTTGAAGGCTTAGCAGCAACCGATGATTTATTATTGGCTCAAGTACGTGTTCAAATCATTATGTATACTTCAATCTATGAAGCGATAATCCATGAAGTATTATTTGAGCAGTTCAAAACTGAATTAATTGTTGAAGAATTAAAATATATAAAGTCACAAAAACAAATATCGATACCAAACGACAAGAAAAAGGAACTTGAGGGTGCACTAACACATATGGGGAAACCACTTTTGGTTTACTACGAGGATTTTGTAAAAAGAGATATTACAAAAATTAGATTTGATGAAAAATGTCAAGTTGCACAGAAGTTGAATCTGATTACCTCAGCAATGTGTGGAAAGTTAATTGAACTCTACAATATCAGAAATGCCGTTCATATTCATGCTGAATTAAGAAAGTCAATAAAGTATGAACTTCAGATGTCATTAGAGGCTTTTACATTGATGAAGGAGTTTAATAAGCATATTAATGATGGAATAATTAAGCGGAAACTTGAGACCGGGTCCGTAACTAAGATAGCTCCAACTGGCGTAATAGCAAATGAGATATCATTTGTTTTTGAAAATAATGTATTTTTTGGCAAATGGAGAAAAACCTTATTCAGAATTTCTGATGAGATGCTAGATAAAATAGTTAATGAATTAGTTATATTGTCTGATGAAACTTCATTAGGTCATTCACAAAAAAATATTGGGGGGTTGGCAAGATACGTGATGGAGAAGTTCAACGAATCTCAACCTAGGATGGCGAGGCTTTATGGTGCAATTTTACTTTATACAAATCGGATTGAGTTAACAGAAAGAGATAATGATTATTTAATATCTTCTGTATCATGAGTTACAAACATTAAAGAACTATGTGAGATGATCAAGAAGCGCAGGCATTAGATATCACCGTGTTCACACAGCGGGGGACAAGCCCCTCGGTCTGGCAGAGGGATTTCGGGGAAGTTATGGCAGCCAGACACATCCGCACCGACTAGGCGCATCGCGCCCGGCGACTTCGTCGCCTTAAGTCGGTGGGACGTCGTGAACACAACAACATTATATGCAATCGGGGAACACTAAATCTCCAACCCCAAACCCTCTAAAGGAAGAGAAATATATGTTAATTATTAATGATTCATTAATTTTACTCTTAATTCTTAGATATAGAGCCACATATAAAAGTGCGCCGTTTATTGATAACTTAATTATTTTTGCTTCTCATTCACTGCAACTTGAATTGGATGAAATAGCATTGATGGAGATTCTAAATTCTCTTCAAGAAAGAAAACATATTGTAGTTCAAGATAAAAAAATTAATGTATCTATGTCTTTTATTTACTACTATACCGAAATATTGCAACCGGGAGATAACAGTTTAGAAACAAGAGAATTTATTGAAAGACGAAAAATACAATTTGAAAATCAAGAAAACTATAAGTATAGAGAAGAATTTTGAAGTTGATCGAAGAAGTCCCCGACAGCATATAACATTATATTCACGCTGCGGGCCGTTCAGCCCTGGATCTGCCAATAGATAAATCGGGGATGTAGAATCTGGCAGATAACCCTACGGGTTAGTGAATACAATGTATTCCTAGTTGTTCCAAGGAGCAGACCATGCGAGAGAATGAATTGTATGTTTTTCACATTGTTACTAGGAATAAAATGAACCTTGGTCAGACAATTTCCTTTGACAAAGACCAAAAAATACCCTGTACCATTTCTTTTTTGAAAGGGAGCATTTAAATACAAAGGGTGAAGACTTTATTAAGATCCTTCATGATCATCATACAAATGAAGGTATAGTGATGAATAAAGAAAACACGGATGTAGCCAATAAGTATGTAGGACAAACAATTAGAGCTATTAGAGAAGTGATAGTTGAGATGGTTAGACTACAAGACTATCCTGAATATCCTTCAAGATTATCTTGTTTATACGCTGCTAAAAGCTATGAAGATGCTTTGAAATGGAAGGACCTATTTGATTCTTATAATCGAAAAGTTTTGCAAATTGTTAAACTTCGAGTTCTTGGTAATTACTTCGAGGGCGATGGAAACCTTTTGCCAAAAGAAGATGGGGCTCCCTTTTCCCGGAAAATCGAACAAGCTAAAGAATATTGGAAGGGTAATGTTATAAGTGAGCTTCCAGAGGTTTTGATTAATGGAAATATTGAAGTAGTTGAGATTATTGATAACTACACTAAATAAAGGATGAATGTATTTCAAAGAAGACGCAGACATCATCTAACAATGTGTTAGCGCATCGGCGGACAAGCCGCCTCGGTCCCGGTAGATAAGTCTAAGAAGTGATTGCCGGGAGACAGTCGCACCTCCTAACCGCATCGCGGCCGCTCACTACGTTCGCTTAAAGTGGTGGGACGTCGTGAACACGGGAACGTTAGACGCATTGTCTAAGTGCCTTATTTAAAAACAGATGTGGAGGTAATTACATGGTAGAAAGAAAAGTAAAGAGAGTTGAAATAGTATCATATAATCCACATTGGAAAACAGATTTCAATAAGATAAAGGAAATGATCAATTCATATATTAATGATTTAATTATCTCAATTGAGCATGTTGGGAGCACCTCTATAGAAGGGTTGTCTGCTAAACCCATTATTGATCTTGATGTTGTCATCGAGAACTATGCTATTTTACCTAGTATAATTGAACGGTTAAAAGCACATGGATTTGAACATGAAGGCAACTTAGGGGTAGAGGGAAGAGAAGCATTTAGAAGAACTTATGAAGATCGACAGCCGAAGTACCACCTTTACGTATGCCCGAAAGATGGGAAGGGATACTTAGAACATATTGCTTTTCGTGATTATTTGTGCGCAAATGAAGAATCACGTAAAGAATATGAAGAGTTAAAACTGAAATTGGTTGAGGAATATAGTAATGATATTGAAAGTTATTGCAATAAAAAAACTGAATTTATTAGAAAGGTTTTAGACAAAAGAATATATAAAGAAGACAGCTAACAATCAAGAAATATATTGGGGATGACTCGATGAAGAAGTGGTAACAGCGTCTAACACCATATTTACGCTACGGCCATTCGGCCTTTGGATCGCCAGAAGATATGAGGCCAGGATTCGGGTCAGGTGATCAACTCCTGCGAGGCTAAGTCTCGACCCGGCGCTATTGCGCCTTAAGCCTCTCGGATTCGTGAATATATACTTGGGTTTATGCAAGAGATGCTATCATTGGAGAGAAAGTTCGGAGAAAGACTAAAGAATGGTTACTGAAGGGAATCTAAGGCAATTCGAAGAAGGCAGCTAACATCATCTAACATCGCATTTAACGCAGAGGGCTGAGACAAACATGACCCTGGGTCCATAAGAGGCATTTCGAGAATTGGATTCACCGGACACATTCAACCGGCTAAGTGGCAGAGCCACCGGACCTACGGTCCTTAAACCGCTTAAACGTCGTGAATACGGGAACGTTATAAGAAATGAGTGAAGAGATGAGAAACCTTAAAATCATATTTTTGCATATCCTTTTTAATATATTAATGATTATTATTTTCTTCCAATTTGAGGATGTAGATATAGTTGTTCCTCTTGCAAAATTCTTTGTTATCGTAATTTTACCGCTTTTTTATATTTTTATTGGGTTTAGATATGTTAACTCAAGAGGAGGCAGGTGGGAGATCTTATTTAACATATCAATCATTAGTATTATAGGGATAATTATTTGGTTCATTTGTTTATATAATTATATTACTGATGATATTGAAGCACGATTTAAACGAGCCGCTGTTCCGTATGTATTGCCATCTGAGATGCAGTGGTTATTCTATGTTGTATATAACCTATTTGTGTTTCTAGCGACGTTTTCTACTGATATTACAGTGTATTTTGGAAAACCGATAAATAAATACGCTCTTTCGTTTTCTATATTGATTATTAATTTCTTTCCTTTAAATTTTATATGGATAGGTTTTATCATAAGAAAATATATTGAAAGAAATCGAGGAAAACATGAATGAAAGTTTAATCGAGAAGTCACCCACATGCTTATAACATTACATTCCTGCTTCGTCGCTGTCGCTCCTAGGTCGCCAAGAGGAATTTCGGAGAAGTGAATTCAGGCTACACATCCAGCCGGCTAAGTCTGACGACCCTGCACTTTGTGCCTTAAACCGCTTGAACGTCAGGAATACGGTAACGTTAGCAGAAATTAATGCAGAGGAATATTTTATGGAGGGTATTTCGATGAAGTTGTATGAAATAGCAGATGATTCAGGTTTTATGGGTTTGTTTAATCCTGAAAGATACAGTTCATTCGTTGATGAAGATTGGGACTTAAAACGATTATTGAATCATTTCATGAAACAAATTCAATCCAATAATCTGTTATTTTGGAGTACTGGGACAGAAGGGACTTGGACGGTTAGTATCAACAAAGAAATTACTAGTGTAACGGGATTTAGGGAAATAGAAGGTGTTATCGAAGTAACAAATGGTAAGTTATGTCTAATTAATTATGAAAGTCTGACAATGGGTGCTCAATTCGAAGATGTTGTATTACCAGAAAGGCATCTTGAAGATTGTAGTTTCGAAATTAATAATGGAGTATACAAAACCAGAATCATTCAAATGTTTAATCCAGAAATTTATAGTGACAACGCTAAAGTACACTTCATTCTCGAATTTGAACAAACTAATGTATCAAAAAGTAACTGGGGAAAAATCCCCTGGCTTGATCATTATTAAATGACTTATTAAAGGATGCATCAATGTTATGCAAGGCAGGCATTAACTTCTGGTAACACTGTATTCACGCTGCGGACCCTAACGGTCCCTTGGTCTACAGAGGCTTTTCAGAGTAGTGGACTCAGCAGACAACATCTGCGAACCTAACCGCGTCGCGGCCGGTCGGGATCCAGCTGCACTGGTGGATCTGTGCTTACTTAAGGTTCTCGGGTTCGAGAATGCGGAAACGTTATACGATAGACCGAAGCGAGTAATGAATGAAGACCAAACCATTAAATTCTAGGAGGTCGAAACCTTGACTCTTAGATTACAAAGTGCAAGGAACTCGGATCTTCAAATTTTGGCTGAAATGAATAAGCAGCTAATTGAAGATGAGAAAAGTTCAAACCCGATGGGAATTAAAGAACTAGAGGGCCGTATGCGAGAATTTCTCGAAAACGCTTGGGGAATTGATTTGATTTTGAAAGAATCAAAGATTATTGGTTACACACTCTATAAATATCAAGAGGACTTATTTAATAGAGATGAAAAACAAGTATATATAAGACAATATTTTATAAGACGAGAATATAGAAATATGGGATATGGAATTGCTGGAATAGAACTCTTGAAGAAGACACGTTTTAAGGACGTAGAGAAAATTGAAATTGATGTATTAGAAACCAACCCTGAAGGGAAAAGATTCTGGGACAGTGCAGGATTTAAACCATATTATACAAACATGAGAATGGAGACTTAAAGATGTTTGTGGGTAATACAAGAAGTCCGTTGTATAACAACATGTTCACGTCATCGCTGTTGCTCCTCGGTCCGGCAGAAGTTGAGGAGCCACCCGGTAGGAATCAGTCACTGTACTTGATTGATCGGCAATTTAAGCCTTTCGGGCTCTTGAACACAAATCGTTATCCGAAATAATAGCTTATGAAAAACGTAACTGAAGGGATGATACTATGTGTAACAAATCACAGTTATTAGATGAGTTCAAAAAATGGAACAGCTTTATTCTTGAAATGAAAGATTTCGACTGGACGACTTCTAAGAAAGATGGCCAATGGACAATTCATGATATAGTAAGCCATATTATGCTATGGGACAAATATTTTTTTGAAGAAGTTATTGAAAGAATATCAACCGATAAACCACTTGCGAAATCATTACTTAATTTAACTTTTGATGAATTTAATAAGAATTCAATTGAACATGGTAAGACATTACGTAAAGACGAATTAATTGAATTAACCATGAAATATCGCAACCTTTTAATAGACAACATTACTAATATGGATGAATTAAAGTTTACCAAGGGGTATTTTGACAATAAATTTACAGTTGAAGGATATTTAAAAGATTTTATATGGCATGATCAGCATCATATGAAACAAATGGAAGTATTGAAGAAATAATATCCAAGTAGCTCGAGGAATTTCGTAAAAAGTGGGATCAGACGGCACATCCCACCAGATAAGTGGTAGAGCCACCCGGACCTAGCGGTCCTTAAGCCGCTGTGACGTCCTGAATACAGGAACGTTATATGAAATCCAAAAGTAAAGGAGAGAATTCAATGTATGTTTGTTTTGCACTTTTATTAGATTATGAAGTTCACAATAGAGTAAGAAAGATGATTTATAAATTAATTAAAGAACAGCACGTAAGCATTGAGTCATCACTGTTACCTCAACACATTTCTTTAAAACAATCATTCTATGTATCGCAAATTGAGGAGATCGAGAATTATTTTGAAAAATTTGCTTTGAGTCTAAGTTCATTTGAGATCACTTTTAAAGCAATAGACTTAATAAATATGAAGAACGGAGAGAATGAAACACAAGTTTTATGGCTTGATATTCAAGAGAGTCAAGCACTTCGAGAAATACATAATAGATTAAATAGTGAGTTAATGAAAAGATTTTCGATTCCGAATTCTGGTCCTGATGGGGAATCGTTTCATTTCCATTCGACACTTACTTTTGGGCATAATCAATATAAAGAACTTTCAGAAACTAAGAACGAGTTAAATGATGATTTTAATGAAATGAGTTTTCAGGCCAAGGAAATTGCTATGTTTTATTCTGTTGATGAACTTCGTCCAGGACGATTCATAACCCATAAAATACTACCCTTAATGAAGGACCGTTAACTTGCTTTGAAATCCCAGCTACGGTAGCTTGATACAAAGCGGTGCGGAGGTAAGACGATCCTCTCTTCGAAATGTGATTGTGATTGGACTTAAAGGTTCCCGACCCGTAAACAGATGATTCCAGCCCGGCAAAAGCGGTCAACTGTTTAACGGGAGGGAACCTTTTTATATCCCCTATCCCCGCCTGTAGGCTGGGTACGGTTAACGCAGTAAAGCATACTCTGGTAGGGAACAAGCCAGATGCTGCATATGATGTTGAATGTGAGCGAGTGCAAGTTGGCATAGTGATTCTTTTGAAAGAAGGAGATCTTTCATGACGATAAGCAAAATAATTGAAAAAACAAAAAGACCTTTATTATTTGAGAAGGGAAGTTCACAGATGTGGGTAGACGAATATATATCACAACAAATGCTGGATGCTCATTTAGATCCAAATACAGATGCAGCAAGCAGGAAGCCTTATACTATTGATGCTTCTGTGAAATGGATCAAAGAATATATTTGTGGTAACCACTTTGAACAAAAAGTACTTGATTTAGGTTGTGGGCCAGGGCTTTATACTAATCGGTTGGCTAAGCTGGGATTTAATAATGTAACGGGAGTCGACTTTTCAAGTCGCTCTATTGAATATGCAAAGAAACAAGCATCGGAGTTAAATTTGCATGTTGATTATGTTTGTCAAGATTATTTAACTCTCGATTTTAATAATTGTTTTGATGTTGTCCTGCTTATATATTGTGACTTTGGAGTTTTTAACGAAAACGAACGAAATTCATTGTTATACAAAATCTACAGTAATTTAAAGCCCGGGGGTAAGTTTGTCTTTGATGTTTTTACACCTAATAAATATAGAAATCATGCTGATTCAAGAACATGGAATTCATATAAAAGTAGCTTTTGGAAACCAACTTCTCATTTATGTTTAGACTCTAATTATTGGTATTCAGAAGAAAGAGTTCATTTACATCAAACAATAGTATTAGATGATAATGAGGATATGCAAGTATATAATATTTGGGATAAGACATATACAATTGATGAAATTTCTTCAATTCTTAGCTATACCGGCTTTGAAGAATTTGAATATTATTCAGATGTAACTGGACGAGAATATGATGATGAATCAGAAATAATAACAGTAATTGCCAAGAAAAAGAGTTAGAATTTCGCTTAACAATGCATTTATACTGAAACATTCAAAAATCGTGAAAAACTATTTACAGGAAATTAATTCTAACAAAAAAGGAGATGAAGAAAACAATAAAACAGGTCAATAAATCAATTTAACCGTCCCTCGGCCCGGCAGCAGTTAGAAGTGGATTCGGGGATGTTTTTCAGTAACGAGAGAGCCGAAGCAGACGGACACACCCGCACCGCCTAACCGCATCGCGACCAGTTGCTACGCTCCTTAAGGTGGTGGGCGTCGTGAATGCAACAACGTATATGACATACCTGAAACCCCGATTTCAAATATTCAAGCACTATGTCTTCTTATTATTGTCAACAATTGTTACAAAGCTAATATTTTATTAAATAATTATAGATAATCAGATAACAAATTTGTATGTGAGGAGATAAATCAATGACAAAAAACAAATTACTAAGAATGGACAATGTCGGCATCGTTGTAGAATCTCTTGAAGAAGCAATTTCTTTCTTTGAGGAGATTGGCTTGACCCTCGAAGGGCGAGCCACTGTCGAAGGTGAATGGGCAGGTCGCGTAACCGGACTAGGTACCCAGTGCGTAGAGATTGCTATGATGGTTACCCCAGATGGCCATAGCCGACTTGAACTTTCGAGATTTCTCACCCCACCTACTATATCAGATAACCGGACTGATCCTGTAAACTCCCTCGGTTATCTTCGAGTCATGTTTGCGGTTCAAGACATTGACGAAATGGTATCCAGATTAACTAAGCACGGAGCTCAGCTCGTTGGCGAAGTGGTTCAATACGAGGACTCGTATCGGCTCTGTTACATTCGTGGAGTCGAAGGAATTCTAATCGGTTTGGCGGAACAACTCGGTAACAAATAAGTATTAGATGAAATTGCACACTAAATATATATTAGTGAGGGATTTTAGATGGGAGAGGTTCTATTTAATATTGAAAAAAGAAGACTAAAACTATTAAACGAAGAATTATTGGATATCCATCCAGTGATATCTCAAGAATGTACATACTAAGCGATTACTAGTAATAAGAAAATTATTGAAATTAATACGAATCAGGAATCTAATAATACATTATTTACTTTTGTTGGTGACGAGTTAGATTTTGATGAGGCGGTTTCCATTCTATCTTCATCTGCCAGAAATATCATTGCAGTATTTAATACTTATGGCAGAGTTGGATTGGTCTTAGATCTATTCACTCAGAGGATAATCATGCGATTTAGCAGAGATGATTATCATTTCAATCAAACCATATTTCCAGTTTCTTTTTATACGAGTGATGATAATCAAATACTTTTGATTCATGGAACGAAATGGAATAGGCTTGATATTTCAAATCCAATAACTGGTGAGTTATTAACCACCAGAGTAGATCCTGAGTTTCACATGATAGGTAATCAACCTAATTGTGATGAACATTATTTGGATTATTTTCATGGACAACTATTAGTTTCGCCTAATAATGAATGGGTTGTGGACAATGGTTGGGAATGGCATCCGCGTGGTTCTGTGACAGCTTGGAATATTAAACAATGGATTACAAATAATTGTTGGGAATCCGAAAATGGAGAAACTAAGAAACAGTTATGGCGGGATAAGGAAGACTGGAATGATCCAATTTGTTGGCTTAGCAGTACCACAGTTGGAGTAATGGGGAAGATCGATTCAAGTTTATATGACGATGAAGATCTCATAAATATACCGAAAGAATTACTTTTTAGAATTTTTGATGTTTATGATGGCAGTTTATTGCAAGAATTTGAAATTTGTAATGGCATATTATTTTTCGATAAATTTCTTTATTGTACCTCTCAAAATATAGGCTTTCGGGTTTATGAGATCTCGAATGGTGAAGTGCTTTTTGAAGAAGTAAATTTTCACCCGAAAGTTTATCATAGTAGATCAAAAGAATTTTTGGAGATTACTGATAATGAAATAACCATTTGCAAGTTAATTGAGGAAGAACGCAACTTTACTTGAAATACATAATTATCAATAGTTGGAGGTCATAGTGAGAATACGTACTCTCTTTCTTATTGTTTTAATAACTTTAATAGTAAGTAGTTGCTCGAGTAGCAAATCATATCATGTTAAAGATATATTATTGGTTGAAACTTCAGTAGATATTAAAGAAATCATTATTAAAGATCTTGACCATAATAGAGAAGTTTCTTTGACGAAAAACAGTGAGATTATTGAAATCTGGAGATCTCTAGATTCATTAGAATTCATATCTTCAAAGCATGGAGTGACTTATAAAGAACCCGTACATGAATTTGAAATCAATTTTATTTATAGTGATGGAAATGAAATATTAGAAATCAAAAATCAAGGTGCGTTTTTATATAAAGAATCGAATTCATATCGAATAATAAATAAACAACCAGACTTAAGTTTTTTAACGAATTTATTTGAGAATGAATGACGGCAGATATTGTACCAGTTACACCTGAAACCATGTCCAAACACAATCGTAACTTATTGTAAATAAATTGCAATGAGGTGAAGCATGAAAGTGTTGGATTACTTAAGAAGAGCCTATTATAAACTTAGTTATTATTATCAGAAATTTCAATTGATTGTAATGTCTTTTGTAGTTGTTGGAATAGTTGATTATTTTTTTCTTTACGAGATTTTCGTTTCATTTTCAGCATTAGCTCCTGTTTTTCTTATAGAAATTAGTCCAGTCATTATGATCATTTTCTCAGTATTTATTATTCGAGGAGTCGTTAAATTGATGAAGAAGATAAAAGAGAACAAACACTTATTATTTATATTTTAAAAAGACCATAAAACTCAAACAAATCAAGGCTGTCACGCACTGGAAAGGAGGAATTCGATGAATTCTATATCGAACCCGGACGTTGCAAACGTATTTGATCAGTATCCAATAGCACCTGCATACGTCACGGCAGAATTTAAGAGTGGAAGCACGATTCGAATCGATCGAAGGAAGTTCAGTGACACACAGTATGCCATGTATTACAACTGTCAAACGACCCTAGTAGATACGTTCCGAACCGCTTTTCCAAACGAGTTAAGATATGAAGGGAATCGGGCGATCATTTTTGAGAATGACGACAACATTCCTGTTGAAGAACTCAAAACCTGCATTGCCTGGGCCCTTACCTATCATAGTGCTAAACGAACGAGTAAAAGACAAGGAGTAAGGCGCAGCTAGACCGATAAGAAAGTGGAGTTCTGATTTCAATAGGAAATTTATGAGCGATTAATTACGGATGAAAAAAAGTTCGAAGCAAAATCAGCATACAACCCTGCACTGGCTAAGTCCGTTGGCAACGGCATCTAGTGCAGCCCTAAGCCTGTCGGGTTCGTGAGTACAATGGCGTTATACGAAATTGCAGTGGGCAATAAAAATCAAATTCAAGGAGCAACTAAGTGAAGCGCATAGCATTGTTTGTTTTAATAATTATTTTTATATTATCTGGATGTGAAAAGAAAAACGCAAATAATAATGAAGACATAAGCTCAATGATGGATGTAAAAGCAGACGTTTTATCACTATTTCAAGAAGCTGGACTAGAAGACTATTCAGAGACATTTCAAAACATGATCAAGCCATCTATTCGTTTGATATCGGAAAGAGCGCCAGAGAAAAAATTAAAAATGGGTCAGACCAAACTAGGGGGCCAACCAGATTTGCCTGCAAATTTTAAATGGCCGTATTGGAAAGAGTACCCCATGTCATTTATTGCGCAGATCAATTTGCAGGAAATGCCTAACATTCAGACAGATAGTGAGACAGATAACGATATTTATCCAACTAAAGGAATCATTTATTTCTTCTATACAGCATATCCCGAAGCGATGTATGAAGATGGAGATTTCGATAATAACCCTGAGACTTCAAAGGTTTTATATTACGATGGAGAATTGAATAATCTAATAAGAACTCAACCCCCTAAACAACTATCCGAAGAATTGCAGTTTACAAGTGCGAGAGTTACACCTCGACTTGAATGGAATGTACCTGATTCGGATTCATATGAAGTATATGAAGTGCTTGGGTTACCTTGGGGTGATGACAATCACGATAAGTACTGGGAAGTATTCGAAGAAAATTTTTCAAAAAAATACATAGAGGGCTATACTTCAGAATTCAATGTAGGAATGAATAGACTATATGGGTATCATGATCCTGTTCAGGGTGAGTATAAGGGCGAGGGGTGGAGGCTCCTTCTTCAAATAGATTCTGAAGACAGTACGAACATGGTGTGGGATGATATGGGAAGACTTTACTTTTGGATTAAAGATATGGATTTAAAGAATTTACAATTTGATGGCGTAACCACAATACGTGAAGGGGGCTAGGGATCACGGAAGGAATTTGAGTAAATTCAAAAAAGTCATCCGCTTCACCTAACGCTATATTCACGCTTCAGGCATTCACCCTCGGTCCGGCAGAAGATTTTCGGGGAAATGGAAGCAGCATACTCTACAATATTTCCAAAGGGATGGACACCCAATTCAAGCTGCACAAATTCGAACAGAATTAAGACAGAATATGGATTAGAAATGACGCTCATCTAGCCGAACTTTGATGTTTTGGCATAAAGCGCAAGTTTTTGTGAAGAAAATCACAAGATATGGAGATTTATTATGATAATCAGAGAGTTACAGTCAAATGAAGCCCTACCCATTGATCTAATATTATTGGCCGATCCGGAAGAAGAAGTCATTCATACCTATATGACAAGAAGCAAGTGTTATGTTGGGGTGATCGATGGTGAGATTATTGGAATTTACTTACTTTTATCAACGAGACCCAACACAATGGAGATTGTTAATATAGCGGTCCATGAGAACTTTCAAGGAAAAGGGATTGGGAAGAAATTAATTGAGCACGCACTAATGACAACGAAAGATCTCGGATATAAAACTTTAGAAATTGGAACTGGAAACTCAAGTATTGGGCAGTTGTATTTATATCAGAAGTGTGGATTTAGAATAATCGGGATCGATAAAGACTTTTTTATAAGGCACTATAAAGATCCAATTTTTGAAAATGGATTACAATGTAAAGACATGATAAGAATGCAAATTAATTTATAAAAGAAATGGTGGGAACATGTCCATCATTGGAATAATTATTATGGCAGTTGGACTTTTTGTTCTATATCTGAATCGTGGAAGCCAAGAGGAAATGCTTATATTAAAACTTGTTGGTTATTATGATTTAGAAGCATTAAGCGCGGAGCATCAATATTTGGTTAAGTAATGTTGGTAATAGGTTGGGTATTACGATTCTAAACTAGGCAAATTAGTTACAGGGGGATTTAAATTGAAGAATTCATTCTCGGAGGTAAAATTATTTCAAGTAAAACCAGATAGGTTAAAAGAATTTGAAAGTTTAGTTGACGTAATAGCAGACGAACAAAAGAAACAACAAGGTTGTATTGATATCAAATATATGAAACGTTTTTTTATCTTAGACGGATTGGGCAACCCGCTAAGAGAACTTACAAAGATCGTGAAGTGTGTGAAATATTATTCATATTGGGATTTTGACAACAAGGAAAATTATGCAAAAGCCATTGAATGGTTTTTTAGATACTACGAAAAAGATATTCAGAAACTACTCATAATGCCTTTTGATATAGCCTGTGGAGATTCGATATACTAATAACAGAGAAGTATCTTGAACATTGAAACATGAACTCTGACATCACCTAACAACGTTTATACGTTGCGGGCGGTACGGCCCTTGGGCTGTAAAGAATTACGTGGATGCGGATTCAGCATATAACCCTTACTGGCTAGTTTGTCAGACCTGGAGCTTTCGCCCATGTAGAATGTTATTGAAAACCTCAAAAAGGAGAGGATTTATATGGACAATACAAACAAAATTAGTATTAGTAATAAAGATGAAACTAACTATATTAGAAACAGGTTGATTGAATTCAATGCAGAGCACGTACCATCAGATATAAATACAAACTATGAAGATATTAATCTTTCTATCAAGGATGAAAACGGGAAGATTATAGGCGGACTCATAAGTGTTTTTTGCTGGAACTGGTTAGAGGTTGATATCCTATGGATTGATCAGAAATATAGGGGATTAGGTTATGGTTCGAACTTATTACAGGAAATTGAAGAGATAGCCAAACATAAGGGATGTACATTTATAAAACTAAATACCTTTAGTTTCCAAGCGCCTGATTTTTACAAGAAACAAGGATATACGGTAATTGGAGTACTTGATGATGCTCCTAGAGGGTTTAAGCATTATTATTTTAAGAAAGATATACGAGAATAATGCCTTTAATGGGTAACTTGAAGTGGAGAAGCGATTACCTAAGTAATAATAAAGTGAGGGGAACTTGGAAAATAAAATGGAAAACCAATTGAAATTAATTTCAATTTCCTATGACAAAGCCATTGATTTTGGGAGGAAGGGTATTGATCTATATGAAGATCTGCCAGAGCATATCACCAAACACACCGACTACCCTCTTTTTCAAAAGCTGAAAATGGAAGGCTCTCTTTCGGATAGTGGACGTAAGGAAATCAAGGATTATCTATCGCCAGTTACAAATATGAAATTTATTGATCTTGGTTGCTGCTTAAACCTAATGTTTAACGGATATGATAAATGGCTTTCTACCTATCATGGAGTTGATATAAGCATCAAAACCATTCAACTACTTAATGAGTTTGCTGCAAAAAACAATTTGTCAGTGGGATCATTATATTGTGGAAGTGTACATGAAACACCTTTTGAAGAGAATTATTTTGACATTGGCGCATGTGTCGGTATACTTGAGTATTTTGAAAAAGACTTTGTAGAACAAGCAATCGTAGAAGCTCATCGAATCATAAAGCCATTTGGGAAATTTGTTCTTGATATTCCTAACTTTGATAGCCCGCTCTTCGAAATTACAATGCTGATTGAGGAGCATTTAGGCCGGCCAGATAAATTTAATATGTCATCTCAAGAATTTGAGATTATGGTTCAAGAATACTTTGAAATAGATAAAAAGGAAAAAGTCGCCGGCATGATGCAGTATTTTTTGAGTTGTAAAAAGTAATGTAGCACAATTGGATCAGGCACTGGGACAGAGGCCTCGCATACCAAGGCATTCGTGTTACTGCTCCTAGCGGTGACTTGGTCTGCAGAGGCTTGTGTGGAGTGGATGTAATGGATAGTTAATAAAGATCTGCAATTTGCAGTCGTCTTTGCAAAATACGCTGCGGCCTGTTGAGATAGACAGGTGCGGACAATAGCAACAAAGGAGATATTAATTCATGATACAGCAACGTATCCAACTTCATGAGGATCTTAGCATTCATGTGAATTACACGAAGGGTGATAAGCCGGCGATATTATTTCTTCATTTTAGCGGAGGGACCTCTGAGATGTGGTCGGGGGTATTGCCTCTCTTTCTTGAAGAATATGAAGTCATAGCTCCGGATCTTAGGGGTCACGGTCGTTCAGATCGGCCGGAGACAGGTTATCACATTGATGATATGGCTCAAGATATGTTCTTGTTACTTCGCAAGCTTGGAATCGCACAATGTCATGTCGTTGGCAGTTCGCTGGGGGCTGAGGTAGGCCTTAGTCTAGCGGCTGATCACCCGGAAATGGTGATTTCGTTAGTCTGCGAAGGCGCTTTATATAATGAGTTCGGCGAATACGGTTTGTTCGTTGGGACGGAGGAGGAAGCGGAGCGCGAAAAGGCTAGGGTTATAGCCGAGTTGCCGAAGCGACAGGTGCCAGTCTACGACACCCCTACGGAATATTTAGCGGAGTCGCGGAGGTCCTTCGAAGAGTTGGGCTTGTGGAACGAGTATTTCTTCGCTTTTGCAGAGAGTACAATGGTTCAGACGGAGGAAGGTAAATTCACCAGCCACTATGAGAATCGGGTTCGAACAGAATATATTAGCAAGTACATGGATGTGAAATTTGACAGCTACTACAAGAAAGTACAGTGTCCTATTCTCTTTCTGCCGAGTGAAGAGGACTGGGGTAACGAGCGGATCCAGAGCAGTATGCATGTTTTTGCGAGTATAGTGAAGGTAAGCGAGATCCACAGAATTCCACAAGCGGTTCATGCCTACGTCTGGATGCAAATGCCGTTCGTTATCAGTGGCACGGTGAATACGTTCTTAAAGGGTGTGAAAAGCGGGATGGAAGTTGGTTGATTCTAAGATCCGCAAGAGCTGGTATTCAACACTGCTTATAAGGACAAGCCAGACTCAGTTGAGGACCTATCAATCACGTATACATAGAGGTGAATAATGATAGTAATGATCAATGGTTCGTTTGGATCAGGTAAAACCTCAGCAGCCATTAAGCTTTCACAGTTGCTTCCGAATAGTATGATCTATGACCCAGAGGAAGTAGGGTATCTGTTAAGAAATGTAATACGGGAAGAAGATAGAATGGATGAAGAAAGAACGGATGATTTTCAGGATTTAGATTTATGGAAAGTTCTCACTGTGAAAATTGCAAAAGAATTAAAGGATAAATATAACAAGCATCTGATTGTTCCGATGACGATATATAAGACTCAGAACTTTGACTACATCCACAAAGGATTCCAAGATATCGATGCCAACCTCTATCATTTTTGCTTACTGGCTTCTGTAGAAACTTTACATAAAAGAATGAAGCAACGCGGTGATACTCCAGGAGGATGGACATTCCAACAATTAGAGAAATGTATTCATCACTTTGGAGACACGAGATTTGGAGAACATATACTTACTGATCACATTGAAACTGAAGAAGTAGTGAATACAATATTAACAAGAATTACAGAATAGTAGACGTCGAAGGACGCCATACTAGAAACTTAAGCGGCTGGATATTAAGATTTCATGCATTCAGTCACCTTGACATGCAACCGCGAGGTTGCATATAATTTATATATGATGGACAATGACGTTATATTCAAAGCACTTGGCGACTCGACTCGGCGGTTGATATTAGACGAACTATCCGAACGCAACGAGCAGACGCTGTATGAACTTACAGTACGTCTAATTACGAAGCATGACATTAATATTTCGCGGCAGGCGGTAGCTAAACATCTTACAGTGTTGGATGATGCAGGACTCGTACAATCTATACGAAAGGGAAAATATCGGGTACTTATGTTTAACAAAGAACCTCTTACTAACTTGCTGACAAGATGGATAGAGTAATTTAATAAAAGTTGCTTGCTCGTAATCGGAATGTCAGCAGAGCACCATGTGCTGTAAATATCAAAGGAGGCAAGGACAGTATGAAAATCATTGTTACCAGTATATTCGTAGATGACCAAGACAAGGCACTCAAGTTCTATACAGAAACGCTGGGCTTTGTTAAAAAGCATGATGTACCTCTCGGAAAACATCGATGGATAACGGTAATTTCACCGGAAGATCAAGAGGGTACCGAACTTTTGCTTGAACCTAACGACCATCCAGCCGCTAAAGAATATCAGAAAAAGATATCTGCCGATGGCATTCCTGCTACAATGTTTGGTGTTCCAGATGTGCGTGAAGAATACGATCGATTAGTGAAACTCGGTGTGAAGTTTACAATGGAGCCGACAGAAATGGGGGAACTCACGATCGCTGTCTTCGACGATACTTGTGGCAACCTCATTCAGATCCTTCAAAGATAACGGTATGTTAACCCTGTCCTAATTTTAGGACGGGGTTATTTTTTTCATGCTGAGGATAAGCAAAGATCAAATTGACCATTACCATTTATTAGGGGGAGTGGTATATTTGTATAAAGCCAAATGAAGAACTAACAGATGTGGAGGAACATCCTCAATGCTCATTACTCAATCTCAGAATTTAAAGATTAGATTACTATTAGATGAAGATGATCAGCTTTTAGTACGTTGGTTAAGTAATCCCTTGGTTCTGGAATATTATGAAGGGCGGGATAAACCGCACGATGTTTCATTAGTGAGGCAGCATTTTTATGAAGATAGAGACAGGGTTACTTCTGGAATTATTCAATACCAAGATCAAGACATTGGTTACATACAGATCTATCCAATTGATAGCGAAGAAGAAGCATTATATGGGTTTGAGAATACCTATGAAGTGATTTATGGAATGGATCAATTTATAGGAGAAACAGAATACTGGAATAAGGGAGTCGGAACCGAATTAATTGAAATGATGATTAAGTTTATAACCGGAGAGAAGAATGCAACTCGAATTGTAATAGATCCACAGACATGGAATAAGAGAGCCATAAGAGTATACGAGAAGTGTGGATTTACGAAGCAGAGGTTGTTACCTAAGCATGAATGGCACGAAGGAGAATACCGGGATTGTTGGTTAATGGTATTTGATCAGAAGGACAGAGTTCAAACCGTTATAAATTAGAGAACATTGGAAGTTGAAGGTGAGTTTATGGGAGTAGAATGGTATAACCTGCATGCCAGAACAAATGGCGGATATAAAAATAATGCAATTTATACGATTGAAGGTACTTCAGCTGAAGCCATTTTTGAACAAGAACTTATTAGCATGTTACATGTACATAAATCCGTATTAGATGCAGGCTGTGGCCACGGGGATTTCACTCTCAAGATGGGGAGAATAGGAACTGAAATAACCGGTTTTGATAATTCAAGTGAAATGATAAATATCGCAGCCTCTAAATTAAGTGAAGTGGAATGCGAGAACGTTAAATTTGTTTATGCCACGACCTTAAATGAACTGCCTTTTTATGAGGAACAATTTGATTTCATTTACAACAGAAGAGGTCCAACCTCGATTTTAAATCATAGTAGGATTCTTACAAGTGGAGGGACAATTTTCGGTATCCATTCAGGTGCATTAGATAAAGTCAAAGAACGACTGATAAGTAATGGTTTCATTAATATCCAAATAGAAGAGTATCAGAATGCGATATATTATTTTCCTAATGAGCTTGAATTTGCTAAGTATTTAACAGGTATTCCGGGAAATCCGGATTATACATCACCAACCAGGAAGAAGGAACTTCAACAACAGATTGAAGAGAATAGAATAAACGGGAGTATAGGAATCCGGGAATATAGATACATATGGAAAGCCAATAAACCATAAGGTGCTGTACCTATTTATGGAATTTTCTCATTACCTTATTCAGGAAAGGATTGGACAATGAATTTTTTACATTTAGTGATCGTATTTTTTTGTAGGAATTGTTTTATCCGTATTCATTGCTCCCTATGGTGTAATCATAATGATTTCTCTTATTTTTGCTATGGTGTTAAGTACATACATTAAGACTGAAAAAATTGAAAGTGATATGCAGGCAATCAAAGAAAAGTTAGGAATTAAAGAAATAGAAGAGGCTGTTATGACCAATGAAGAGATTGAAAGAGAGCTTGAAGATGAAGCACTGCATGATGAAATGTTCGATAAGTAACGCGAAATCTTTTCAAAGAGGTGAGAAGCATTAAATCAAATAAGTACATACTTCTTGTGTTGTTAGGTTTATTAATTCTTATTACAGGATGTTCTAAAAAATATATTGCAGATGGACCTTCAATGGCTCCCACTATTAACGAAGGGGATACCATGATCGTAGACACAGGTAACGACTTGAATATTGATGTAGACGACCTAATTATTCTAAAGATTGATGATAAAAAATTTGTAAAGAGAGTCGTCGCTGTTGAAGGAGATACCATTAAGAGTGATGAAAATGCAATTATTATTAATGATAAGAGATACGAGACTTTTATGTTGGGGGATATGAACTACCCTATGGAGTTAACTAAAGATGAGTTCTATGTACTCGGAGACAATATCGATAATAGTATTGATAGCCGGATGTTTGGAGTCATCAAACGAACTGAGATTGTTGGAAAAATCAAATCGATTAAGCATAAACATTGAACTAATGAATCTGTATTTCTAAAAGGGTGAGCGCCAATGAATACATCTGTAGTTTTACGAAATAAGAGTCTGTAAAATAGTTTGTGTAAACTCCTAAACCCAGTAAAATGGAAGTAACAGAAAGGTTGGGGAGAACACATGGGACTTTG
>NZ_JBGJZO010000012.1:0-141121 GCF_042610485.1 Paenibacillus oryziterrae | reverse complement strand
TAAACAAGCTGACTCCTGTTGAGTACAGGAATCAGCTTGTAGCCTAGGTCTTTTTTCAATGTCTACTAAATGGGGTCTTGACCACTTCGTCTACAAACGCGGAGGCGGCCTTTTTTTTGTCATGTATAAAATTAAACTTTACCGTGATGCATGCTTCGGATTCCGATATACTTATAGGAAATGTTGATTAAATACCCTATTCCTTCACAGAAAAGAGTGAGCACAAACATGCTTCGTCGCTTCTTCACTTATTATCATCCCTACCGCAAGCTCTTTATATTGGATTTCGTCTGCGCGGTCGGCGCCGGACTACTGGAGCTCGCTTTTCCGGTGGCTGTAAACAGGTTCATCGATGATCTGCTGCCGGGGCAGAACTGGCCGCTGATCCTGGCAGCGTGCTTTGCCTTATTCGCCATCTATTTCCTCAATACGGTGATGCAGTACGTAGTAACCTACTGGGGCCATATGCTGGGCATCAACATCGAAACCGATATGCGCAAAAAAATGTTCGACCACATTCAGAAATTATCCTTCCGCTTCTTCGACAACAATAAAACCGGTCATCTGATCGGCCGGATTACCAATGATCTGAATGACATCGGTGAGGTAGCCCACCACGGTCCGGAGGACGTATTTATTGCGGTCATGACGCTGATCGGTGCCTTTGTGCTGATGGCAGATATCAACTTGAAGCTTGCGATTATTACCTTTATCATCGTTCCGCTGATGGCCTGGGTCATTATTTACTTCGGACGCAACATGACCTCCACCTACCGCAGGCTGTTTGGCAACGTTGGCAGCTTCAATGCGCGTATCGAAGATAACGTCGGCGGTATCCGGGTCGTGCAATCTTTTGCCAATGAGAATCATGAAAAAGAGCTGTTCGCCGTGGACAATCAAATGTTCCGCCAGTCCAAGCTGCTTGCCTATAAGATTATGGCGAAAAGCTTATCGGTCACCTATATGATGACACGCCTCATTACCATTCTGGTCATGCTGAGCGGCGCCTGGTTCTTCATCCAGGGGGAACTGCAGATTGGTGAGTTCGTGGCATTTATTCTCTTGTCCAACATCTTCTTCCGCCCGATCGAGAAGATCAACGCTGTTATTGAAAGCTATCCCTAGGGAATCGCCGGGTTCAAGCGTTACCTGGAGATTATGGATACCGAGCCAGATATCAGCGACCCGCCGAATGCCGTCGTTGCCGGTCACCTGCACGGAGACATCGTCTTCGAGCATGTCTCTTTCGGCTATGAGCAGAACCGTGAGGTGCTGAACGACATCAGCCTAAACATTACTGCTGGGGAGACCGTGGCCTTTGTTGGCCCATCCGGTGCCGGCAAGACCACCATCTGCAGCCTGCTGCCCCGTTTCTACGATGTGACCGGCGGGCGGATCACCATTGACGGGACGGATATCCGTGAGTACCAGCTGGAATCACTGCGCAAGCAGATTGGCATTGTCCAGCAGGATGTATTCCTCTTCTCCGGCACGATCCGCGAGAATATCGCCTACGGCAAGCTGGATGCGCAGCTGGATGAGATCTGGCAGGCAGCCCGGCGCGCACATCTGGAGGATCTGATCACAAGTCTCCCGGATGGCATGGATACGGTAATTGGAGAACGCGGTGTGAAGCTGTCCGGCGGGCAGAAGCAGCGCCTTGCGATCGCCCGGATGTTCCTGAAGAACCCGCCGATTCTCATCCTCGATGAAGCCACGTCTGCACTGGATACGGAGACAGAAGCCGCCATTCAGCAGTCGTTGGCTGAGCTGTCCGTCGGCCGGACTACACTCGTCATCGCCCACCGCCTGACCACAATCAAGAATGCGGACCGCATCATTGTGGTGAGTGAAGACGGCATTGCCGAGGAAGGCCGGCATGAAGAGCTTGTCAGTGCAGGAGGCGTATACAGCCGTCTGCATCAGGCGCAATATAACGCTTAAGCTTTCTGTTGTTAAAGCGGCATGTATAACAAAAGAGCTGTCCGGACCGGAGTATGGTCTGGACAGCTCTTCTTTATGGCAGTCTCCCGGTTGAGGGGAACTGCTATTTTTTCGCGATATGCACCTTCAGTTGCTTGCCCTTAATCGTCGTTGTCTTCATTGCTTCCAGCACCTGCTTGCCTTTACCATTCAAGATATCTACATAGGAGACGTTATCCTGGATCGTGATGATGCCGATATCCTCTACGGTGATGCCCTCCAGCTTGGCTATAGTGCCGACGAAATCCACGGCGCGCAGCTTCTTTTTCTTGCCGCCATTGAAGTAGAGCTTCATGATATCTTTGTTTAAGCTCTCACTCTTGTCCTGCTTAAGCAGCGGTTGAAACCCGATCGTCTGTTCAAAAGCTTCCCTCGCTTCGTCTACCTCTTCAGCCGAAGGCGCTTCTACAACCGGGATACTGAAGCCGATGTATTCTTCGATTTCTGCCACCCATTTATGTTCGTTCGGCGTGACGAAGGTGATCGCTTTTCCTTGGTTGCCCGCACGTCCGGTCCGGCCGCTGCGATGCACATAGCTTTCTTTTTCCATCGGAATGTCGTAATTAATTACATGGGTGATATTCTCGATGTCAATTCCCCGTGCCGCAACATCCGTAGCGATCAGATACCGGAACCGGCCCCGCTTGAACGCCTTCATAACCTCCAGCCGCTCATCCTGCATCATACCGCCATGAATCTTGTCGCAAGGATAATCGGCATCGGCAAATCCCCTGAACAAAGCATCCACTTGATCCTGCGTCCGGCAGAAAATAATACAGCTGTCCGGGTTCTCCACCGTGATGAGATCTTTCAATAGCTTAAACTTCGCAGGCTGCTTCACTTCAATTAGCATATGCTCAATGGTGGGGGCCGCAACCGCTTCGGTATTGATCTCAATATCCACTGGAGTCTTCATGTATTTAAGGCACAGATTCTTTACGGCCTCGGGAAGAGTTGCAGAGAACAGCATCGTCACCCGGTCCTGCGGCAATTTGCTGAGAATCGCATCCACTTGCTCAATAAAACCCATATTCAGCATCTCATCGGCTTCATCAATGACCAGGTATTGAATCTTGCTCAGATGAAGCGTACCCCGCTCAATGTGGTCAAAGACACGTCCCGGTGTACCTACTACCACATGGCATTTCTGTGAGAGCTCGTCCTTCTGCTGGGCAAAAGGCTGCTTGCCGAATACAGCTACGGCCTTGATACGTTTGAAGCGCCCGATGTTAGTAATGTCCTCTTTCACCTGAACAGCCAGCTCGCGGGTTGGTGTCAGAACCAGAGCCTGCGGCCTATTCTCCGCCCAGTCCACGGACTCGCAGAGCGGAATAGCGAAGGCAGCCGTCTTCCCGCTCCCGGTCTGTGATTTCACGATCAGATCCTGTCCCTCGAGAGCAACGGGCAGAACCCTGCTCTGCACCTCCGTCGGCTGCTCATAGTTCAGCACTTCCAGAGCTCTTAGTATATCTTCACTTAGGTGATAATCCTTAAATTCCTGCTTACTCATGGTTTGAACCCCATTCCTTATAGAACTGCTCCAGATAACTCAGCATAAAAGCATGCCGTTCCTCGGCGATGGTGCGGCCGTAGGAGGTATTCATTGAATCTTTAAGCTTTAGCAGCTTCTCGTAGAAATGGTTAACGGCTGTGCCTTTGGAATAGTCCCGGTACTCTTCCTTGAGCGACTCGTCTCGTGGCGGAAGCCCAGGGATATGCAAAGGACGTCCCTTCGCACCCGAGAAGGCGAATACTCTGGCAATTCCGACCGCACCCAATGCGTCCAGCCGGTCGGCATCCTGAACGACCCGTCCTTCGAGCGTAGCCATCGGCTGCCCGCCTCCACCGCTATAGGACATCGTCCCGATGATGTTCATGATGTGGCTGGTCTGTTCCTGATTATCCAAATGTGAGGAGAGCCAGCCGCTAACCTTGTCCAGTCCCGCTTCCTTGGAGTCATTCAGCTTCTCATCAGCTACATCATGCAGCAGCGCCGCAAGTTCGCATACCAAGCGATCTGCGTTCTCCATTTCAGCGATAACACCAGCGGTATTTCTGACCCGGTCGGAATGCCACCAGTCATGTCCGGTAGTATCGGCGCCGAGCTGTTCCACTACATAAGCTTCAGCTTGGCTAATAATTAATGCTTTATTCATTCTGTAACTCCCTTATCTATTAATCATGATCTCGAAATAAATCGAATGATATCGAATTGAATCGGATTGAGTACAACAATCATCATACTGAATCAACGTCATCACCACAAGGGCGGAGAAACCTTATATTTAGAAGGGAACTGCGTGATTATCTGTGAGCAGAGGCTTTTCTGTCAGCCATAGTTCTGCCGGACCCGCTCAAAATATGTAAATTGGCCTTTTGCAGCGCCGTGTTTTTTGTTCATAATGAGCAAAACCGGATACACCATTTCTTGCCTTGCCAAACGGCTCATTAAGGAGACAGGAGTGTTATTCATGACTATTGTGTACCGCATCAACACCCCACTTACAGCTCAACAAGCGGCCGGCATCTTTATCAGCTCCGGCATCAGACGCCCGGTAGAAGACCTGGACCGGATTGCCAGAATGCTGGAGCATGCCGATGTCCTCATCACCGCCTGGGACGGCGATCAGCCTGTGGGCTTGGCCCGGGCCATTACGGATTATGCTTACTGCTGTTATTTATCCGATCTTGCCGTACGCAAGGAATATCAGAAGCAGGGTATCGGCAAAGAGCTCGTGAACGTGCTGCGCGGGCATTTGGGAGAGGAAGCCATGCTTCTATTACTCTCTGCTCCCTCAGCTATGGATTATTATCCTCAGCTCGGGTTCGATAAGCTGATGAACGCGTTCCTGATTCCCCGGACGAAATAGTGAAAGCGGGTTCTCCGGGCATGCACCATGTGTATTCACAGCACATTAAAAAAGCCTGTTCCTCCGGCAGCACTCTGGCCGGAAGAACAGGCTGTATTCTTTTATAAGGATGAGGACTTTCCGAACCTGACTGCAAATCTACGCCTGATGTGTTCCTTCATTAATTGCGCGGATAATCTCCAAGGGAAGCTTCGGCTTTCGGTCATAGGTAAGCAGGCCATTAATCTCCTGTTCCACATCAGTCAGCTGCGTATAGCAATAACCTTGGACGACGCCGGAGGCAAGCAGAGGCGCGATTACCGCGTCCAGCCGCTGAGCATAGTCTTCATCACTGCTGGCACCGGAGTAGCCCCAGCCGTCCCAGTGGCTTTTTTTATAAGCGACTCCCCCGAACTCTGTGACCAGAATCGGCTGATTCTGATACGGATAGCCCTCAACAGCCAGCTTGCGGTTGCCTGGCATCCCGCTTACGGCCCGCTCTGCCGAGGCATAACGTTCCTCCAGCACCTCACGCCGCCATTCATAGTCATGAATGTTGAACAAGTCCGTGCTCACTAATTCCCAGCCGTCATTGGATACTACCGGCCGCATGGAATCCAGGGATTTGGTCAGATGGTACATGGCCAGGGCATGCTGCTGCTGGCGTTTGTCGATGGCGATATTCGGCACACCCCAGCTTTCGTTGAGCGGCACCCAGACCACAATGGACGGATGGTTATAGTCCCTTTCGATGCTCTCCTGCCATTCGTTCGTGAACCGGCGCACATATTCCTCTGAATACTCATAGGCATTGGCGGCTTCTCCCCATACGAGCAGCCCCAGCTTATCGCACCAGTACAGGTAACGCGGGTCCTCCAGCTTCTGGTGCTTACGTGCCCCGTTAAATCCCATTTCTTTGGTCAGTTCAACGTCCCGGCGGATGTCATCATCACTTGGAGGCGTCAAATTGCCATCAGGGAAATATCCCTGATCCAGCACTAGCTTCATGAAATAGGGGCGGTTGTTCAGGCACAGCTTCCCGCTTTCGATGGATATTTTACGCATACCGAAATAGCTTGTGGTTTCATCGAGAACTTTCTCGTCATCCCGCAGCGTGAAGGTGACATCATATAAATTCGGACGCTCGGGCGACCACCATCTGCCCAGACCATGGTCATTGAAATCGCTGAGCAAGATGCTTCTGGTTTCCTGTGAATTTCTTATGGAATACACATCGCTTGATACCGGTTGGCCCTCAAAGGTAATATCCACCTGCAGCTTAAGGCCTTCTTCCTTCAGCGGTCCTTTGATGAACGTACGCAGCTCAATGCTTTTATTATCGATATCGGGGGTGAATTTCACCTTGTCCAAATAAGTAGAAGAAACAGCTTCCATCCATACGGTCTGCCAGATCCCGGTCGTCCGGGTGTAGAATATGCTAGCTGAATCACTTTTCCAGTATTGCTTGCCTCTTGGCAGGGTCACATCCTTGCTGTAATCCACGGCCTTTACCACCAGCCGGTTAGCGGTTTGGCCTGTATGGTCAAGCGCTGCGCTGATGTCCGCACAGAAAGGGGTATGCCCGCCTTCGTGTCTGGCTACCAGAATGCCATTCACCCAGACAGACGCTTCATAATCAACGGCTCCAAAATGCAGCAGAATTCCTTGTCCCCGGAAATTCTCCGGGATGTTCAGCTCGCGGCGGTACCAGACTGTATCATGAAATCCGGGATCTCCGATTCCGCTCAGGGTGCTTTGAAAGGCAAACGGAACCTGAATCCGGCGTGACAAATCTTTCGTTCCCAGATGCCAGCCTTCTGCTTCGCCCACACCATCATCATCAAAATCAAATTGCCATTCCCCATTTAAGTTAAGCCATGAATCCCTAATAAACTGCGGACGCGGATATTCCGCCCGAACCTGCTCGGCCATATGAATCCCTCCAATTTACTGTAAGTAGTCTATATTTCCATCAGTTTGCCTCGGTCCGTGTGCTGTCCCTGTATTCTTTAGGTGACAATCCGCTCAGGTTCTTGAAGACCCTGTTAAAATGACGGACATTCGCAAACCCCGTCTCCTCGGCAATCACATTAATTTTATCGTTTGTGAAAGCCAGTCTCTTTCTGGCTTCCCGTGTGCGGACCTGTGTCAGATGTTCGATGAACGTAACTCCGGCTTTTTGTTTGAACAGGTTGCTGAAATATGCCGGGTTTAAAAAAACCTCGTCCGCAACCTCCTTCAACGTCAGCGGCTGCTCGAAATGCGCTTCAATATACCGCTGTGCGGCAGCTATCGGATCCCGGTCATGCTGTTCTCTGGATAAAGCAATCACATCTGTTAGCTGACTTAGCAGCTCCTGACACTGCTCCGTCAGCTCCTGCCGGGAGGAGATTGCACAAATCTCAAACAATACCTTACGGATATCCTTCGAGCCTAACCATTGCTCAGTTACTCCCAGTTCCTCGGCCAATTCATAGTAATACAGCAGCAGCTTGCAGATCTGCTGATGGATGCTCTCAGGGGAGGGGGCGGAGCTGCAGAGGTCATCGATCAGCTGACCGATTATTCCGTTAAACTTCTCACGTCTGCCCTCCACAATCGAATTCTCAAGCATTTCCCAGGACCATTTGCGGTGAGTCGTGCCGAAATGAGAATTGCTAGTCATAGCCTCGTACTCCAGCAGATTATCTCCTCCTACAATCAACCGGTACAAAAGGGCAATTTCGGCTTCATTATAAGCCTTCGGGATACTCTGAAGTCCTTCAACCGGCGTGCTGATGCCAATCGTAACCGTCAGCTTGGATAGAGAACGAATCTGACGGCGGATCATTTCACCCAGTGAGCCTGGACTGGTCCAGGATTGCTTCGTGTCCGCTACATTGACCAGAGCCACGACCTCTGTATCCGACAGCACAAAGCTCAGTCCTTTGGCATGCCGGTCAATCATTTCCTGCACAAACTGTTGGATATACAGTTGGAATAATGAAGCATCACTGCGGAGATAACGCTCCTTCTCTACGGAGTGTTTATCCAGCTTAATGACCATGCAGACGAAATACGGATGCTGAAAGACGATACCCATTTCGCTCAGCAGCTTCAGTTCATTCTCATCTGTTTTGCCTTTGAGCAGACTTTCAATTAAATGTTCGGTAACATGTCGCCGGACGGTCGGCTGTGCACCCCACGATGCCTGACTGGGCTTCGCTTGCCGCTCTGCAATCTCCAGCTTCAGCTTCTCAAGCACACGGCCTAGTTCTTCCCGTTCAACCGGTTTCGTCAGGTAATCCTTCGCACCTTGTCTCATCGACTGCTGCACATAGACGAATTCGTCGTAACCGCTGACCACGACTGTCATTAAATCCTTGAAGCGCCCTCCAGCCACTTTCTGCAGCTGAATTCCGTCCATCCGGGGCATGCGTATATCCGTCAAGAGAACTTCAGGCGCGAATTCTTCCAGTTTATCAAGCGCATCATAGCCATCACTGGCTTCACCGACAATCTCCCAGCTGTCATCCAGGCTCGAAATCATCTTCCGCAGCCCTTTGCGGAAAATCGATTCATCATCAACGATCAGAATTTTGGGCATACCCGTCCTCCTCCCTTCATTGTCCCGGCAAGTACATCACCGGCAGCCGAAGTACGGCACGAAACCCTTGGAAAGGCATACTCTCCAGAGACAACCCGAACTCCACACCATAATGCAGCACAATCCTGCGGTGTACATTAAGCAGGCCATTTCCAGACCGCCCGCCTAAATCCGTCGTATTCCGCAGCCGCATGCGCAACGATTCCAGCGCATCTGCAGCCATACCGATTCCATCATCATCAATCGTAATCGTCAGCACCTGGTTCACTTTGGCAGCGGTAAGCGTGATCCTTCCTTCACCTACGCCTTTGTCCAGCGCATGATTAATGGAGTTCTCCACCAGCGGCTGGATCATCAGTGGAATGACCTTGCATTCCAACAGCGCAGGATCGATATTCATCTCAAAAATAATCCGTTCCTCATAGCGCATCTGCTGGATTTTCATATAACCGCTCACATGGTCAAGCTCATCGCGCAATGTCACATGCTCCTTGCGTCCACTCAGGCTGTACCGTAGAAGCTTACTAAGATTATTAGCCATCGTGATGATCTCGCGGTTCCCCTCCATTTCAGCATACATACTGATCGAGCCCAGCGTATTATAAAGGAAATGCGGGTTGATTTTACTTTGTAGGGCGGCAATTTGCGCATCCTTCTCGCGGATTTCGGTCTCGTACAACAGATAACCAAGCTCACTCAGCTTCGCAATCATTCCGTTAAAAGAGTTCCCTAACATTCCGACCTCATCACTTCCGGTCACAGGGAAGCTCATACTGATATCTCCACGCTCGACATTCCGCATGAGACGGCTCAGCTTGCGCAGCGGGCGGGTGATCCGGTAAGCAATAAATACATATAGAAGCAGGGCCAGCCCGACACAGGAAATACCAATAAGAATGATATATTTGCGCAGCGTATCCGTATCCTTCATCAGGCTTGCCACGGGAACAATACCAACGGTAGTCCAGCCTGTCACCTCTGAGGTCACATGGGCAACCAGCAAACCACTGCCTTTAGTACGGACATGATTTACTCCTTCTCCCGTTCTGCCCAGATACAGGGATGGAGCCATTTCTTCCCCGCTGTTATCTTTACGGATAACCAGATTGCCGGAATCATCTGCAATATATAACGATTCTTTGGCATCCAGCTTGACCTTGGACAGGATTTCGCTGATAAACTTGGGATCTACATCAATGACGATATAACCCAGTGTCTGTCCGGAATCGAAGCTCCGCAGCTCTCTGACAATGGAGAACGCTTGATATACATTGCCTCCTGTCGAACTGACATCATGGGTGGCTACGAAGACCGGGTCACCATAATGCCCTTTGAATTTGTTCAGCCACTCCACGTTCTCATCCAGTTTATAAGTCGTTACATATTGGCTCTCCGGCAACACCACATAAGAGGCTCCTCCGGCTCCATATAATGAGACTCCGAGAATATCTACCCGGCCGTTCAAAAAAACCTGGGTGACGAAGTTGTTCAGTTCACTGATTTCATCCAGGGTTAAGGGCTGCCTTGGTGATCTTGGGGTTTCCAGATACGTGGTCACTTTGGGATACTGGTAGGGCATAACCGTCAACCGGTTCAGCTCATTCATATAGGTGTCAATATTCAATGTGAGCTGCTTCAGCGTCTGAAGCTGATAGTCACCGACCTTAGCCTCCGTAGTTTCGGCAAAACGGGCAAACGCAAAGTATCCCATCAGCCCCAGCGGCAGCACGATGAAGACTACATTAATCAGTATAAGCTTGCGCGCCAATGCCAAATTCCGAAACCAGTTCCCGAATGCTTTCAAGCGGTTCTCCCCTTTAGCCCACCTGTGAGGTTAAGATAAATATGTCCTTATTTCTTCAGCTGCGCGTCGATTGCTGCCGCTGCATGTTGCAGCGCCTGCTCCGGCGTCTGCTGCTTGTAGATCATTTTCTCAAGCTCCGCAATGAGCTTCTCATTGATGCTCCACTGCTTCACATTTCTGGGCCAATACACGACATAGTTAGCGGTTGCCGCATAGTCGCTGCGGAATTTTAGATCCGTATACGCCTTACTCTCAACGACTTTCTTGGAGCTGGGCACGTGTCCGGCTTCTGCCCACATCACGCCATGATCCACCGCCCACTTCGCGAACACGAGCGCCGCGTCCCTCTTCTCCTGCGTCATTCCGGCTTTTGCCGGAATCGCCAGGGTATGGGAATCTCCCCAAACTGCCGGATGGTCATAAATGACCGGAACCGGCACAACGCCCAGTTCCAGATTTTTATCTTTTTCAAAAGCGCCTGTTCCCCACACTCCGGTGATCAGAACAGCAGCTTCACCGTCATAGAACATTTTGAATGCATCATTGATATTGGGCGGGATAAGTTGCTGTTTATACAAGCTATCGACAAACGTCAGCGCCTGCTGCGCCTTGCTGTTGTTAAACACCGTCTGCGTCCCCTGTGCATTATAGAAACCGCCGCCGCCATCCATTTGGTTGTACAGGCTCCACCATAACCAAAGTGAGTCAATACGTGTACTCGGCAGAGCGAGCGGCGCTACGCCGGGTGGGACCGCTTTCTTAATGTTCTCCAGGAACGATATGAAACCTTCTTCCCCCGCTCCAATGACAGGTTTATCCTCAGCATCCAAAAGCCCGGCTTCCCGCAAATATTTCTTGTTATAGTAGAATACCAGCGCATGAGTATCCAGCGGAATGGCATAATGCTCGCCGCCGTACAGCGTGGATTCCACAATATTGGAATTGAACGTACCAAAATCTATACCCGATGCCTTAGCGGGTTCATCCAGCGCTTCAATATATCCGTTCTGCACAAACTGCGGTAGATTGGTAGCATGTATAATGGCCAGATCAGGGGCATTACCCGCTAAAATAGCGGTACGCAAACGTGAATAATAGTCGTCCAGCCGGGAATTGATCTGATCAATATGGATGTCATCATGCTCGCGGTTGAATTTCTCCACCAGCTCCGTCATGAACAGATTGTCTCCTCCGCTGAAAGGCGTCCAGTATTCCAGCATCACCGGCTGGGAGGCTGCCGGCTGCGGTTCTTCGGAGGAATCTGCCGAGCAGCCTCCGAGAACCGGCACGATTAATATCATTACTAAGAGTAGCAGGGACATTGCCTTCCAGCCTGCTCCTGCCGGGAATTTAGCCGTATTCATGTTGATAACGCCCCCGTCTGCCATAGTTATCTATCTGTGTTCGTTAGGCTTGTGCCACACATCCATATAATCTATACCGAAGCTGCCCTTTCTGTCAAAGACGGAAATTTCGTTGCGCCCCGCTTTAAGTTCCAGCTCCATATGGATCAGTTCTACCTCATTCCGCTCTTGAGGTTTGATAACGGCCGCCTTCTCTTTACCGCTATTTACCGAAATCCCCAGCTCCGCTCCGTCCTGAGACGGGTTGATTGCGGCTATCGAGAGAGTGTACACACCACTTTGCGGCACCTGCACATTGATGAAACGAACGGAACTACCTTCATCATACAGGCTGGCGATCGAACCGTTGGAGGCAAAAGGGTTCTCTTCCGCTTCACTACCGCCTTCCAATAACGCAGTTTCGGCTTCATAACGTGGAATTTCAATGGCGAGAATTTCAATGTTAGCTCCGGCAGTATTGAAGCTCAGTTCATTCATCCCGGATGTGAAAGGTATGGCTGTATAGGCATAACCCGTTTCATCTCCATCGATTGCCGGAAGTTCAATGGTGTAACCACCTGTTCCATTAATCAACATCTCGACCGAACCTTTAGAATCATTGGTGTTCTTGTAATGTACAAGCAAGGGAATGATCGTATCGACAGTCGACGGCAGATTCGGGAAAGTCAACCGCTCCCCTTCACTGGCTGCATCCCCGGCCCAGAAGATCCCCATTCCCGAAGGGACTTCAACCGGTGTGCTGAGCGCCTGCGGTTTCCCGAAGACAGGAAGCCCTCCATCATCCCACGTAACCTTTGCAGCCCGCGCTTTACGGTTATTCCAGCCATCAGCCGCTCCGCTTGTAGCATGATAAACAATCCACTGCTCGCTGCCATCGGGCGAAGATGCGAACGAGTTATGTCCCGGCCCGAACACTCCGGCTTCTTCATCCATATTCAGAAGAGGCTGCTGTGCCTTCTCCCAGCCTGCTGGGTCCAGAGGATCGCTGCCCGGCTTTAGTGCGAGCATGCCCAGGCTATAGTAAGGTGTCCAGCTTCCTGCTCCGGAGTAGATAATAAACACCCGGTCATCCTTATGAAGAATAGAGTGACCTTCATTGATATAAGGCGGGCCGCCAGCTTTCTCCCAGTCCAGATCCGGCTCACTCAGGAGCACCCGCGGTCCGCTGATCGTCAGCGGATCGCTCATCGGCGCAATATATGTATTCTGCGCCTCGTTGACGTCACCTTCCCACCCGGACCAGACGAAATACAGCTTCTGTTCATGCTCCATAACCAGCCCGTCAATGGCCCACTTGTCGGTCTCATCTTTGATTTGTCCTTTAAACGTATAGGAACCCATCGGATCCTCGCTGTCACCCTCGAGTGCGTACATGCGGTGGTTCTCGTTCTGTCCGTTATCGGCCGCGAAATAGATATACCATTTCCCCTGTATAAACTGGATTTCCGGCGCCCAAATCTCCGCCGAATACGGGCTTTCGACCGGAGGATACCAGACTACTGCCCGCTCTGCCTGCCGGAAATCGAGTGTCCGGGACTTCATCACCATAATATCAGTCCCGTTATGGGTAAAGGTCATGTAATAATATCCAGCTTTATAAATGACACTAGGGTCAGGTGTATCGATCTCCGCCAGCGTGTTCTTGAACGTCCCTCCATGCCCGTTGTAAGCCGGCACCTCTTCACTCTTCATTTGCTGCAGCAACAAATATACTCCTCCCGCTATCAGTATTAGAAGCACTCCCGCAAGAGGCCAGATTATTTTTTTACCGCGAATATTCATCATTGCGCCCTCCTCAGGCGTTGTTCTCAAGCAGGTACACTACTTCACTCCGGCACTGGTAATGGCTTTGACAAAAGACTTCTGGCCCACAATAAAGATAATCAGCACCGGAAGCGCCGCAATGGTGGTCATCGCCATCAGCTTCCCGTAGCTTTGTGTATAACTTCCTGTCGCCATCATAGCAATACCTGCGGTAATGGTGCGCATTTCCGGTGAGGTTGTTGCATACAGCGGCCACACAAAGTCATTATAAATCCCCATAAACGTGAAGATTCCAAGCGTAGTCATAATGGAAACCGCGGAAGGCATGATAATGTTCGAGTACAGCTTCCACTTATTCACCCCGTCCATACGCGCCGCCTCTTCAATCTCTTTCGGGAAGGAGACAAAAAACTGATAGAGCAGGAATACCCCGAAAGCGCCGGCGGTTGCCGGAAGAATAAGCGCCTGATAAGTATTGATAAGTCCCAGTGTATTAAATTCGATGTACATCGGCAGAAACGTCAGCACACTTGGAATCATCAATGAGGCGATGAACATGGCGAGCAACGTGCGCCGCAGCGGCAGGTCATTAAGGCGTGCCAATGCGAACGCAGCCATGGAGTCGATCAGCAGCACGATAGCCGTTCCTACAATACCTACAGATAAGGAATTAATGATCCAGCGTAAGATCGGAGTATTCATAAGCTCTCCGCTGAGGCCCTGGACAAAATTATCTACCGTCGGCTTGCGCGGGAAAAAGTTCATCCGGCCGGAGAGCGCTTCAAAATCATTTTTAAAAGCCGTAGAGATCATCCATACCAGCGGCAGCAGGATAACAATAGCGATCAGGACAGCCAGCAGAAGGAGGCCTGCTTTTTTTGTTTTTGCCATTTATACCTTCTCCTTCCGGTTGGTAATTCGAAATTGAACGACGGAGATCACCATGATGAGCAACGCCATTAGAATAGCCATGGCTGAGGCTGATCCTACATCCTTGCGCACAAAGGCCTGATCCAGAACATTAATGAGCAGCACCTTGGTCGTGCTTCCGGGACCTCCCCGTGTAAGCAGGAACGGCTGGGCGTAAATGTTAAAAGAGGCGATCGTCGAGGTAATCATCACGAAGAGCATCACCGGTCGGATCGAAGGCAGTGTAATGGATGTGAACTTATTCCATGCGTTCGCACCGTCAATGGATGCCGCTTCATAATAATCCTCCGGCACCTCGTTCAGGGCATTAACGAAAATAATCATGTTGAACCCGATTGTCCACCAGAGTGTTGTAATCACGAGTGCAATCCACACCCAAGGAGTCGCTGTCAGCCATGGCACGCTTGCAATCCCAAACTTCATCAGCAGGCTGTTCAGAAATCCGGCATTGGTGTCAAACATCATTAGCCAGATGACCGCCATAACGGAAGCCGACAGTGCATAGGGCAGGAAATAGAACGTCCGGAACCAAGTACGGAGTTTACCCGGCAGTGCATTAACTAACATGGCCAGCGCCAAGCCCACAAAGATCAATAGCGGCACAGAATAGATCACAAACTGTATTGTTGTCCATAACCCGCCGAAGAAAATACTATTCTCATACGTTCCGGGTGTGAAAATCGTTATATAATTTCGCAATCCCACAAAAGCATGCTCTGTCGACAAAAGCTCAAAATCCTGAAGGCTGATGACCACACCATACAAGATCGGAAAGAGCAAGAACAGTCCGAAGGCAGCCAAATAGGGAAGTATGAACAAAAATGAGGTCAAACGGGACGTCCATGTGTTCTTCAAAAGGGTTCCTCCATTTCTTCAATTACTGGGGGTTAAACGGAAAGGCGGGAAGCACAAGTAACGCTTCCCGCCCCCTGGTTCAACCGGCGTCCAATAAATGAACCTTATTTCATTGCCTGGCGGGATTTGGCCACCGCATCGTCCATTGCCTGCTGTGGTGATTTTTTGCCAAGAATGGCATTGCTCAGTTCAGACCATACCGGTTCAATAATCGTACCCCAATTCAATACATTTGGAGCAAATTGAACGGATGTGAAGCTTTGGGATACAGTGTTCTGGAACTCCAGTGCCTTAAATTCTGCACTCTCCAGTACTTTGTTGGAGGCTACTGCCTGCCCGGATTCAGCCCAGTCCAGAGAGTTGCCGGATACATATTTCAGGAAATCGCCGATACCTGCCAATGTATTGCTGTCTGTAACAGCCTTCGGTACTACAAATCCGTGTGAACCGGCATAAATGGCTTGTTTCGCTTTACCAATCTGAGGCATCACGGCAACGCCGTAATTGAGGCCTGCTTCATCGAACTGTGATTTCATCCATGGACCGTTAAATTGGATGGCGTTCTTGCCTTGCAAGAACAATGTATTCTCTCCATCCTGCTGCACATTGGCTGGTGAGACGCCTTTGTCTACCATGCCGCGCAACCACTCAACCATTTCAACAGCCTCCGGTGAATTGTAGGCTACATCAGTGCCATTCCACAGTTCACCGCCATTTTGCCATACGAGGGAAGGAAAGATAAATTGTTGCGGCCACAAGGTTGGCACCACATAACCGTATACTCCTTTGGATTTATCGGTCAGCTTCTCAACGGCTGCGTCGAACTCCGCCCGATTTGTTGGAGGAGCAGTAATTCCTGCTTTTTCGAACAAATCTTTGTTGTAGTACATTACAACTGGATGGATATCGAGTGGAATGGTATACAGCTTACTGTCGATCGTCGCATATTTAACCGGTGCTTCCGCAAAGTCTGCAGAGTTGATGCCTGCGGCTACCGCCAATTCATCCACAGGCTGCAGTTGCTCCTTGCTCTGATAAGTCGGCACCTGATCCACATGCATAATCATTAGATCCGGACGTTCCTTCCCGGTGCTAAGAGCCACGTCCAGCTGCTTGTAATACTCACCGTTCGGTTGAATAACGAATTTAACCTTGTATTGATCCTGTGAACTGTTATATTTATCGACGATCTTCTTCATGAACGGGCCATCCGAGCCCGAGAATGGCGACCAGAACAATATTTCCGTCTTTTTGCCGCTTGTGCTGCCGCCAGTGTCCCCTTGGGCTTCATTGGTACTGTTGCCACTGTTACCACCGTTACCACCGTTACCACTGTTGCTGTTGTTACCTCCGCAAGCGGTTACAGTTAACACGACAAGCATAATCATGAGCAGAATTCCCGTTGTTTTGCGTAATGTTTTTTTCATCTGTTTGCTCCCCTTTACCGATGATTCAAAGATGAATTCTTTGATAGCTTTATGTTAAGTCATGGGGGAGATCAAAAAAATGTCGTCAGTTTAGGAGAAGTGGACATTTTTACAGGTCCATTTTATTGAAAAGCGAATACGTCCATGCAGTCGATTTCGGCATAATTGCTATTCTTTATGAAACGGATCGTGTTGCCCCCTGCATTTAAATATACCTTCGCTGTGGAAATGCCCCAGTTGTTCCAGCCGGAATAAGCAACGTAGAAGTTCGACCCGGCACCGCCGTTCACGGATAAGGTATGAATTGCCCAAGGTTGGCCGCTGGTCCCGTTATCATTCCGTACGGCCAGAACATAGTAGCCGGCGGAGGCTACACTGACGGTAAATTGTACATAACTGTTGCTGTTATCGATATAACCAACCTTCACTCCGCCCGATGCACTGGACTCCCCAACTGCAGCCGGACCATTCGCGAGGGCAGCACTCTCTGCCTCATACCGCTCTCTGGACGGCTCACCGGAAGGCTTCACGATCGGAGTATTAGGATTCACTGGAGCTCCCAAATTGGGCGTATTGTCAGCATTCCAGCTAAACTTCTGGGTCCGCACATTGCGCGTCCAGCCCGCTCCCTGCCATCTTGCGGCGTGATAGACAATCCAATCCTCGCTGCCGTCCGGCGACTTGGTGAAGCTATGGTGTCCAGGGCCATATACCCCATTCCCGCTGGCAAAAATCGGAGTACTCTTCTTCGTCCAGGAAGCTGCGTTCAGCAGATTGGATGAGCTTCCCGCAGTTACGAGGCCCAGACAATAATTATCGGTCCAGCTTCCGCTTGCGGAATAGACCAGACTGACCGTGCTGCCGCGGACGATAACCTCCGGCCCTTCATTGACCTGCGGCGTAGTGTTAGTCTCCCAGCTATAGGTTGGTGTGGCGATCCGGGTGCGGGCAGAACTGATAGTCCATGGATTGCTCATCTGCGCGATATACAGATTCTGCTTGTCATTTGTCGTCCCTTCCCAGCCGGACCAGATGAAGTAACGGTTTGAACCCAGGGTCAATACCGTACCATCGATCGCCCAGCGGTCTGTAGAGTCTGTGATTTTCCCTTTAAAAGTCCAGCTTCCGCTGAAGGGATTGCTGCTTGTGTTCTCCAGTACATACATGCGGTGATTCTCATTGCTTCCGTTATCTGCTGCAAAATAGATATACCACTTGCCGTCCAGATAATGAATTTCGGGAGCCCATATATTAGAACTGTACATCGTGCCGCTAGGAGGCGTCCAAACGACTTGACTATCTCCTGTATCTACTCCGCTGATTGACTTCGAACGCCAGATCGTAACGTTGTTACCTGTGGTTTGGGTGTAGTAATAATAACCGTCCGTATGCTTGTAAATCCATGGATCGGCGCCATCCTGCTTAATGACATTGTAGAAGTTAGACACCGGTGCTGCAGAAGCGTTCCAGGCAAATTGCGGTATCAGCAGCATAACAGCCAGTAATAAAACAACTTGCTTTACCCAAAATTTTCTCATTCCTAAACCTCCTTTGGTTGTCGGCAGCCATTGCGAACACTTTGGCTCACTAGTTCTGACGGAATAATACGCTTATATTTTAAGTTGAATGATTAAGCGCTTACATGACATTTATTTGGAACTTGCGGTCATTTGTTACGGATCATTAAAGAGAGAGAGAGGATTCCGGCAACTGCACCGGGTGTGGGAAGCTCCGCACCTCACAGCCCGGTAACAGGCTATAACAGGGTGAATAACTGGCTTGAAGTGCAGGAAAACTTCCTGAAATCCTAATTGGAAATCCCCGGTGTCCTGAATAAAAAAAAGTGACCCTGCCGCATCGGCAGGGTCAAGTCGTATATTAAAGGGGGGTATGGGATAACTATAATCCCCTAAGCTTAAAATTATATGAACCCTAGCTAAGGATTATATTAATTTCAGCCTAAATTTTGAATTTATCAACCAGCGCTTGCAGTTCTTTGGCGCTGTGGGAGTTCTCATCCGCCATCTTGACTTCCTCGAATGTCTTCTCCACGATTTCAGAGGTCTTCACAGCAATATCCGTAACTCCTGTAGCTCCCTCGTTCACTGTAGCAGCCACTTCATTGATAGCAATAGCAATGCTGGAGACCGTCGTGCTTAAATGATCGGAAGCCTTCTCGAACTCCTCCATCAGCTCATTGATCGTAGAAGCATCACTATTGTATTGACGGCTAACTTCCTCCAGCTTCTTATAGTCGGCAAGTACATTCTGATCCACAAAGGTCAGGATCGCTTCAGAATTCTCTTTCATGAGCTCTACAGAATCGTAGACGCCTTTGACAACGCCTTGAATACCTGCGGCTGTCGTCGACGATTTCTCAGCAAGCTTTCGGATCTCTCCAGCCACTACCGCGAAACCTCTTCCCGCTTCTCCCGCACGTGCCGCTTCAATCGCAGCATTCAATGCCAGCAGGTTCGTCTGACTTGTAATGGATAAGATAGTATCTGCAAGTACATTGATTTCGGAAATGGAATTGGACTGTTCGATCGCCTGCTCCATTTTTACACGGACAGATTCATAGATCTCTTTTGCATTTCTCGATGATTCAAGGGCATCACTCTGCAGCGCCAAAGCCCGCTCTGTAATTTGATCCGAAACCTCAGCACCCTCTTTAACCTTGCTTGAGATGGTGATGACATTGGAGTCAATTTCGTGGATAGCCGCTGTCATTTCCTGTGTAGAAGCAGCTGTCTCCTCCATACCTGCAGATAACTGCTCTGCAGTTGCTGCGTTGTCATGCGCATTTTCACGTACATCAACAGCCAGCCGCTCGAGTCCCTCAGCATTATCCAGCACTCTGCCTGAGATGGTAATCAAACTACCCGCTGTCTCACGAAGCACCGCTCGAGTCCGGAACATCGCCTTGGCAATAATACCTGTCTCGTCTTTATTTTTCACCAAATATTCATACTGCATGTCATACTTCAAATCCAGCTCTGCAGTCTTGTTAATTAGCTCAGTCAGTTTGATAATTGGTTTGGTGATCTTCCCCGATACAAACAGCCCAATTAGTAATGTAACCACAAGGCTTGCGAGGCCGAGAAAAATAATGAACGAAGTCATATCTGTGACAGGTTTCATTATTTCTTTCACATCTCCGGTGAGGACGAGTGTCCAGTTCGTTAATGGCAGTACAGTGTATGCTGCCTTTTTATTTGCACCCTTAAAGTTATATTTAACAATGTTGTCAGCAGGCTTCTGTCCAGCCATTACTTGTGCCACTACAGCCTTAATCTGTGCATTCTCAACCGGCAGCCCAATCTTCGCTTTATCCGGGTGAAACAGCATAATGCCTTTCTCATCTACAAGATATGCATAAGAACTTGGTGCATTGGCTACATGAGCACTGTCGAGATATTTAATAATACTATTCGCCAGAACGGCTGAGGCTACAAAACCGATCATTTTGCCGTTATCCATAACCGGATGGGCAAATACGAGTACAAAAGCTCCCGTTGATTTGGACTTCAAGGTTTCACTGACTACGGGTCCGGCTGTAGCAATAGAATTCTTGGTATAATTCCGTTCGCTTACATCTACATCTAAAAGCTTGATATCGCTATCTGCCTTAATAATACCCTTCATGTCCACGACGAACGTGTGCTCAAGATTGCCGGCATCTTTTACAATGCCCTGAAGTTTGGTATTAACTTCGGTCTGTAGCTCATCCCCTTTAGTAAGTTCCCCGTCTGCCGATTTAGTCAGCAGGTCGACAATCTCGCTTTCAGCAGCAATTAGTTGGATGCTCCGTTTCTCTTTGTCAATCATACTCTCAATAGTTTCTGCCTTATTGTCATTAACTTGCTTCATTGAAGTCTCGGTAAGGCCCATCATAGAATCTGTTGACTTGTTGTAAGTAAAGGCCCCCATTACCAAGGTGGAAATCAGTGTTAGTGCGATCATCATTAGCGATAATTTTGTCCGAATTTTCATATCTCTCTACATCCTTCCGCCTTATCTCCAGTCCCTAACATCCTGTAATGAACTTTTGATAAATGCAATATCCATTATTATGTTTAATATCGGTTAATAAATTGTAATAGTGAATATTGCTGGTCGAAAGTTTGAAAAAAATATCGGATTTTGTCGAAATATAAAATTTTAACATTTACAATTACTGGTTCTTATTCAAGACCCTTCGTCTCTGACCAAGTGATAACGAAATTATTGTAGCCCTTCAGGGTCGGCGAAGTCTTCCCTTGAATCATTACAGGGCTCACTCCTCCAAGCAATCCGGTGATATTAATCGACTTGTCCGAAATCTGTTGTGTACTTTCGCTTATCCTCTTAATGCGGACGTATTCCTTGTACACAAAACCCATGGTGCTTATCGTTTCTTGCGTTGTGTATTCTATGGTTGCTGTCCGGATACCATTTATCACTTTGTCCTCCGATTTGGTAATCACCGCATCAAAGGCTACCGGAAAGTCAACCGGCAGATTCACCGGCCGCTTCAGGACGACATAATTCCCGATCTTCACCTTTGATGTCACCGGATCGTAAGTTACCGGCACACTCAGCGCATCCGCAATGGCCCGTGTAGGCAAGTAGGTAAGTCCTCCGTATGTAATGGGCACCAGTTTTTTTCCGTTTCCATCCTTAAGTGTATACGGATTGCCGTTCACCTCGATCGTGAGGCCGTGATTCAGGTAGGCTTTGATCTGCTCCAGCTTGCTTCCTGCATATACACCGGCCGATCCGGTTCCCAGCATACCGAACACGGTCAATCCGATGATCCACTTGTTCTTCATATTATCCTCTCCAGTCCTTGGATTATGGGTTTTAATATATTTAAACCCATTTGAAGCGGTGCAAATCGGAGTAGGCCAGTAGGGAGAGTAACTGCGGTGAATGTTTGGGCTTTCGGCCGCTGTTGTCTTCGGATTTCCTGAATTATACCGCTCACGCGGTTGAAATCCGAAGACAAAGGCGGTCGCTGGCGCTCCTACAGCTCCAAAATTCCCCTCCGTCACTCCCACTGGCCTATCCAAAGAGAGAAGGCAATATCCAGGTGGAAGATTGCTGCGCTCCTTCCACAAAAACAAAAACAACCAATAATCAAAATCAAAATCAAAATCAAAAACACAAACACAAACAAAAACATAAACAAAAAAACAAAGCCTTATCCAACCTCTTACTTTAACCGCTCCGCGGCATTTAAAAGCAAAGCCACTGTTTACTTTCTATAACCTCAATAAATAAACCGCAAGCCTCCAAATGGAAGTCTTGCGGTTTAATAAGTGCGATTTAATGTTATTCCACACGCACTACATGCTCACAATGTGAACCATGTACGATGTTATAGAATGATGACTGGTTGAACCCTGTGCAGAACCTCAAAGCATTTTACTGCCTATACACCCTGCGGGAACAACGCATCCAAAGCGGGACATGGCTGCTTATCCAGGAACTTGGCCAGTGGTGCAGGCATGTTGCTGTACAGTTCATTCAATGAAGTTCCATTATAAATGTTACCGATAATGACCGGATGGCATAGCTCAGAGATCAGGATATCCCCGTTCCCATGCAGATGAAGCTGCTTTTTCCCTTCGATGCAGTGCGGGAAATACACACCGGGCTGTTCTTCGAAGCCAAGCGCCTCCATGAAGCGGTCCATGCAGGTGAAATAAAGCGTAGTATCCTCTTTTTTACGGGCAATCAGCTCATTGACTGCATTCTTGAGCTGCTCACGTGCTGCAATAGCCTTCCAGCCGGTGTGGTCCATGATGATGCTATTCTGGATCTCATGCGTCCGGACCCCCATCGAATAGACATGGTCGCTGATTTCTTTCATGTTATCCTGGGTTTCACTGAACAGCAACGTTTCCAGCACTGTATCCACCTTAGTCGCGGCGAACATGGTAATATTCTCTCTGATCTTCGTATAAACGGTTGGATGGATATTGTAGTACTTGGAGAAGGACTCGGCATCCGTGAAGTTGAAGGAAATATGTATGGTCGTAAGTCCTGCTTCCACAAGCTGATTGATACGCTCTTCGGTCAGCAGACTGCCGTTGGAGTTGAGCTGGGTTTGAATACCCCGGGACGAGCAGTAAGCCACGATCTCGACGCAGTCCTGGAATTTCAGTGTTACTTCACCGCCGGACAAGCGTACTCTTTTCAGATGCGGCAGCTCTCCGAGAATCCGGATAACCTCTTTGGCGTTGATGCTCTGTCCATCGTTTCTATTGTAGGCGCAACAGTAGTCGCAGCGGAAATTGCAGTTTGAGGTAACTCCAATCTCGAGCCCTTCCAGCTCATAAGTTAGCGGTTTGTTTAGTTCCAGTGATTTATATTTCATACGTATTGAAATCCTCCTACAGCAGATATTGTTGGTAACAAGGGTGTAACCTGAATATTATAAAGGTTTGGGCAGCAGGTTTATATGATTTTTATAGCTGCCCGGCGCACCCCTTACTCAATATCTGATAAAAACTACTCTTCTCCCCTCAGGAACATCCTTCCCGGCACATAGATAAACCGTTCTCCTCTGGCCATCACATGAAACTTCTGCTCCGGAAAATGCTTATACATATAATCTACGAAATACCCCGGATTCTCGTAATTCCCGGCAAAAAGATCATAATGGAGCGGTATGACGGTCTCAAAACCGGCTGCATACGTATACTCCGCCGCTTCCCGGTAATTCATATTACCGACAATATTGCGTTCATTGCGGAAGTAATCACGGCCGTTAATCGGCAGCATCGCCAGATCAATCGAATGGCTCTTCACCGACTGAATAAGCTCAGGGAACAGCACCGTGTCTCCGGCATGATATAGTGTTACACCGTTTAACTGAAGGATATATCCCACATAGTACGGGTTGCCCTCTGCGTCGGTATCCCTGCTCTCATGGGCGGCTGCCACTGGGAATACCTTAAGTTTAGAGCGGAAAGAATGCCAAGTCTCCACTTCAGCCTTGAGGTATTGCTCTTCCTTGACACCTAGCTCCAGAAGTTGTGGTCTGCATATAACTGGAGCCATGATCTTCATTGAAGGATTATTGTGAACCATGTGCGGGATTGAACCTCGGTCCAAGTGGTCGGAGTGGTCATGTGTAATCAGGCACACATCGGCTCCGGTAATATCTTCGGGCTGGATTGGAGGCGGAAAATTCCGGTCGGGGTTCTCTGACACATAGGGATCAATGTACACTGTAACCCCGTCTCCCTTGATAATTACACTTTCCTGTCCCAAGAACCATATTGCTAGCGTGCCAAAAGGGACTTCAGTGCGGCGTACTTCTTCAATGAGTTGTTTGCCTTTGATTTCATTCGGAACATTCATATGATGTTACCGCCTTTCTAGTTATACCATTCTAAAGCTCTACTGATTTCTTCATTTGCGTCCATGCGGGCTGTCCGATAATTCCGAGCCTCCAGATCGCAATGCCTTTGAGATCATAACGTTTAGCAAGGCCGATCTTGATATTTACAGAGCTTTCATCCTCACTGGCAAGGGAAATACCCAGCACCAGTTTATCCTTAGTGGTCTGCTTCAGTGCCAGCCGGATAGCTTCATCTACCTTATTCACCGGTTCCGGACTTTTCTCATCTCCATAGGCATAAGCCATGATGATCAGTTCATCGGCAACCGTGCCTAGTGTCTTGTAATCATACCCTGAATACGAGCTGTTCAGCGGATGCAGAATGACGCCAAGCTTAAGTCCCGACTGACGCGCCTGCTCCGACAGCTTCTTCACAAACCCGTTATAATCGGCACGGGCCTTGGCTGTGTCACCGCTCATTCCCAGCCCTTCCAGATCAAGCATAATGCCCTGGAAGCCCTTTTGTGTTGCAGTGTCCACGATTCCGGCAATGGTCCGGGCCTGAAGTTCCATATCCTCCAGATTCTTGGTCAGCTCCAGCTTGCCGTCAACCGAATAGACCATCAAATAAGGAGTAGTTCCGCTTTGGGCGGCACCGGATACGATAGAATCGGGAGTCACAGCTCCTGCTGCCTGCGGCCATCTATAATCCTCCCCCTGAGTGGTGAATTCACCGCTCCGGTCAATCCGGCTCCAGCCAAACGCAGCCGCGTCAAAGCTCGGAAGCAGGGCGTACTCGTCATAAGAAGCAAGGGCATAAAAGCCCAGCGTGTACATATCTTTTTTCGGGGAGGTAATGGACACGGTTTGGGAGGGCTGATCCCAGGCTACCGCTGCACCAAACTGCGTACCGAAGAAGCTGAGCGGAACCATTGTTGAATTATTGATTGTCCGCGGAGCCATAGTCAGTTCCACCGCCGTTCCGTTAACCAAGGCTTTTTTATTTCCAAGCGTCAGCTCTACTTTCTTGATGACAGTACCCTCAGTTCTCGTAGCCGTAATCTTCTTCAGTTTCTGATTCCATTCCACAGAGATGTCAAGCGCGTCAGAAATGGTACGGAACGGCACCATGGTTGTTCCTTTGATCACCACTGGTGCTTCTGAAAAAGGCAGCGGGTATCCATCTAGTACAATACTTACACCCGCTGGTTTGGCTGCTGCATGTACGTCAATCCCTTGTCCAGTCGCCGTACCTCCAAGCACTATGGCAGAGCATAAAATAATTTTCCCCAAAGTCTTCATCGTGAATCTCCTTTTCTCCCAAATTGGACTATTCATCTCTCTCATATTAACAAAATAGATATTATTAGCAAATTAATAGATTGTAACCATATCTTCAGCCAGGCAAAAAACGCTGCCTCGCAAAACAGGAGGCAGCGTTTAAACGATACATAATTGACAGCAGCCGCAGAACGTCGAACGTCCCGCGGCTGCTGTGTATCAACTCGAATTTCATAGTAGTGGAGCTTAAAGACTATCCCGTAACTTTAGCAGTAGCTGCCTGGACGAACCGGGTCAAGGCTACTTCGAGTATCGATCTTGGGCATGCCAGATTTATGCGCAAATAACCTTCACCCTCCGAGCCATACACCGATCCTTCGTTAAAAGCGACCTTAGCTTCCTCATACATCAGTTTCTTTAAGGCTACCGTATCCAGATTAAATGCTCGGCAGTCTACCCACAGCAGATAGGAAGCCTCCGGCGCCATTACCTTCACTTGTGGTAAATGCTCGGACAGGTAGCTGATGGCGAAATCGGCATTCCCCGAAACATACTCCACAAGCTCATCCAACCATTCCCCGCCCTCACGGTATGCCGCCTCTACTGCATCATGTGCGAAGAAACTGGCCATATGAATACTCAGTGCTTTTACCCGCTGTTCAAATTTCCGCTTGATCGAAGGGTTGGAAGCAACGATGAAGGATGTTTGCAGCCCCGGCAGATTAAACGTCTTCGTCGCGGCAAGTGTCGTCAGTATGATATCCGCCAGTTCCTCTGAAAGCGATGCAAAAGGAATGTGCGTATAGCCGGAGAGCGCCAGATCGCAATGGATTTCATCTGAAATTACAGTAACACCGTAATCGAGGCATAATTGTCCAAGCCGCAGTAGCTCATCCCGCTCCCAGACGCGGCCGCCCGGATTGTGCGGACTGCAGAGCAGCAGCAGCTTCGCGCCGCCCTTCATCAGGCCCTCCAGATGATCATAATCCATCTCATAACGTCCGTCCCGCAGGATTAGCGGGTTCTTGGCAACCTTCCGTCCGTTCATCTGGATGACATCATAGAAAGGATAATACACCGGCGATTGCAAAATAACCTCACTTCCCGGTTCGCTGAACAGCTCTACCGAGAGGCTTAGGGAGGTTACGATCCCGGGGGAGTCCGTGATCCATTCCGGTTTCAGCTTCCAGCCGTGTCTTTGCTCATACCACGAAATAATGGCCCGCTGGTAAGCTTCGCTTCCAACACTGTACCCGTAAATTCCGTGCTCCGCCCGGCGCAGAATGGCTTCTTTTACAGCGGGAGGACTTTCAAAATCCATATCGGCAACCCATAAAGGCATAATATCCTTATCACCGAACAACTTCTCGGTTTGGTCCCATTTATAGGATCGGGTATTGCGGCGGTCAATGACGGCATCAAAATTATACTTCAACTAAAGTCACCTCGTCCTCTCTGCTTTAACGTATTCATGTATTGTAACACACAAACGGCAGACCAAGGAGAGGCTTGGTCTGCCGTTTTTTTAGTTGCTGCAGGTTTGAGGTTTACGGATGGCGTTGCCAACCTTCACCAGAATTTCGGACATGGAATCCGGATCATTGACGTCATACTCATCGATATTCAGACGAAGCACCGGACAAGCTTTGAACTCATTGATCCAGATGGAATATCTGCCGTGCATCTGTTCCCAATAGGAGACATCCGTCTGAATCTCCATTTCACGGCCGCGCTCGTTAATCCGGTTCAGGATAGACGGCAGGCTGCCTTCGATGTAGATCAGCACGTCAGGATGCGGGAAGTACGGTGTCATCACCATTGCTTCATACAGACTCGTGTAAGTCTCGTAATCCGTTTTGGACATGGTGCCTTGGTCCGCATGCATCTTGGCAAAAATCCCGGTATCTTCATAAATGGAACGGTCCTGAACGAACCCACCGCCCATTTCGAACATTTTCTTCTGCTCCTTGAAACGCTCAGCAAGGAAATAGATTTGCAGATGGAAGCTCCATCTTTCGAAATCATGATAGAACTTTTCAAGATATGGATTGTGGTCAACCTGCTCCAGCGACGTTTGGAAATTCAAACGCTGTGCCAGCGCACCTGTCAGTGTCGATTTGCCGACACCCACTGTTCCGGCGACAGTGATCAAGGCATTGTCCGGAATGTTAAAACGGTTCATTGGATAAACTCCTTTACGCTGGAAGCAATTTCGGCGAAATGTTCTTTGTTCTCCACAAAGTCAATTTCATTTCCATTTATCGTTATAATTCGGGTTGACGGCTCGCGGCTAGCCAGGGAGGCCATCGCTTCATCATAATCTGTAATCAATTGCTGTAAATAGGCGGTGTCCATCGCATCCTCGAAGGTGCGCCCGCGTTTCTCAATCCGCTTCAGCAGCGTTTCAAGATCGGCACGGATATAAATAATGACGTTTGGCTTCGGCAGATCATCGGTCAGTACATGATAAATTTCACGGTATTTGTCCCGCTTGGTTCCTTTTAATGTACGTTCACTGAAAATCAAATTCTTATAAATATGATAGTCAGAGATCACAGGGTTACCTTTATCTATGTAATGCATCACGGTATCCTCAAGCTGCTTGTACCGGTTACAGAGAAAAAACATCTCAAGCTGGAAGCTCCAGTCGTCCATATTCCGGTAAAACTTATCGAGAAACGGATTCTCTTCTACAATCTCCTTGATAATCGGCATTTCAAATTCGGTGGACAGCATAGTAGCCAGCGTCGTTTTCCCGGCTCCTATCGGACCCTCCACGGCAATAAATGGTGCGTGTTTCATTGATGCTGATATCCTCCTCAGGTAAGGCACTCTATAAAAAACAGACTGAATTATTGTATCACAGGGGGAGATTCGTGTGGACAACTTTTTTCTGCATCCGCCAGCAAAAAAGGCGCCCGGCCTGCCACAAATGGCTGCCGAACGCCTTCAGAGTACTATTAAGATAAGCGGGTACTGAAGTCCTCATATCCGAACTCGCGGATCACTTTGATGCCCTCTTCGTCATTGTAGGATACAATGGCCGGCAGATTCACGCCGTTGAACATATGGTTCTTCACCATAGAGTAGATGGCCATATCACAGAATACTAGCCGATCTCCATATTTCAGCGGTTCCGGGAAGGAATAATCACCGATAACATCTCCAGCCAGGCAGGTCATGCCACCCAGTCTGTAAGTGTACGGATGCTCGCCGGGCTGCCCGGCACCGATAATGTTCGGGCGGTAAGGCATAGCCAGAACATCCGGCATATGACATTCCGCCGAAGTATCGAGAATGGCAATATCCATGCCATTGTGCATCACGTCCAGAACGGTAGCTACCAGGTATCCGGCATTCAGCGCGATCGCTTCGCCCGGCTCCAGGTAGATCTCAACGTTATATGTTTCTTTCATATGAAGAATGCAGCGGATCAGGGTCTCCAGATCGTAATCCTCACGGGTGATATGATGGCCGCCGCCAAAATTAAGCCATTTCATGCCATGGAGGTACTGGCCGAACTTCTCTTCTACGACCTTAAGCGTACGCTCCAGCGTATCCGAGTTCTGTTCGCACATCGTATGGAAATGCAGTCCATCAATGCCTTCCAGCTCTTCAGGACGGAAATTAGGCAAGGTAACTCCCATTCTTGAATAGTTATAGCAAGGATCATACAGCGGTACTTCAATCTCTGAATATTCAGGATTGACGCGAATACCGCAGCTGATGGCCTTTGGTGCAGCTTTCACACGGTCCTTGAACCGGTTCCACTGGTCAAACGAATTAAACACAATATGATCACTATATTTGAGCAGCTCATCGAACTCTCTGTCCACATAAGCAGGTGCATATACATGTACCTCTTTGCCCATTTCTTCGTAGCCCAGACGGGCTTCGAACAAGGAGCTGGAGGTTACGCCATGCAGATATTTACCGACTAACGGATACATTGAGTGCATCGAGAAGCCTTTTTGAGCGAGCAGAATCTTAGCACCTGTACGTTCCTGAACATAATTCAGTGTTTCCAGGTTCTTCGTGAGCAGGCGCTCATCCACAAGATAGCAGGGTGACGGGACAGCGCTGATATCGATATCCATGATTAAACCCTAATCCAGCAGCGTTGGCGAGAAATCTTCCTGCCAAGGCAGCCCGTGTTTATTCAAAGCGTCCATGAATGGATCCGGATCAAACTCTTCCACATTATATACGCCCGGTTTTTTCCAGATGCCTTTGATAATCAGCATTGCGCCGATCATGGCTGGAACACCAGTGGTGTAGGAAATGGCTTGTGAACCCACTTCTGCATAACACTCTTCGTGCACGCACACGTTGTAGACATAATAAGTTTTAGGTTTACCGTCTTTGGTGCCTTGAATAATGCAGCCAATGTTGGTTTTACCTTTGGTTCTAGGTCCCAGGGAAGCAGGGTCAGGAAGCATAGCTTTCAGGAACTGCAACGGGATAATTTCTTTACCTTCATACATAATAGGCTCGATAGAAGTCATACCTACGTTCTCAAGCACTTTCAGGTGAGTCAGGTAATTCTGGGAGAAAGTCATCCAGAAACGGATCTTCTTCACACCCTTGATATTTTTAGCCAGGGACTCCAGCTCTTCATGATACAAAAGGTAGATATCCTTCGGACCGATTTCCGGAAGGTCGTATACCTTCTTCTCGGACAATGGTGCCGTTTCAATCCATTCTCCGTTCTCGAAATAACGGCCGTTAGCTGTGATTTCACGGATATTGATCTCAGGATTGAAGTTGGTAGCGAACGGATAACCATGGTCACCTGCATTCGCATCCACAATATCAATCGTATGAATTTCATCAAAATAATGCTTTTGGGCATACGCCGTGAACACACCGGTTACACCAGGGTCAAAGCCGCTTCCTAGAAGCGCTGTAATACCCGCTTGTTCGAATCTTTCTTTATAAGCCCACTGCCAGGAGTACTCGAATTTCGCAGTATCCTGTGGTTCGTAGTTAGCCGTATCCACATAGTGAACTCCGGTAGCCAGGCAAGCATCCATGATGGTCAGGTCCTGATATGGGAGAGCAACGTTAATCACGACATCCGGCTGGAAGCTCTTGATCAGTGCAATAACTTCATCCGTATTGTCCGCGTCGAGTTGTGCCGTTTGAATCTTTGTACGGCCTCCGTCTAATTTATCTTTCAGCGCGTCGCACTTGGCGACCGTTCTGCTTGCAATACAAATCTCTTCGAATACATCCGGGTTCTGGCAGCATTTATGAACGACAACACTAGCAACTCCGCCGGCACCAATAATTAAAGCTTTTCCCAAATTCAAAACCCCCTAATTTCCGTTTGCAAAAAATCAACAAGGCTGATTATACAGAAAACAATTCAATTAATCAATAAAAATCGACAAAAATTGATATCCTTTCTGTAAAAACTTTGATTAACCCTCTCAAAACACTAAAATGCATGAAAATACACTTAAATCCTCCGTTTTCCTCTGATTTGAGGCGTTGTTACCACGGGTAAGCTCTTTCTATTATGCTCTATTCTCCAGAATTCATAAGACCATCGTTATTTCATTACCCTGTCCCTATAGAATCAAGCACTCACAAGCATCCTATATTAAACGATAAAGGATGATTTCATCCATTAAATTGCCATTTATCGCTCCATAATGCGTGAATTACTGCACATTCGCGTTTTGACAGCTGGAAGATTCAGGAGCATAATTATCCTCGGCGTGTTTGCGACAGGAGGATGATCATATAATGAAAAAAGATTTCGACTTAAGAAACAAACCCATATTAGTATTCACATTTATTCTGCTGCTCAAAAGTGCTGTAGCCTGGTTCGTTGTATTCAGCGACGGCCCCTCGTGGAGTATGCTGCTTACAGAAATCCCTTTCTTCCTAATTGTCTTTGGACTGATTGAATGGATGGCCACCAAGCGGAAGTTTCTATATTATATGGCAGCCAACCTGTTCATTTCGGTAATCTATTTCTCCGTTCTGATGTATTACAAATATTATGGAGTGATTGTCACCTACCATGCGCTGGAACAGGCGGATAAAGTAACCAAGGTAGGTGAAAGTACCTATTCGCTGCTCGATCCCTACTATTTATTTATTTTTGTGGACATCGTTGTTTTCATGTTCTATATGTTCCGGCCAAAGTACATTGCCATTTGGAAGAACAGAGGTATGAAAAAGATGAACCGTACCGCCCTGATCGGAATCATGAGCGTATCGGTTGCACTTTGCCTCTTCAACATTTGGCCGAACCATGCCAGCATGAACGAGAATAAGAAGGCCGAAAGCATGGGACTTCTGAGTTACGAAATGTACACGATTTTTGCCGACAGTACCGAAGAAGAAGAAATTATTGATGCCAAAGACATTTCCCAGCAGGCGGTTAATGATCTGAAGGGTATCTCTGATCCGGTAACTCCACTGTATCAGGGTGTAGATAAGAACAAGAACCTTATTGTCATCCAGATGGAATCATTCCAGAATTTCTTGATCGGGCTTAAGATCGACGGGCAAGAGATCACCCCGAATCTGAATAAGCTGGTGAAGAACGAATTCTTTTTCAATAACTTCTATACAAATGCAGGCCAAGGCACAACGTCGGATGCGGAGTTCGTAGTCAACACATCGCTGTATGTGCCGCACCACGAAGCTGCTACTTCTTCCGATTATATGGACAAAACACTACCCAGCCTGCCGCGTCTGATGAGCGCTAACGGTTACAGTACATCTACATTCCATACAAACAGCGTAGAATTCTGGAACCGTAAAGCCCTTTATAAGGCCATTGGCTTTGACAAGTATTACGATCAAGCCTTCTATGGGGATGATGATCATATCGCATTCGGTTCATCCGACGAGGTGTTGTTCGCCAAGACGCTTCCTGAGCTTGCCAAGCTGGATGCGCAGGATCAACCTTTCTATGCTATGGTCATCTCCATGAGCGCCCATCATCCATATGATATGCCGGAATCCAAAATAAGAATTAAGCTTCCGGAGCGCTATGACGGCACTTTGGTCAGCCATTATATCCAGGCTCAGAATTACGCGGATTACGCGATGGGGCAATTCCTTGACGGTTTGAAAGCCAGCGGTGTCTGGGATAACAGTGTCATTGTATTTTATGGAGATCACCAGGGACTTCCGCTCTATTCACTTGGCGGTGATGAAAAGGATCTAATGAAGGAAATGGTCGGCCGTGAGTATGGCTACACAGATATGTTCAATGTTCCGTTCATCGTCCATGCTCCAGGTGCAGGTCAGCCCGCTGTATTGAGTCAAACCGGCGGTCAGATCGACATTCTGCCGACGGTAGCGAACCTGCTGGGCGTGTCTGTAGAGAACCAGCTCCACTTCGGTCAAGACCTGTTCAACCAGACCACGAATCTGTTGCCTGTGCGGCATTTCCTGCCGACCGGCTCGTTCATCAATGACACAAGCATGTTCCTGCCGGGTGTCGGCTTTGAAGATGGAACCAACTATAATCTGCTGGACAATTCCATCACCAAGGATACCTCGACTGTGGAACAGTTCAATGCGGTTCAGCGTCTGCTGAACATGTCGAGCAGCTACATTCACCAATTACCGGATCTGCCTAAAGATGATGGCGGCAGCCAGAACGAGTAGATTTATGAACTTATTATAATCCTACATTGTTAACGGGGTGTTCACGCGGCAATTTCTTATGCTGCGTGGACATCTTTTTCTTTTGGGTTAAAAAAGTACTTTGGGAGACGCTCCGTGAACGGACCGTAAAAAAACTTGGATCTTCACTAGGCGCTCTGGTGGACGCTACGTGAACGGACCGTTGCTTCGATCGCTGTTGTCTCTGGATTTATTTAATTTCTTCAGCGGTAGAAATCCGGAGACAAAGACGAACGCTGCCGCTTCTCCGCAATCAGTCCGTCCTCTCCGCTGGCTTTAGCGGTAACCATCTATAAATCTTAAAACAAACCTTTAGGTTTTCAAGCCTTTAAACCTCCATGCCTTAAACCTTCCACCTTCCACCTTCCACCTTCCATCTTCAATCTTCACCTTCACCTTCACCATTCAACCCGTAAACCTCCCCCCCTTAATCCTTCCAAACACTCTCTACAAGAAAGCTCACAAAACACCATACATGCCGGAGGGCAAGAACATTTGTCTAGAAACACAGATAAGCCCGCATCTGCGCAGCAGGTACGGGCTTATCTGGATTTCTTTCTCCTTAGTCTAACTGAATCAAGGAATAACTATAGTGGTCTCCAGGTCTTTATAATAGGTTTTCAGTCGTTCGCCATTGGCATCCTTTAAGAGATTCAGCTCTTGATCAAACGTACACGTATAGGGCCGGATTGTAACCGTCTTGGGAATATGCGGGAACGTGTCGTATAGATTATCCACTGAAGCGGCGATTGGTGAGACCCTGCCATTAGGATATCCCATCTGTCTTGGGCTGATGACGTGACCTTCTTCATCCACAATCTCATAGAAAACAATAGTCGGGGCATATTCACCAGTCTGCTCCGGCGCTATAGGCACTGCTCCCTTGCTGTCGATCATCAATCGGATGGTGGCTGGCGTGATATCCAGATGGGTAACGGTATAGCTGAAGGAGCCTCTGCTTGCGCCCTGGTTTGGAGTCAGATTGATTACTCCCGCCGTCACCTTCTTCACAGTGGTCTGGAACTCAAACGGCTCTGCGACTTGTGCAACGGGTACACGGATATGAACCGTGAACTCATCCCCGTAGGATGCTGTATTTTTGAGCTCATTCAGTTCCAATAAAAGCGTGTTCGGCCGCCCCTCTACGTCGCCTGTTGCAGATGATCCGAATTCAATAACCTCCCCCGACGGCAAGGTGACGCTAGGAATCCCCAATAAACCTTTGGTTGATTGGTCGAAATCCTGAGTCGCGAAATTTGTGATTTGGGCTAGCACCCGTTCATCCGCAATTCCACTTCGCTCGAAACCGATGGCCAGCCGGGTACCATCATAAAATACTTCTGTAACGCTTAATGTCACCCCGTCATGCGTCACACTCAAACCGGGGGTCGTCGTCATTCCTTGTTCGGCAGCCAGCTTGAGCCCCGGATCCTCTGTATGTTCAAAAATACTGCTCAGCACCGGAATCTGCCGCAACGTGTCTGCCCACGCCGGGGAGATGAATCCTGCAGCTATTGTGCATATTCCGAGTATTACGGCGGCACTTGCAGCAGCTATTGTCTTTCTTATCAGTCCGCCCTTCGGTGTTAAATTTACCTCCGCATGCTCTATACGATTCATAATTTGCTCGCTGTAGCTCTCTACCGGCAACTGCATTTTTCCAATAACCCGGCGAATATCCTCATCGTTTAGAACTTCACTTGGAGTCTGCCACTTCTCCATGATGGTAACCTCCTTCATACTCTTTTTGCTGAATCAGCTTCTTGCGCAGCCGCTCATATTTCTTCCGGAGAGCCGCCGGTCTGCGGCCGGTAATTTGGGCAATTTCTTCAAAGCTGTATTGTTCTACCGCATGAAGAATCAAGAGGCCGCTTTCCTCCGATGTGAGATTTACCAAGAGACTTTCTACCAGCGAATCATCCTGCGGTACATCACCATTACGATTCAGATGCATTTCATAAAGGGACAGCATTCGTTTGTGGCGCTTTTTCCTGCGAAGCTGATCCAGACAATGATGATAAGCTACCTTATATAGCCAAGCCGAAAAGGATATGTGCTTCTCATACCGTCCAAGCTGCTGATATACCTTCACAAAAATGTCCTGCACCGCATCCTCTGCTTCTTCACGGCTTCTCAATAGGTAATAGCAATAGGTATAGATCTGTTTTTCATAGGCTCTGATCACAGTTGCATAAGCTTGTCGCTCACCTTGACGCACTTTATGAATTGCTGCTTCGATTAGATTTGGATTCGCTTGGCCCCCGGGGTTACGTTGCTCCAAAAGAATCACCTCCGTTTCTTCTTCCAACTATATAACGAAAGACATTTATCGATTTGTGACATTTAAATACAATTTATATAAAAAAGATGTTCTCGTCCTCTTACCATACAACGCAAATAAACCATGCGCTTCTGAAATGACGGAGAAACCTGCATTTTCAGAAGCATATGGTTGTTTATTGCGATATAACGGTGATCCTTTATTTAAACTTCATTTAGCGTGATATACGAGCTTATTCGGCTATGGCAAGAGATTCAGTAGTCTGCTTAATATCTGCCTCAACTTTTACAGGAGTGCATTCCAGCAGATATACTCTGCTCTCGTACGGTCTGAGGGCGATGGTCTCAATGGATGAACCTGCGGGAACCTCATAATTATTAAGCAGAAGCTCGCTAGACACTACTTCCAGCCCGATGGGGAGATCGAATATTGCCTCACGCGCCGAGAGGTTCGACAATACGAGCAGCTTCTCGGTTCCGAGAGTACGGGTGTAGGCATAGATCTGCTCATCCTCCGGCAGCATCAGGTCGTAGGTACCGTACACAGTAACCGGGGAACTGTCCCGCAGCGCAATCAGCTTCTTATAATGATGATAGATCGAATCCGGATCCTGCTTCGCTTTCTCAACGTTAATGTCGGTGTAGTTCGGGTTAACCTTCATCCAAGGCTTACCGCTGCTAAAGCCCGCGTTCAATGAACCGTCCCACTGCATCGGTGTTCTGGAGTTATCCCGGCCATTCTTCCAAATGACTTCCATAATCTCTTCATGGCTGCGCCCTGCTGCAAGCTCCAGCCGGTACATATTCTTCATAGCCACGTCATCGTAGTCGTCCATTGAATCGAATCTGACATTGGTCATGCCGATCTCCTGACCTTGATAGATAAATGGAGTTCCCTGCATCAGGAAGTACATCGTAGCCAGCGCTTTGGCCGATTCCCGCCAGTACTCACTGTCATTCCCCCAGGTGGAGACGCTGCGAGGCTGGTCGTGGTTCTCTATAAACAACGCGTTCCAACCTTTGCCTTCCAAACCCTTCTGCCAGCGGGAAAGAGCGGATTTCAGTTGTACCACATCCAGCCCGCCCGTAATGCTCTTGTTCCACAAGGCCAAATGCTCAAATTGAAAAATCATATCGAATTTGCCCTGCTCCTCACCAACCCACTGTTCGGCCTGCTCCACGGTTACTCCGCTAGCTTCACCAACAGTCATAATATCGTAGCGGTCAAAGGTCTCCTGCTTCAACTCCTGAAGCAAATCGTGGATACCCTCACGATTCATATGTCCATCCCCGGAAGGAACGAACGGCAGATTTAGTGGATTCGGCAGATCCGGGAATCCGGCGATTTTTTTAATATGAGAAATGGCATCTACGCGGAAGCCGTCAATTCCTTTATCCAGCCACCAGTTAACCATGTCGTACAGCTCCCTGCGCACTTCAGGGTTCTCCCAGTTCAGATCAGGCTGTCTTGTGGAGAACACATGCATGAAGTACTGTCCGGACAAGGGATCAAGCTCCCACACAGAGCCGCTGAATATACTTTCCCAGTTGTTCGGCTCGCCGCCATTGACTGGGTCACGCCAAATGTAATAATCACGCTTCGGATTCTCTTTGGAGGAACGCGCCTCTACAAACCACGGATGCTCATCGGATGTATGATTAATAACGAGGTCGAGAATCAGCTTCATGCCCCGGGCATGCGCTTCATGAAGCAACTGATCGAAATCAGCCATGCTTCCGAATTCCTGCATAATGTCCTGGTAATCCGAAATATCATAGCCGTTATCGTCATTGGGGGATTTATAAATTGGACAAATCCAGATCACCTTAATCCCCAGTTCCTGCAGATAATCCAGGCGGGAGATAATTCCCTGCAGATCTCCGATTCCGTCTCCGTTACTGTCCATAAAGCTACGCGGATAAATTTGATAGGCTGTGGCTTCTTTCCACCATATTTTGTTCACGAGATGCGCTCCTTTGGGTTCCATACTAGTATTTAGGAAAATATTTTCCCGATTATTTGAGATAAAGAACTTTTTTTACTGAAATCGAAACATTTTCGACTTAAAAATAGATAAATAAGATCAAAACATAGGAAATTATTTTCCCTCAGCGTCATTATAAGAACTTTTATTTTCCCGGTCAACAACAATCTTTTGAATTATAGCAGATATCCGTGATATGCTGGTCAATAAGAAACCATGTCTGGAAAGTTCTGGTGATATAACTTGAAAACGACGATCAAAGATATTGCAACAATGGCGGGTGTGTCGATCTCCACCGTTTCCCGCGTGGTCAATAACAGCAAGCCTGTTAATGAAGAGATCAAGAAGCGGGTCATGGACGCCATCCGTCAGACCAATTATCGGCCCGATGTTACCGGTACAGGTAGCGCGCCCATTAATTCCATGTTGATCGGTATCATTATCCCGCATAACAGTAATACTGTACTTGATGATTTCAGTATGGGAATCCGTACCATTGCCGAGCTGTACGGCTATGACATCATGTTCGGCCTTACGGACGGAAGTGTAGACAATGAACTTCATTACATGAAGATGTTCCAGCGGGCCGGAGCCCAGGGACTTATCCTGGTTGGTTCCGAGCTGGACAAACCGCACCTGGAGATTCTGGGAGATTCACCCGCCCCATGTGTGCTTGCGGGTCAGCAATCAAATGTCCCCTTCATTCCGTCCGTACATTTGGACAATATCACAGCATCCTATGAAGCGGTCACCTACCTGATTCAAAAAGGTCATCGCCGCATCGCAATGATTCGCGTAGCTGGTGACAATGCGGTGGGTGGTGACCGTTATAAAGGTTATAGCCAAGCGCTGGCGAATTCCGGTATTGCTCTTCAAGAGAGCTGGGTGGCAGAGTGCGGACTTTCGGCACAGGATGGCATGGACGCGATGCGCAGAATTATGGAGAGCGGTGCGCAGCCGACAGCGATATTCTGTTCCACAGATTGGATGGCGGTGGGAGCCATGAATTATCTGCTCGATCAAGGCCTGCGGATACCTGAAGATATATCCGTCTTCGGTTTCGACAACAGCCTGATGTCTACCCTCATGCGTCCGAGATTGTCCTCTGTGGATTACTCGGGCACGGAGATTGGCATGACAGCGGCCCGCCATTTAATCAAGCTGATGAGAGGCGAAACAGTGACACCTCATCATGCCAACGTTGCCCATTACTTGCAGATTCGTGAAAGCACTGGAGAGGTTACCAAGTCCACAATAACGGGGTGATTGGATGCCAAGCCTTATTCTCGAAGGAGGTACCCTGCGTCCAATATTCAGCGCGGGAGTCATGGATGCGCTGCTGGAGCAGGATTTAATGTTTCCTTATTGCATTGGCGTCTCTGCCGGGATATGTAACGGTTTCTCCTATATCTCAAGACAGAAACGCAGAAACCTGGATATCCTGGAGCAATACCGCAATGACAGCCGCTATATCGGGTACCGGAATTTCCTGCGTTGCCGCAGCCTGTTCGGCCTGGATTTTATCTTTGGTGAGATCCCTGCTAAGCTTATCCCGTTTGATCTGGAGGTATTTCAGAACTATGACGGGCAGCTGCTCGTCGGGGTAACCAATGCTCTTACCGGCCAGCCGGAGTATATGAACGGTAAAGAAGTTGACGAGCAATGGACCATGCTGCGCGCGAGTTGCGCCATTCCGCTCTTTGTTCCCGCGATACATATGAATGGAACTGCTTACTACGACGGAGGATTATGCGATCCTATACCTATTCGCAAAGCCATTAACGACGGCAATCAGAAACATCTGATTGTTCTGACTCAGCCCAAAGGGTATGTCAAGGAATTCAAGAAGCAGAATGCAGTAGCCTCCAGGCTGCTAAAACGCAAATATCCTGCTCTGGAGCAGACGCTCCTGAACAGGCATAAGGTTTATAATGAAACCGTTGCGTTCTGTGAACAACTGGAGCAGGAAGGACACGCTGTCATTCTCCGCCCAAGCCGTCCTCTTAATAGCTTTGAGAAGGATGTCACCCGGTTACAGGACAATTGCAATCATGGGTATGAACTGGCGCAGAACCGGATGGACGATATCCAGGGGTTATTTCATTAATTTTAAGCCGATTTGTAGGATGGCTCCCGAAGATTTGCTCTAACCGTAGCCGCAGTATCAGGATTAGCGGATGAAACATCTTTTACGGAGGTTAGAGTCACTTCCAAACCAGCTTGGGCATCCGTTGTACCAGTTTGTTCATCTTCCACACCAACTTGGACTTGGGTATCCTCCAAACCATCGGCTACCGTGAGATCCCCATCACCCTCCGCTTCTAGCGTCACATCAGAGATCTGGAATACATTAACTTCTTTGAACAACTGCTGCGAAAGGCCGTTAATATCAACTGCCTGCCGGGCGATATCATGAATTGCGCTAACCTGTTTCACACTGGAGGCATTGACTTCCTGAACTCCTGCAGCCGTCTCTTCTGCAATAGCAGCCACATTATGAATGGAGTCGGCCAGCTTGGAATTCATCCGCTTGGCATTATCCAACTTGTCATGGATTTGTCCGATCTGCATACTAATTTCAGCATTGGAACGATCGATTGCCTGAAAAGAATTCATCGTCTCTCTAACCTTATGATCCTGTTCCTCGAGGTTTTTCTGCGTGTCCAGGATATGGGTTTGAAAGTCCTCCATACTGCTCAGCAGATCATTAATAATTTCCTTGATATGGCCGGAAGATTGCTTCGTCTGGTCGGATAGCTGTCTTACCTCGTCAGCAATGACGGCAAACCCTTTACCGTATGCACCCGCCCGCGCCGCTTCTATAGAAGCGTTCAGGGAGAGGATATTCGTCTGTGCAGAAATCTCCGTTATCGAATTTGTAATCCGGGAGATATCCTGTGACTGCCCAGCCAATTTATTCATTGCTTCATATACCCTGCTGACTGATTGCTGGGACTGCTCCGATACCTTCTGCAAAGCTTGTACCGCTTCAGCACCTCCCCGGGTATTCGCTGTGGCTTCTTGGCCCGTACGCAGCATGACTCCCGTATACTCCGTAATGTCACTAACCTCTCGTTCCAATTCCTGGATCAGCTCCGCACATTGCTCTGACTGGCTAGCCTGACGCTCCGCCCCTACCGAGATTTCCTGAATCGCCCGGACAATATCTTGATGAGTATGAGCCGTTATTGAAGAGGATTGCTGAAAAGAATCTGAGTATACCGCCATCGATGAAGCTACGGTCCGGGTCTGGTGCAGCATATCCCTAACCCGCTCAACCATATGGTCAAAATGGTGGCTGAGTGTACCCAGCTCATCATTATAAGGAGAATTAATCTGTTGACGTAAATCTCCCGCTGATATTTCACGTACCGCAGCCTGCAGCTTGTTCACGGGCAAGATGAAAGAACGGATCAGCACAAACGCAATGATCAGTGTGAACAAGAACACAAGAGCCGCCGCATATGCAGCGATGGAAGAAGTATTATGCAGCTTGGCAAAAGATAGCTCCTGTGCCGTTTGGGCATTATCCGCAGCAGCGGCATTTAACCCCGCGTTGGACACAAGCATTTCTTTATTAACAGCGAGCGCTTTTGTATGTAAGTTATCAATTTGTTCTAGAACGGTCATAGGATCCAGACTCTCGTCACCCATAGTCTTTGCAAGCTCATCCACGTACCCTTTGTATTCAGCGGACTGGCTCTTCAGTGTCTGCAGCTGCTTGTAAGCTTGTGTATCCTGAGCGAAATCTACCTTAGCCAGTTTCTCGGTAAGCATGGTTTGCTTGGTATTGAATAGCTCAGCGAGCTCCAGATCGCTTGACTCCGCAAACGAAATCTCCACACCATTCATTTCCTGAAGCAGCTGAGTAATAGCCGATACGGTTATTCTTTTTTCCATTTCGGCCTTTTGGACTTCCATAGTTGATTCTACCTGACTGATTTGCCTGCTCTGATATAGAGCGACCCCCAGAAAAATTAGTGTGACCGCAGCAAAGCTGAAAATGAGCTTCAGCTTCATGGACAGGTGTAAGTGGCGTCCCTTCAAAATAAATCATCCCCCGTTATCAGGCATTTAATTAATAGGCACATTCTGCCAACTACCTAAATTATAGAGAAAGGATATTAACTGTTACGCACAGTTTTGTATGAGGAACGTAAACTTACATCCATACGGAAGCTTCGGGAATCGCCCGTTCAAGAGCTTCAATATAAGCTGCTGCCAGCTTGGAGAGTGCGATATTCTTATGACAAATCCAGCCTACATGAATCGTCTCATCGCAATCCAGCGGTACGGGAATGATCTCGTTGCCGTTCAAATCCTTGCTGAGCACTCCTGTGGAGATGGTGTAGCCATTTAACCCGATGAGCAGATTGAACAGGGTCGCTCTGTCGTTCACACGGATACTTTTATCATGGGATAACGTACTCAGAATTTCTTCGGAGAAATGAAAGGAGTTATATTCCCCCTGCTCAAAGGACAGATACGGATAATGCCGGAGCTCCTCGATCGTGACGATGGATTGTCGGGCCAGAGGGTTTTTGCTGCTGATAAAAATATGAGGTTTCGCATGGAATAATCCGGTGAACTGCAACCCTGCAGCATTCAGCAGCTTGTTGATGACCTTACTATTGAACTCGTTCAGATACAGGATACCAATCTCGCTGCGCAGGCTTTTGACATCCTCGATAATTTCATAGGTTTTAGTCTCCCGCAGCGCCAGCTCGTATTGTTCTTGCCCGTGCTCACGCACCAGCTCCACAAAGGCATTGACCGCGAAGGCATAATGCTGGGTAGACACAGAAAAATGCTGCGGGGACGGTCCGGAATTCAGATACCGGTTCTCCAGCAGTTCCGCCTGCTCTACCACCTGTTTGGCATAACCCAGAAATTCGGCACCCGCGAGCGTCAATGTTATCCCCTTATTCGTACGCTCAAAAATAGTAATATGCGTCTCCTCTTCCAGATCCCGTATCGCATTCGAGAGGCTGGGCTGAGAGACGAATAACCGTTTGGCTGCTTCATTCATCGACCCGCGGGCCGCTACTTCGAGTACATATTTCAATTGCTGCAATGTCATCCCCTGAAGCCCTCCTTATTCAGAAAAAGACGCTTGGAAGTCCAAGCGTCTTTTGGTTCATGTTATATGAGTCATGCCGGTATTCTGAAAAATTGAAGTTATCCCTGCTCCTGCTGAACTGCACTTTCGTCCATGTAGAGCAGTTCCCACATGTGGCCGTCCACATCCTGAAAGCTCCATTGGTACATAAAACCATGGTCCACGGGAGGATTGGATGGTTTACCTCCTGCTGACAGAGCCTTTTGGACAAGATCATCCACCTTCTCCCTGCTGTCCACCGACAAGGCTACAAGAACCTCCGTTGTCCGGGTTGCATCGGCGATATCCTTGGCAGTGAATGTCTTAAAGAACGGTTCGACCAGCAGCATAGCGAATATGTTCTCGCCAATAATCATACATGTTGCGTTCTCATCGGTGAATTGCGAATTAAATTCAAAACCTAACACAGTAAAGAAATCAATCGACCGCTGTAAATGCTTGACCGGCAAATTAACAAAAATCTGATTGGCTTGAAATCCCATTGACGGATCACCTCAAATTTAAATTATCATGCTGCCGTTCAGCTTGTCAATCTAATCCAATTCATTCCCCGGGAAATCAACATCATCATATATAGCCTTCCTGAAGTGGTTCACCTTCTACCCCGCCCCATTCGTCATTCAATAGGGTTCTGGCCTCGAATTCCCCCTTGGCAGGAACAAAGGTAATTCTGTAATAAACTTCATTCTCCTGGCAAATTTCAAAATACAGTTCGTAAGTACCTTCCACTAAAGGGAGTTCAATTGCCGCATGCATAGGGACTGACAATAATTCCAGCTTCCCGGAGTCAATCACCTCAAACGGAACAACCATCCGCCGCTCCGCGCGTGAATCAGCTTGAAAGGCCTCACAGACACTAAGCTTCACCGAGGCCCCGAAAGCTTCCTCCACGAGCGGATCAAAAGTAATATAACCAGGCTGGATAATGACTCCCTGTGCGATATTCGTATCGCCCCACTGACAATAATCCTCGTTGTAATCGCGGGACCGCACTTGAATCTGGCTGTGCGAAATAGCGAGTTCAATCTCCTGGCTCCGCTGCTGCATATCCATCCCGTGTGCTCCCTTCTCCAGAGATTACTTCGTTTTGTTCTTGTTCATATACCAATAAATCGGAAGACCGGCGAGTGTAATAGCAATACCGATTAGTGAACGCGTCGGATCATTAATTATAGTGCTGCCCAGGATATAAAGGCCCCCGACAACACCTATAATCGGAGTAACCGGATAAAGCGGAACACGGTAACGGCCTTTCTCCATCGGCATTCTTTTACGTAAGATAAAAATTCCAAATACTCCCATAGTGAAGAAAATCCATAATACGAACACGAGCAAATCAGTAAGTGTATCAAAGGTTCCGGAGAAAATATACACGATAGCCAGCAGGCTCTGGAACAGCAGTGCGTTAGCCGGTGTCTGGAATTTCGGATGTATCTTCTTCATGGCTTGGGAAAAAGGAATTTCACCCTTCTCTCCCATCGCCTGAGGAACCCGGGCTGCCGTCATCAGATAACCGTTCAGTGCACCAAGCACCGATACGATAATCCCTGCAGTAATAAACGCACCGCCGCCACTGCCGAAGAGCGCTTCTGCTGCATCCGCTCCGGGTGTCTTGGAGGATACAATAGCTTTATAAGGCAGTGCCTGAAAGATGGCTACATTAAACAACACATATACTACAATGACAAACAGAACACCGATTGAAATGACTTTAGGAAGCGTTTTGGCCGGATCCTTCATTTCTCCTGCCATATTGGTAACCCCGATCCAGCCGTCGTATGCCCATAATGTGCCGAGAATCGCGACACCAAAGCCTGCTCCGGACACCGCAACATGTACACCGCTGAAACCGGGCGCCAAATCTGAGAACAGTCCGAAAGCCACAATTCCCACCACCGGAATAAGCTTGCCAACCGTCGCCAGAGTCTGGATCACCCCGCCGTAGCGTGTCGATAGGGCATTCATAAGAAAGATAAAGATCAGAATCGCTACAGCCAGCAGCTTCTCCTGAATTCCGTTCATGGGTAGAAAGTAGCCGGAATAGGTCGCAAAGGCAATGGCCAGCGCTGCTACCGACGCCGGATAAGAAATGACAGCTTGTACCCAGCCCAGCAAATACCCGTATACTCCTCCATAAAGCTCGCTAAGATAAGTATACAATCCGCCTGATTTTGGAATAGCTGCGGCAATTTCTGCTACAGTGAGTGCGGAAGCCAGTGTAATGATACCGCCGACCACCCAGGCGAGAATACTCATCCAAGGTGTACCCGCATTACTTAGAACGATAGCCGGTTTCAGAAAAATCCCTGATCCAATGATCACACCAACAACGAGTGCCAGTGCTTGAGTAAAAGTTACCGATTTGTTGAGTGAATTCTTTTGCATAAATGACTCATGACCCTTCCTGTGGTTAATATTATCTGCCTCTGATGCGTTAAAGCATTGCATAATTATAAGTTATAATGATGTCAGGTTTCAATGGTATTTGTGAAAAAAATAACTTTTTCGGCAAGTTATTTGATTTTCGACGCAACTCTGCAAAAAGTTTGCTTTTGTGATACTAAATGCTACAATTCACCTGTGAGTCACGTTAAACGTGCCTTATAATTCTACCTTAGGGGTGTAACCAATGCCTGTAAATGCATATTTGAATTTTAACGGGAATTGCCGCGAAGCTGTGGAGTATTATGCCGAAGTGTTTGAAACAGAGAAGCCTATTATTATGACCTTTGGTGAAGGACCATCAAGTCCTGACTACCCGCTTCCGGATGAAGCCAAGCATTTGGTCATGCACTCACAGCTCATCGTTGCCGGCAGCCCGATCATGTTCTCAGATGTTTTTCCCGGCATGAAGTTCACGATTGGCAATAACGTTAATCTGACGTACATGAGTTCAAATGAGGATGAGCTAAAAGCCTTCTTTAAAAAACTGAGTAAAGACGGCAAGGTTGGCCAGGAACTTCAGGAGACCTTCTGGAGCAAATGTTACGGCTCGTTAACGGACAAATTCGGGATTGAATGGCAATTCAGCCACGAGGGTGAACAGTCGTCAATGTAGCTTTCCCACATCAAATAAAATACAAAAGGATAAGGAACCCCGGCAACGGCGCACTCCTTATCCTTTTTCTTTGACCAAATGTCTGATTATACCAGCCGTGCAAACCGCTGCTCTGTCTTCTCCAGAAGCTGCGTACGCTGCTGCGGGCTGCGTCTTTCCATGCCCGCGTAATTGTACCAGCGCAGCTTGTGTACACCCATCTTGCGGAAGGTTCCGCGGAACAGCATCTTCGTAACAGGTCCGCCAAAAAACCAGCGGTAGATCATACTCGGTGTACTCATCACGGTTAGCAGAGATACCCCTTTCAGATTCGGAATCAAACTGACGAAAGGCCGCCCCGGTTTAGGTTCATCCATAATAATCCCCTTCACAAACACTTTATCGATAAAGCCTTTGGTAAGCGCCGGCATGGACTCCCACCAGATGGGGAATACAAAAATAATATGATCCGCTGCGAGGAGACGGCGCTGATAATCCGCCACCAGCGGATCAAGACTCTTCTTCTGCCGCCATGCGGCAAGCTCTTCACCCGAAAGAACTGGATTAAAACCGTCGGCATGCAGGTCTATAAGATCGATAAGGTGACCCGCCGCAGTCAGACCTTTCGTTACTGCTGCTAGTAAGGCGGCAGAATAACTTCTACGGTGCGGCACATTCTCGGATGCCGCCGCTCCATAGGGATGATCAAAAATGATGACAACATTCATTAAATATTGCCCCTTTCTTTAGTTTCCCGTATATAATTAATGTTTCTCGGAAACAATATAACATTATCTTCTTTTCCCGTCAATATAGTTTCCGCGAAACCATAAAATTGATATACTAAAGGCAGAAATCACAAAGGAGATTGACCAAGATGAATCAGCCTTCAGAACAGCCAGTGGATACAATAATCGACCCTGTCCATGAGATGCTCACCCGGGAGCTGATGGACACCGTCCAGCAAATGATCAAGAAATTTCAGAACGAAGATGATGAAGAGCGGCAGTGGCTGATGGAACACTGTGGGAATCCCGTCATTATAAAGCTTCTGGAGGATTTGACCGTAATGATGCTGCATGTCATTGATGCCGTCGGACACCTTGAGCCAGTTAACGGGATCACAATTTCGAAGCAGTTCGGAATCCCCAAAGGCAGTGTATCTAAAATCACCCGAAAGCTGGTCGAGAAGGATATCCTCCGCACCGAAAATTTGCAGGACAACAAAAAAGAAGTGCTCTTCAGCACTACTCCGCTTGGCAAAGAAATTTTCATTCTGCATCAGGCGCTTCACCGCCAAATGGACAAGGGGATCCGGCAGTTCCTGATCCGATATACTTCAGAGGAACTTCAGTTTCTCGTACGTTCAATGAAGGACACGCTTAATACTTCGTGGGTCTACCCGGAAAAGGCTGGGGAAGAAGCTCTGCCGGATGAAGGTTCTGTCTCGAAAGGAAATACTAGTTCCACCTCTGCAGCATCAGACTTAAACGAGATTACGTCGATGTTAATGCAGCTTAATTCACGCGATTTGAAGAAGGCCAAATCCATTCTTGCCGATGTGTTTTTTACGGATTATGACAGATAGATTCCTGCAATAAAAAGGCACATAAGTATTCATCCAAAGGAGTGTGCAGCATGTCTAATCTTGATCCACGGCTCATACGCAATGACTTCCCCTTCGAGTCCCGCTATCTTACCGTAAACAGTCATAAGCTTCATTATATCGATCAAGGCTCAGGGGATCCGGTTCTATTCCTGCATGGGAACCCGACCTGGTCCTACACGTGGCGGAACATCCTTCCGTATTTCGGAGATGATGTCCGCACCATCGCAGTAGATAATATTGGAATGGGCCGGTCGGACAAGCCAGCTATTGACTATACCTTCCTGGAGCATGCCGATTACATTAGCCAATTTATTGAGCATCTTGAGCTTGAGAAGGTGACTCTCGTAGGGCATGACTGGGGGGCGGCGCTTGGACTGCATTATGCCGCGAAATATCCGGAGAAGATTAAGGGAATTGTGCTGCTGGAGCCACAAGCTCTTGTGCCAAGTGCAGATTGGTCAGGATTCTCTCCGCAGGAAGCCGTTGAGCTTTTTCAGAAGCTTCGTGATCCGGAACTGGGCTGGCCTTTCATGCGTGACCACAGCATCTTTATCGAAGGAATGACTCACACGATCATAAACCGGCAGATCACCGCCGAAGAACTCGACATGTACCGTGAACCCTTCATGAATCCGGACACCAGACGTCCCATGTGGAAGTTCCCGAACCAGATTCCGATTGAAGGGAAGCCAGATGAAGTGAAGCAGGCTGTGCTGAAACGCAATGAATGGTTAACAGCATCGCTCATTCCCAAACTGCTGATCTATGCCACACCCGGCTGTAATGTCCGCGAACCGCAGTTGGAATGGTGCCGTACTCACTTGCAGAATCTAACGCTTGTTCCGATTGGCACGGGGTTTCACCATTTGACGGAAGAGAACCCGCATGCTGTTGGTCAAGAAATGCTGCGCTGGTTCCGGCAGATTCAGTAGGTCAAAGAAACGGAGGAGAATTTTTGCAAAAAAGGGACAGATCCGCGAAGAAATCCTTCACGATTCTATCCCTTTTGCATTTATTCCGTTAATTCATACTTCAGATCATACCGGTAGCATGCCGCGGCCTCAGTCTGCACAAAACCTTCATTTAGATACAAGGCTTTCGCTTGCTCGTTCTCCGCATTGACGCAAAGAATCGTCTTGTTGTATCCGTGTTCACGGGCAAAATGCAGAGCGGCTCTTAAAAGAGCTTTGCCAAGCCCCTGCCCCTGGTATTCTGGAATGAGTGCAAGCGGACCGATATTCATAATCGGAGAATCTTCATAATCATCATCCGCTCCACGGACAATACCAACGGGCTTATCCTGGTGATAAAGAATCTGCATGCCGCCTTCGATGTAATCTTCCTCAGCAACCATTTCACTAACCATCTCAGGAGTTACCGGCGTTTCACTTCCTCGCAGCTTCGCAAACCCCTTATTGCGCACCGCACACCAGATTGCCTCGTCCCGTCCGGGAACAAATGCTTTAAGCTCATAATCTTCCGGGAGAACAGGAGCAGCGGCTTCACCGGTTTCACACACCAGAAGGTAGGAGTAACGCTCCACCTCAAACTTCACCGCAGTAATGAACTCCGCGAGTTTCTTGTTGATTGCCGGAATAAACATCAACATTTTATCTAGGCCTTCTGTATGTTGCACAAGCTTCTCCAGCAGGACAGCAAAGATCGTGATATCGTCGATTTCCGAATGAAATATTCTCAGGCGGGCTTGCCGCCCCCTTCTGTAATAATCATTTATAATCAGTGAAGCCGCAGCGATGATCTCTCCATTTCCGTTGCAGACGATATAAGTAGGATTCTCCGCATCCGGCTCAAAAGCTTTTAAGTCCTCATCATATAGAAAAGAATCATCGATTTCGGATTTATGTTTTTGGCAATAGGCCACAAATGCGGCGATTCTTGCCTTATCTAAAGCCTCCGCTTTCATAGCTGTGCCACATCCTTTGACTATATTTCCATGCTTGCAAATAGCCTCTCTGTATCCTCTCGTTTACATAACTCACGTTCCGGATTCATCACTGCAGCCGCCCCGGCAGCAACTCCGAAGGACACAGCACTTCGCAGCGGTCTGCCCGACTCCAAGCTGAACACCACTCCGGCAACAAGACTGTCTCCCGCACCCACTACACTGACCGCGTTAACCTTTGGGGCTTCAATAAACTCTGTTCCTTCTTTGGTAATCAGCAGTGCTCCTTCAGATCCCAATGAAGCGACCACTACTTCCGTCCGGCCGTCCTCAATCAGCTTCAAGGCTGCCTGCTTCACACCTTCATGATCATTAATTGTAGTGCCAGTCAATTCTTCCAGCTCACGTGAGTTGGGCTTCAGTAAATATACCCCGGCATCCGCAGCCTGCTGCAGCGCTTCACCCGAGGTGTCCACGATAACCCGTGCTCCCCACTTTGCAGCCACCTTTACGACCCTGGCATAGAAATCCACCGGACATCCTGGAGGGAGGCTGCCGCTGGCTACAATGTATGTAGGCTGGACCGTCAGAGCACTCAATTGTTCCAGACATTGCTCCCAGTCACTCTCAATAAAAGAAGGCCCCGGCATATCGAATCTGAACTGCTGCTTCGTAGATTCGTCGAGAACAATCAGATTCTCGCGGGTCTGCCCCTGAATCGGAATAGGCTCATGACGAACCCCTTCCTTCTCCAGCATTTGATGGAGCAATTGCCCATGCAGGCCGCCGGATGTATATAGGGCCAGTGAGTCTCCCCCCAGCCTATGTATAGCACGCGATACATTGACTCCTCCGCCCCCTGGTTTATAGGAAGCTTCACGGCACCGCAGCTTATGATCGGGAACAACCTGCCCAATGCTGGTACTGGCATCGACGCTGGGGTTAACAGTTAACGTCACAATCATGAATACCTCTCCTTTGTCCTGAACAAATTCTCACAGTATTACAATGCATGATTACTGTCACTTATATTCGCCCAAAAGCACGCAGTAAGCGTACATTGTTAATAGCCACTTCGGCTTTCCACCAATTCTCACTGATCGCGAACTGCTTCTCATAAGCAGCCCAGCTCCAGGTAATATTCCATACCCCGGCTTCGTTTTTGCTACTGGATAAATATTCAAGTTCTTGTTCCAACAAAATCTCATTTCCGGTATAAAAGGGACTGGCTGGCGAATGAACAAAGGCCGATGGCCTGCAGCCGTATCCTTCCCAGTTCTGAGCATCACGCACAATCAGCATGCCGGCCTGCCGTACGGCAGCCTCCTGAAGTTCACTGTAGGGAAATTCATTCTGCAGCCCCGCTTGCGGAATCAGTTCAAGCAGCGTAACGAAGCATTTAAGCGGATGCATTTCAAGCACAGAATTAGACATGAAACGTTCTGCCAGCTCTTGAGCCACTTCCAATCCCCTTGCATACAGCGGAGTGCTTCTGTCGGCAAATTTCAGGATGAAGCCGGCAATGATCGCACTGGGATTGTACTCCGAGCGGGCTGTGCTGTCGGAATCCGTATGCCACCATGGTGCATGGGGGTAATCGTTGTTGGAAAGCACAGTGTTGAGCCATCTTCCCTCCACAACATCGGCACCGCTGTCTAAATACTTCAAAATCCCTTGGACCAAGGGATGAAGCTTATCCTCGAAATGGATCTCTAACAGCTTCTCGATCGCCGTAGTAGTTTGGATGGGAGTTGATGCCGGATTCCAGGAGTCCGCCTCCAAGGCATGGCCGAATCCCCCGTCTTGATTCTGATACGCAGATAATGCCTCGACCACTGCTTCAGGACTCCCAGACTCACAATGGTACTTCCATCTCGCTAAATCCAAGGGCCGGGCATTCCGGTAGATCCAGCGTCTGATCCCTTCGAAATCTGCATTTACGGCAACTGACATTCTGAATTCCTCCTAGAGTGTGATTGTTCCATCGTTCCACCATTCAATAAATTTCAATAAAGAAGGAGCAACCCAGGTGCGGCTATCATCTTCGTGACTCCAGGTATAAATATCATCTTTTTGTATGGAGCCATTGATAATAGAATACCCGAATAGATCACCATTACCTGCATCAGCAACAAACAATAGACTATCAAAAGGCATATAGATCTCTTTGCAAATCTCGTTGCTTCTTTGTTCTGAATTTTCCTCTATAATCCGGCTTGCCGGCCAGACAAAGTGGCAATTCATTTCATCGTTCACACCATCTGTTTCTTCCAAAAAACTTCGCAATTCATCCATATCCTGTATATTGAATCTACTCTTAATCTCCTCGATCTCTTTTGCAGAAGCCGGTTCATTAAACAAAAATCGCTCTGCGATATTTCTGATGTCATTTTTCCACATGTCCGTTATCCTTCCTGACGCCCGTATTGGATAATATACCCATTCCAAGACTATCATAAGTAGCTATAGTTGAATATAAGGAACTTTCCAGTACCATTCTGCTTATAATTCCGGTGACTCTAGCTCCTTAACCAATACGCAAATAGCTCTCATCCATGGAGCGATCTGGAAGTGATAAAGCTCATCTGCTGCACGGAGAAAGTTGATGATTGAACACCGTAAGCCAATTTATGATTCGTATTTCGCTGCTCCAGATGATGGTTCATGATTTAAAACCCTGAAAAAAGGAGGCAAACGCTTAGAGTCATGTCTAAGTGTTTGCCTCCTTTTTGATAAAGATTGCCGAACACCCCTTTCGTGGGTGCGGGCTGCCAAATCCGCTATTGAATAATAACCTATGCGGCTTTACCCGAGTGTGTATCCGCCCGTTTGTGCCGAAAGAACGGCTTGCCCTTCGACCAATTGATGAACGGTTGCTCTACGACATAATAGGAGATTGTCGCTGCCACATACGAAATTGCGACGACGGATACCGTGATGCCCAGCCACCGCCACACGTCAGTTATCCCGAAATAGTGGTAATCCTTAATGCCGTACTTTTCGATTAACGTAATAAACAAATAATGCCAAATATACAGGCCGAACGAAACTTTCGCCGTAAATCGGAAAAAGCGGTTATCCAGTAAGCGTCCTACCACCAAGCTAAACGGTGCCGACAACAACACGACTCCGAACAAAATGGCGTAAGCGGGGAAGTAGTACGGTTGATACTGGAGGCTGAAGTCAAATTCCCCTTGATGGCGCATGCGCCAGATCAGCAACCCTGCAAGCACCAAGGCGGCTGCCCCGGCTGCGTCGAACAACCCGAGCTTGCGCAGTCGCTCCATTGCGGCGCCGCGCTGCATAATCGCGATTGTTATGCCCGCCGCCACGATACCGATGGTGAAGTGGCCGAAGAATCCGATCGGATTGTAATTCGGCATCCAGTATTTTGCACCGCCAATCAGACCGTAATCCCAGCCCCGGCCATTCTCACTTGGCGTGAACCAATGGTGTACAAGCGAGTTGGCGACAAGCATCAATCCGAACGCGATGACCCAGAATGAGATCGCTCTTCCGAACGAACGCCGCTTGCTGAGCATAAACAATATAGCCATAAACAAAGGCATAAGGATGTAGCAAAATACCTCGAAGCTGATCGACCAGAACGGCCCATTCAATTCGGACGGAAAAAACGTGGTATAGTGGAAGCCCGTCGTAAACGTGAACCCCGTTAGGATTCGCCGCCATAAGAACTCCGTAGGAATATCCAGCCTCCATACGAGCAACAGACAAACCAAGAACGAAACATAGAAGCCGGGCATAATTCTTGCAGCGCGGCGCACTGCATATGTTCGGATACTCGGATATGCCTCATTCTCCAGATAAGATCTCCAAAAGGGGATAGATAACAAAAATCCGCTTAACACGAAAAACAAACTGACCCCGCTGTTCCCAAGCAAGGCAACCGACTGCACTTCTTGAAGCCAAGGCTTTTGCGCGGGCATCGCCAGACGCTGTGACACATGATGCAGGATGACGGACAAGCAAGCGATCGCACGAACGCCATCCGCTCCTGTCAATGGGGTATTGCCTAACCGAGTCTTTGACATCAGCTCATTTTCCTCTTTTCCGAATGGACTTCTTACTCCTATCATTCAATAAATTACAGGAAAATCCTTCTTTGATTTCATTATTCAGCAAAAAAGAGCAGCAGGTTGCCGATTAATCGGCAACCTGCTGCTCAAAATGTTAATTATTGTGTAGTTCTGCTGCTCCAGTTCGACTGGCGCACACCGCCTGTCCAGTAAGCCTCTGCAGGCGGATACTTCCCGGCAATACAGAGGAAATATAGTCTTCAACCGGATGCTGGCCATCTTCTTCTGCGAGCACCGTGACAATCCCCCGGTCTCCTGAAGACCGGACAAGTCGTCCCATCCCCTGCTTAAGGCGCAGCAGCATGTAAGGCAGATCCACTTCTTCAAACGGAGAGGCCGTTTCGCTGCGTTTGGCCATGAAGACTGGATCAAGCGGAGGATACGGCAAGGACCAGATAATCACATTCGACAGCGATGGACCTGGAATATCCAGTCCCTCCCATAGAGTGACGGCACAGAGCACGCTCTGCTCATCCTGCTGGAATGTTGAGATTAAATGACTGATCTCGCCATCTCCCTCATACAGGAACGAATACCCGCTGCATTCCGCTCTCAGTCCGCATTGCTGTTTAAACTGCAGCAGCTCCTCACGGGTTCGGAACAGCACCAGCGCCCTTCCGCCGGTCTCTGCAATAAGCCGCATGGTGATATCCATCTTCTCGGAGAAATCACCGGTAAGCGGCTCCGGCACATAGACCTGCATCTGGTTCTCATAATCATAAGGGGAGTCCACTGAGAACGATATTTCATCCTGAACTCCCAGACTGTCTTTCAGATAGCGGAAAGATTTATCTACCGACAACGTAGCTGAAGAGAAGACAACCGGCATTTTGCGGATGAATAGCCCTTCCTGAAGCACCTGTTTAACGTTCCGCGGCATGACGGATAAGGTCAGACCGTCACTGTCCTCCGAAGCCCAACAGATTAGCGCTCCAGAATCCTCGAACAGTTTAAGTGCAATCTCCATCATCTCCAGACGCTCTTCCACAATACGCAGCTGGTAGTCATCCAGCGTATACAGTGCACCTTCGAATACCAGTTCTTCTTCAATGGCGGCTGTGATACTGCGCAGCCGGTGTACTTCACGAAGCAGCGGTGCATCAAGCTCAATGCTCATCCGGTCTGAACCGGGAATCCGGCGGCACTGGCGCCGGATATGCTCAAACATAACCTCACTCTGCATGATTGCTTCGTCGATCAGCACCGCAAGTTCCTCACGGATTTCGTTCTGCAGCAGGCGGCTGATGACTTCTTCAAAGACCGTATGCTTCATCTTATAGCCCAGTGCTTTCATCGCTGCACTCTCTAGCAGATGCCCTTCGTCAAATACTACTGCGCTGTGCTCCGGAAGCAAAGGGATTTGCCCTTCACGCTTACGTGCTTCAAACGTCCATACATGCTCCATGTAATAGTCATGAGAGCAGATGACGAGATCACCGGCTTTCCGGTAATAGTCACGCGACAGGGTTTGACCGCAGCGGTGGCGCATATCGCATGTAAAACAATCCTGGAACGTATCCCAGTTGATCCGGCCCCACTGCTCATCGTTCAAGTCTGGATAATCCTTGCGGTCACCGTATTCATGAAACTGCTGCATCGCCTTATAGGAACTCACGAAATCCGGAAGACTCCCGTATAATTCGTCCAGCGGCAGACTGCCGTCGTCCCGGCTGCGGGACTGATCCAGCTTCTTCAGGCATAAGTAGTTATCCGGGGACTTGGCAAGCCTGGCGTCGATGTTCATGTCCAGATGCCGGGAGAGCTTAGCAATATCGCCCTCGGCTTTGACAAGCTGTTCAATTAGCGATTCATCAGCACATGCAATGACCACAGGTTTGCCGGTGTACCGCGCATAACAAATGCTATACAGCAGGTACACCAGAGTTTTACCCGTGCCCACGCCAGCCTCGGCAAAAATCGTCTTCTTCTCCGCAAAGGCCCGTTCCAGCTGGTAAGCCATATAAATCTGCTCATCACGCACTTCAAAACCCGCTTCGGGGAGAATTTCATAGAACACATCCCCAACCCATTCGCCTACTTGCTCTATAAAAGGCCTGGCAGGATCATATTCAAAAGGATACCGCTTCTTCAACGAACCTACCTCCATAATGTAATCAGACATCGAAAAGATTAATTATCTCATACAGAGAATAATTCCACAATAATAAAAATATCCAACACCTGAAATGCTAGAGCTAAGGGAGGGGCTAGACCGTATTTATTCTGGCTATTTCCTCCGGCTAAATGCTACTATAAACGAAGAAAATCGATTGAAGGAGGATGGATAATGCGTGAAACGATACGCTGGGGAATGATCGGATGCGGCAGCGTGACGGAGAAGAAAAGCGGACCTGCTTTGCAGAAAGCCGAAGGCTCTCAGGTAACCGCTGTCATGCGCAGGAATGGGGCACTTGCGGCGGATTACGCCTTAAGACATGGCGTCCCCCGCTGGTATGACCGGGTGGAGTCACTGATTGCCGATCCTGAGGTGGATGCAATATATGTGGCCACCCCTCCCTCTACGCATATGGAATACACTCTGGCTGCAGCCAAAGCAGGCAAGCCCGTTTATGTAGAGAAGCCGATGGCTATGAACAGCCGCGAATGTGAACTCATGTTAACCGCCTGCAGAGAAGCTGGGGTTCCGCTATATGTAGCTTATTACCGCAGGGGCCTCCCCCGCTTCCGCAAAGTGAAGGAATGGCTGAATAGCGGAGCCATCGGAGATATTCGTTTCGTCCGTACTCTCCACATGTCAAAACCTATAACAGAGGTTAAGCAAGACTATTGGCGAGTAAATCCGGCAATTTCCGGAGGCGGCTTGTTCCTTGACCTCGGAAGCCACACCCTGGATCTTCTGGACGATCTGCTGGGTCCAATCAAGGACGCCGAAGGACATGCTTCCAACCTCGGTAGTCCTTATCTGGCAGAAGATACGGTGTCAGGCCGTTTCCTCTTTGAATCGGGTGTTCATGGAACTGGAATGTGGTGCTTCAATGCATTCACCAATGAAGAATCCACGGAAATTGTCGGCACAAAGGGCAGCATAACCTTTTCTACTTTTTCCGAAAAACCAATTATGCTGCGGACAGCGGATGGAGAGCATGCAGAGTTCATTGAACATCCGGAACATATCCAGCAGCCGCTGATTCAGTCCGTAACGAATGAGTTGCTCGGCAAAGGCAATGCCTTTAGTACCGGTGAAACCGCCATGCGGACAACCCGGGTGATGGAAACCCTGATTCGCAACTATTACCAAGGTTGACCCTGCACCAGCCGGAGCTCATCTACATGTGAAGGCTCCGGCTTTATTTTGAACCAATTACATCAGCCCCCTACTCTGCATCTCTTACCGTAGTGGTACCGCTGATTTCCATCTCAACGTTCATCTCTAAGTCAGTATCCTCTATGATATTATCATTGTGCACACGTGGATATTTTCTTTCGAATTTCTCCTGAATATCAAAAATATCCGTTTTTTTATCCTTCCATTCCTGAAACAACTCCAGACAGTTATCCTCAACTTTCTCTGCCAGTGAACGCTCCAGCTTCTTAATGTTCTCTTCGTTAAGTTTAAGCCTACCTTGCACGGCAGATAAATCCGTATTTAATTTCAACGTAATCGTCACCTTTAATCGTTCATTCCTATAGTCTAATTTGGAATCAAACGAATTACTCTTCAGCATCACAGAGACTGTCTTCGTCTCATCATTCGGATTAACGGTATTGATATTCCCTGATACCGCATTATCCAGCAGAAAGTTAAAAAATATAGTATGGTCGCTATCGACCGTTCCGATTAGTGTATATTCCTTAATTAGCCCGAGGCCGTCCACATAATACTGTTTCTGCGCCTCCTTATCTTTAGAAACATTCAGTAGAGGCACGGAGTTTACCTTGTCGCCAATGTATTTCTGGTTCATGAATTCCTTAATATTGATCTTGACGCCGTAAGAGGTCACGGATTCCTTGCTGCCCAGCATTTCATAGAGATACAGACCTGTGATCGACTCTTCCTGATGACTCGGAGTAACGAAACATTCTGTCTTTCCCAGAAAAACCCCCACAAGGGTGCGTTTGTTGGACTCCTGCCATCGGTCAAACAGCTCAAACGCCTGGTCAATACCGCTACGGGCAAATTTTTCGGTGAATAAAATAACTTTATTATGAGACAAGGTGACAGGTGAACTGGTATGGGTCTCCAGTCTGTTTAAGGCATCTCCGGCATTCTCAGTGATAATCTTATATACAATTCTTTGCTCCTTATTGGCTTCCTTGGTGGAGCTGCGGGTAGAATTCAAAGTCTCAAAATAGAATACCAGTTGGTCGTCCTCATCCTTATCAATCAGGATCGAGGTAACAAAAACCATTTTATCGAGGTCCCTGTAGCCCATGCACGAGGTTAACAGAAATACCTGAATCAACAATAACAGCGAAGTAAATCTTATCTTTTTAATAGGCTTCATCATCTTTTACCTCGGGATATAAAAGGTTTAGATACTTTGTTCAGAGGCCCCCTTGACAGCACATCATAATTAGCTGCCCGGAACGACTTCTCGGTACCCAGCGGGAACAAGTATGGGAAGTCACATGATCTCAGCGCAGCCAAATGGGAGATCAGGATAATAAATCCCAGATAGAATCCATGCAAGCCAAAAAAGGAGGATATGATAATAGAGAACAGCGCCCATACAGACACCGCCGCAGTTAATCTAGGGTTAATAAATGATGTGATGGCATAAATTCCTGTAACGACAACAGTTGCCTGCGACGCCAGCCCTGCCCCAACAGCCGCGTCGCCCAGTATCAGCGCGCCAACAATACTGAGTGCCTGTCCGACCTGATGCGGCAGCCGCCGACCGGCTTCCCTCGAAAGTTCAAAGAACATAAACATCAGAACCACCTCAACCACGGTTGGAAAAGGTACACCTGAACGGGATACCGCCAGCTTGAACACAAAAGCCGACGGGATCAGGGAGAAATGATGTGTGGTCAGGGCCACATAAAATCCCGGCAGCAACAGTGCCATCATTGCTGATAAGAATCTAATTATGCGCAGCAGAGAAGCAAATATCATGTTGGTAGCATAATCATCCGGAGCCTGCAGATTCTCAAAAAAGAAGAACGGTGCAGTAAGTGCAAACGGGGTGCCGTTCACAAGAATAGAGATTCTGCCCTCAAACAGCCTGGAGACCACCGTATCCGGCTTCTCTGTATATCCTGTTGTATCAAATAATGAATTGTTGGGGCTCAAGGATTCCGCCACATATTGAGTGTTCAGAACAAATTCGTTCTGCATCTCCATAAGCCTGTTACGCACCTGTGACACGAGATCATCGGGGGCTGTACCTTCGATATAGAGCAGTACCGCCTGCGTCTTCGATTCTTTGCCCAGCACATGGCTCTCCACCTTAAGCGTCTCTGTAGCCATTCGTTTCCGGATCAAACTGACGTTGTTCGCCAGAAGCTCATTGAAGCTTTCATTGGAGCCTACCAGCGAAGAGTCGAACAACGATTTCTCCACTGGCCGCGTTTCTATTTTCCTGGCGTCAAAATAAGCCGTATACCCGATAGCCTCAATGATCAGCAGGGGATCACCGGATAGAATATGCGACATCGCCGAAGCAACATCTTGGACTTCACCAATGTTTGCGGCATATATTGTACGTCTAATCTCCTCTTTATCGGTAACATCCTGCTTCAATTGAGATAAGGGCTCAATGATATATTGACTGATGTAACTTGCATCACAGATGGTCTCAATATAGAAAAGGGTGATCGTATGCCGGTCCATACGAATTTCTCTCATAACCAGATCGTAACAGCCCTTTAACTTATTAGAGATATCAGCTGCTTTTACGGTCATGAGTCCTCGCCACCTTCCTCAATTTTTAAGTAGTATGCCAAAATTCCGGAATAACATTCCAATATATTGCCAATACTGGCGACATAAACTGTTTCTTCGGAAAATGGAGGCACTAGTATGGCGAGCATCAATTCAAAATATATATTTTTTATTATCACCAGTCTGGGAGTTGTAACACTGAAGACGTTTCCCTCTACATTCATCAAGATGGGCGGCAGGGACACCTGGATTGCAATGATTGTTGCTTCCTTATGCATCCTTGTATACTTATGGATTATTTTGACCATCAATAAAAAAACCAAGAGTTATAATCTTCTAGAGATTTACTCCAAATCTGTCGGGAAACCCATGGGTGCTGTATTTTCATTACTTTTTGTGCTTACCATTCTATTAACTATATTTGAGAGCGCCGGGGCCGAGGCCAGTGTCATGCACGCAGGGTTCCAGCAGTTCACTCCCGTATGGACTTTTATTGCCGTCACTGCAATTTCCACGATTTATGTGGTCAAAAAGGGTATTGCCTCTGTAACCATCACCACTGTTATTGTCATAGTGTTCATTAGTCTCTCGGGCATGCTGCTCGCTGCACTGACACAGAAGTATAAAGAAATAAAGTACATCTATCCCATTCTTGAGCACGGCATAACACCCGGTTTACTATTTGCCACCCTAAAGATACTAGGGGCACTTAGCTGCATCACAATCTTTATTCCTTATCTGGACAGTGTCCGCAATAAATCCAGAGTGCGTTTGTACAGTATGATTGCTCTGATATTTGTCGTACAGATGCACATTTTCTCTATCTTTGGAGTAATTACAACCTTTGGCCCTGATCGGGCTGAGAATCTGCTCTTCCCTAAGCTTACTCAGACCCAGATTATCAGCGCATTCGGTTTTCTTGAGGCAGGTGAATTGTTCGTTATGCTTCAGGTTGTGGCGGGCTGGTTCATCCGGTATATCGTGTGTTTCTTCGCGCTGATGGAGCTGGTACGGCTCTCCGGGCTTAAAATAAGGTATAAAGAATACTATGTTAGTGCGCTAACCATCATCTTCTCCTATATTTTCTCTAAAAACTTATTTGATATGTTCGCAATTCTCAATTATCTGCTGTACATCCAGCTGGTTAATTTCCTCGTGATACCGCTTATTCTCTATACAGTCTTTTATTTTAGAAAAACAAAGATGGCCGCTGCACGGGGCTGAAACTGCAAACAAGGGCATTCCGAAGACCGTCAATGCGGCCTCAGAATGCCCTTGTTTTATGTGAAATCAATCTTACTTTATCCCGCCAAGACTTCCCCCTTCGGCAAATATCCGTTCAATATTCTTCTCAACGGTTGAATCTGGGATCAGCGGAGGTGCCTGATGCGGCTTCACCCGGGCGTCAATTATTACATTGTCGCAGCCCCAATGCTTGTACTCGGTGCGGCTGTTCACTCCGTAAATATCATGTGAAGGATTACTTCGGGTGAAGGCAGCCCAGAGGAAGTTATCCAGAGCCTCGCTCATAAAGGTACTGTCATCGCAAAGAATGATGACCGGACAAGCAGTAAGCCGACCCTTTTGTCCTAGTGAAGCGCAGAGCTCCGCGATCTCCTCCTGAGCATCGGGATAACTTGTGAAAGCAGGACCTTGAAGAGCCACGATTCCCGGCATGATCAGCTTAGCCTGATTAAATCCAGGGACACCACTGAACACAACCGGCACTTCCGTACATAACTCTCTCTTCACTTCTCCGACCGCAGCGAATATAACCTTGCTTCCGGTATTTATGCCAGTTCCGGAGTAATCCAGCGTATCAATGGTTGTATTCGTCTGGAAATGAATATCCCGCTGCAGATCAATCCGCTCCAGAATATAACCCAAGAAGTCCTGAATATCATGTGTATTCACAGGACGGTCTTCTGCCGCCGTAATGAACAGATACTTGGCCAGACTGAGTTGTCCCGTCCCAAGTATCCGATTCGCGATCGTCAGAATCTCCGCAGGCTGCTTCACCTGTTGATATGGGGTGTAGCGTTCGCTGCCTACCGCAAAGAGTAAAGGATGCACACCTGCAGCATCGACGGCATGCACCTCTTGTACTCCGGGAATTTCTTGCCGGATTGCTCCTCCGGTCAGCTCATGAATAAGGGCTCCGAAGGCAGTATCCTCTTGCGGCGGCCGTCCAACCACTGTGAATGGAAAGATGCCGTCTTTCTTGGCATAGACTTTGTGCACCTTCATAACCGGAAATGGATGTGTGAGACTGTAGTACCCCAAATGATCACCGAAGGGACCTTCCGGTTTGGTGTCCCCAGGGTGAATGTCACCGGTGATGACGAAATCTGCATCATTACTGATACAGTACCCGTCCACGTAGCTGTAGCGGAAATGACGCCCGGACAAAAGGCCCGCGAAGGTAAGCTCGCTGAGGCCTTCCGGCAGTGGCATAATAGCCGATAAGGTATGAGCCGGAGGACCGCCGATGAATATACTCACCTTAAGCGGTTTCCCCAGCTTATTGGCCTTGTCCTGATGAATTCCGATGCCGCGGTGAATCTGATAATGAACCCCGACCTCCCGGTTCAATTCATATTCATTGCCGCTGAGCTGTATCCGGTACATACCCAGATTGGAATTCATAATACCCGGCTTGTCCGGATCCTCGCTGTAGACTTGGGGCAAGGTGACAAAAGCACCCCCATCTTCCTTCCAGTGCTTGATCAACGGAAGCTCGGAGATTTGTATCTCCCGAAATCCTGCAGGCAGACCGCCCAACTGCTTCAGCGGCAACGCTCTTCTTGCTGCAAGTCCGGTTCCGATATATTTAAAAGGATTCTTGAGCGCCTTCACGGGATCATTACGGAGAGCAATCACATTTTGTGCCGAAGCCCAGGTATGCCGGAAGATAAATTTGCTGCGCTCCACGGTTCCGAACAAATTGGATACCGCCCGGAACTTAGAACCCTTCACATTCTCGAAACATAAGGCCGGCCCTCCGGCCTCGAATACTTTCAAATGGATCGCTGCCATCTCCAGTTCAGGATCAACCTCTTCATGAATACGGATCAGATGCCCGTGCTTCTCCAAATCGATAATGCATTCTTCCAAATTACGATAGGTCATGGTATGGCTCCAATCTGCTGAATAATCAATTTCGTATATCATCAGTTTACGACATAATACCAAAAAACACATCACGGCAAGCATGATGTGTTTATGACTCAAAGCATTCCTTCCATTTCTTCTCTGAAACCGGCATATAAATCAGGTGCGATCTGCAGGAACAAGTCGGTTAATCGGGGATCAAAATGGGTTCCCCGTTCAGCCTGAATCGTCCGGGCCGCCTCCTCAAAGGACCAGGCGCGCTTATAGGGTCTCTCAGAGACTAGCGCATCAAAGACATCACACAAAGCAGTGATTCTGGCATAAATGGAGATTTCCTCTCCTGAAATCCCTTCAGGATATCCCTGGCCGTCCCATCTTTCGTGATGCGAAAGAGCGATGATTTCGGCCATTTGTATGACCTTGGATGAGCTGCTGCTTAATATGGAAGCTCCGATAAGAGAATGATTCTTCATAGTAGTACGCTCTTCCGTTGTTAAAGGGCCTTTTTTGAGCAGAATATGATCAGGTATTCCGATCTTCCCGATATCATGCAGCGCACTGGCATGATACAGCATTTCGCATTCCACTCTGCTAAGTCCTGCAGCCTCACCTAAGGCGCGTGCATAATGACTGATCCGGTTAATATGCATCCCCGTTTCATAATCCTTATACTTAGCCGCAACTCCAAGCCTGTTCAAGAGATCCAGATAGCTTTCTTCAAGAACTTGGGTCTTCTCCCGGACTCTTTTATCAAGAACATCCACTTGCTCTTTAACCTGCCGGTATAACGCCTTGGTCTCCAGCAGATTCCTTATCCGCAGCGTCACTTCCAGCGGGTCAAAGGGTTTAGTAATGAAATCCTTAACTCCGTGCTGCAGCGCCTGGATCCGGTTGGCCTGATCAGAATCACTCGTGAACATCACGATAAACAATTCATCCTTATTGGTAACCGCCTGCAGCTGCTGGGCCACCTCAAACCCGTTCAGATAGGGCATGTGAAGATCTAGGAGCACAACATCAGGACGGTTGTCCAAAAATACCTTCACTGCTTCCCTCGGATCCAAGGTATAGCATATATTATCTAATTGGTACGCCTTCAGGATGTCCGACATCATCTGTATCTGGAGCCACTGGTCATCAACAAGCATAATGGTTGGCTTGAGGTTATCTTTATTCATAAGATTAGACCACCTCCTAAGTATACTCTTCAAATTACAGCTAATGGATTGAGAGATTACTCCTTACTCACTTCCCGGGTAATGGTGAACTTGTCTGACATTTGCTTCAAGCTCTTAGACATGTGCGTAAGGTGATCTACCAATCCGGACATCTCTGATACATGACTTTGACTTTCTTCGGCATACACAGCAATTTCCTTCACAGATATTAAAGCCTCATTCGTCTGGACTTCCTGTTCATCGGTAGACTGCAGAATGCCGGCAATGCGCGTCTCCATTTCGCCAATCGCCTGGAGGATACGCTGTAAGGCAAGCTCGGTCTCTGTGTTTTGATCAACACCTGTGTAGACTGCTTTCTCCGCATCCCTCATATATTTATTCACTTCATCTATCAATTGGCGGATCACCTTAGTTGACGTTGAAGTTTGATCGGCCAGCTTCTGGATTTCCTTCGAGACTACGGCGAATCCTTCACCCGCCTCTCCCGCTCTGGCGGCTTCGATTGCCGCATTTAATGCCAGCAGATTGGTCTGACGCGAGATATCATCGATGACTGAGACCATTTCAGAAATGGCCGTGGTTTTGCGAGATAGCTCATCCGTTGTTGAACGAATATTGAGCATGCTTCTTCTCGCTTCAGACACAACGATCCCCCCCTGTTTTCCAGCAAGTACTGCTTCCTCTGAAGAAGCGCCCGCCATAGAAGCTAAGCCGACAACCTCTTGGATTCCCTGCTCCAACAGAAGCATCTGACCAGCAACCATCTGCACACCCTGAAACTGTTCACGTGCCCCGAGTGTCAATAACTCAAATGACTTGTTAATTTGTCTGGTATGTGAATCTAGCACATCGGAATGGCTGGATATTTCACGGATATCTTCAGACAGCCCTGAAACCAGGTGACGGTAAGACTCCCATAGCCCTCCAAGCTCGTCCTTTCTGGTGGTCGTCTCAATAACTACCGACAAATCACCAGAGGCTACCTTTTTCATTAGTTGTGTTAAATCATGTATCGGCTTCGTCAGCCGTCTGGCCAGCAGCCATCCGGCCAGTCCCGCCAAAATAGGAAAAATGCCACCAATCTTGAAGGTAACGGCAAGCATATCCTTCGTCCGTTTGGTAATAATCTCAGCATCAAACTCTACCACCATAAAAGCGCCAATTTGGGAGTCTGTTGTATACAGGGGAGCGTAGCCAGCCTTCCTCTCCAGTCCGTTGAAGCTATAAATAGAAGAATACATCGGATGTCCGCTCTTTATCATCTCCTGAAGAAGCTTATCGGAAACGGGCAGGATATCCCCTTTATTGATACCGCTGTTCTGCATTCGTTTATCGGGAACTAGAATTGTACCATCAGCGGCAATAATAGCGGCATCCAGAAAAATAGACTTGTGATCAACAATGCTGTCTATCTTGGCCTGAAGCCCTGGAAAAACTTCAGTATTCCCTTGTATCAGTTGCTGTAGCTGACTGCTTTCAATTAAACCGGTGGTTATGCTGGCACAGCCTACCAGTTCTTCCCCTGCCGCTTTCTCGATCTGCTGGTAATTAACAAAATAGCCAGCAGTCATAATTGACACAACACTGAATAGGACTAGAACAATTGACAAGATCGATATTTTTCCTGTAATCCCTACTCTTCGCCGCTTCATCCTTTTGCCCCCGTGTCACTTTTTTCCTTATTTTCTCATAAACTCTTAAATAGTTAACTATACCTTCTTCCTGTTTTTAATCCGGCTAAATAAGAAGTGATTCCTATAGAAACTCTCTGATATACAAAAAAACAAAAAAATCCGCCACACCCAATGTTACCGGGTCATGACAGATCCATTTAGCTGCTTTTTATTTTTCGGACAATTAAGTTTATTCTTAAAGGGTTTCTGAATCCTGCTTAGGCCACTGACCAACAAACTCGGCTTCGTTGTAACTAAGGAAGTTGTGGAGTATCTCTTCACGGTCGTCCAGAAAGAGCTGATCCGCCACACCGGCAACAAGCTTGGGAATCGCATTTCTTAGGCCTGAAATCGCTGACGCAGAGAGACCACAGCTAGCCAAAGCGGAATAATTGAACATAAACAGCCCGTGCAGCAGATTGACACCTTCCAAGTCACGACTTAGAAGGGCAAATCCGGGGCTAAGATAGGGGTGAGCATCAAGCAGTGAGTTGGCCTTATCAGCAGGGGCATGGTACCTGTCGATCCAACGGGCAATATGGCCTTCGATCAGCTTAAGCTCCGGACGCAGGCCAGGATCACTGATCAGGCCGGTACTAATAATCAGGAAATCAAACGTATAGTCACCCTGCGGTGTGGTCACCGTTGCTCCTTCACCTGTTTCTTTCACATGAAGCCAAGGGGAACCCAGATGCAGTTGAAAGCCGGGCCATGAAGCTGCCCGTTCAAATGTATCATTGGTGGGCGGCTGATTGAATGTGAAGAAATGGGAGATCACAGCATATTTATCCTCATCGGTCAGCGCATGGAACCGCTCGATCATACCGGAACCTTCCATTTGACGGATCGGATTGACGCTCGGCAGCTTGTCGCGGCGTACGAAGACGTGAGCTTCAGCCACCCCAGCAGAAAGCGCAAAGCTGGCATTATCAAAAGCCGATGCTCCACCGCCCAATATGCCTACTCTTTTACCTTGAAGTGACGCGAAATCGATAGTTTCCGAGGTATGGGCATACAGTTTCCGCGGCAGTCCTTCGGCGATCATCTTTGGTACATGCCATTCACCACCGCCTTGTATGCCTGTCGCCAGAACAACCTTTCGGGCCAGCAGCACTTGTCCGGGGGCTCCCGGTCCACCAATATGAAGCCGATATAGTCCTTCGCCAAATGGTTCAACAAGATCCAGCTTCACCTCGTTAAGAACAGGAAGATTCAGTACCTTACGGTACCAGCGCAAATAGTTCATCCAATCCCCGCGCGGGATCTTATCTACCTTCTCCCACCCGAGGGGCCCTGTCTGGGCTTCCCACCAGGAACGGAAAGTCAGTGACGGAATTCCCATGTCTATGGAGGACAAATGTTTTGGGGTGCGAAGCGTAACCATACGGGCATATGTCTCCCATGGTCCTTCCTGGCCTTCACTATTCTCATCGATTACCAGTATGTTAGAAATCCGCTCGCGCAGCAGTCCGAAAGCAGCACCCAGCCCACTTTGTCCCCCGCCGACGATCACAACATCATAGACATGACCTTCGGGATGTTCTACTCTGCGGACCCAGTCGGTACCTCCATAGGCAAGGCAGGATAGATCATTTCTCACTACTTCATTCAAGGCTTCCAGACTCATCTATCTCAGCCCTTTCGGTTGGCATCTTAGGATAAGCTTGCTTACCTTGCCGCTCTGGCCATATTATATCGTGACATTCACCCCATTGGAACGTCCATGGCAGGTTAATTGTCACTGGAGCTAAAATCACCTTGATGAAATTGTGTACGGTACCTAACCAACATGTCTTTAGTCAGCATTGTCGCTTCTGTATTTCTCGGATATATCTTTAAATTTGTGCTGATGCTTCAAGAATATCTGAACGATATCAGGATCAAAATGGATACCTGCATCATTTTCTATGATCCGTACTGCCTGTTCGTGAGACATAGCTTCTTTATACACTCTTTTGCTGGTGAGCGCGTCATAGACGTCGGCTACCGCCATGAGTCTTGCCGAAAGTGGGATTTGCTCACCTGCCAAGCCTTCAGGATATCCGGTTCCATTCCATTTCTCGTGATGGGAATAAACAATTTCCTTGGCAAAACGAAGGAAGGTTTCGGGTCTGTCCATTAATACTTCCGCACGAAGTATAGCATCCCTGCCGAGTGTGGTATGGGTCTTCATATACTCAAATTCCTCCCGGGTGAGCACACCCGGCTTCAGAAGAATATGATCCGGAATTCCCACTTTACCGATATCATGCAGAGGAGCCGACAACACGATAAGTTCAACCTGTTGCTTACTAAGCACATCCAAGTATTTATCCGTACGGCTGAGCTGAGTTGCCAGAACCTCAATATATAATTTGGTTCTCTGAATATGATTACCAGTCTCCGAATCCCTCATTTCAGCGAGGGCGGCCATTGCCATGACAGAGACCTCCTGAATCAGCGAAATTTCCTTTGTACGTCTGGATATCTCCGCTTCCAGATACTGATTCTGATCTTCAAGGAAATCCTTTGACATTTTCAGAGTCAGATGGGTCTTCACACGGGAGAGCAGAATGGGTGAGCTGAGCGGCTTGGTTATATAATCAACCGCGCCAAGCCCGAATCCCTTGTTCTCGTCCTCCACCTCTTCTTTCGCCGTCAGGAAGATAACCGGAATATCCTTAAGTTCCTCATCCTCTTTTAACCTCCGGCAGGTCTCATACCCGTCCATAACCGGCATCATGATATCCAGCAGAATTAGATCGGGGGGAGAGGATTTGGCTACCTGAAGTGCTTTTTCTCCATTGGTGGCGACTTTTACTTTGTACTGCTCTTTCAGAAGGCCGCTAAGCAAAACAATATTATCCGGGGTATCGTCAACGACTAGAATGACGGGTCTTACGTCAGGCATACTACATCAACCTCTGCACATTATTACTTTCACTTAAAGCCGTTTCCAGAACAGTAATAGCTTCATCATACTCAAACATTCTTATATGGCTCTCCAATGTGGCCATTTGCTCCGGCAGTATTTCTAAAGCCAAAGTGCCTTTAACGGAGTTGAAATAGTCAACTGCCTCATAGTCATTATCCTTTAGTACAATCAGCAGGTTATCTACAATCTCATTCAGCGCTTCATGTTGCTCCAGGATATTGTCCTTATCACTGTATAAATCCAATTCATCCAGCTTGCTGCTGATATCGTTCGAGATTTGAGATACCACTACCTGGAGGCGCCGTAGAAGCTGGCTTAGCCATTCTGTATTCTGCTGCTTGATCAACAACTTCACGATATCGCCCGATAAATTCTGCACTTCCAATGCGCCGATATTTCCGGAGACGCCTTTTAAGTTGTGAGCCAGACGGTGTGCTGCAGCGAAATCATTCCGGCTTACGGAGTCCAGCAATTTGCTTACGGTCTCTCTTTGATTCTCAGCATATTTGAGCAGCAAATCCATATAAAGGGTTTCATTGCCTCCAACACGTTTAAGCCCGCCAGTGAGGTCAATTCCCCGAATCGTTATTTCTTTTAGCGGAGTAGAAATCTGATGATAAGCGGGAACCTTCTGAAGCGAAATGATCTCACCGGAAGTACCTGAAGCCCATTTGCCGATTTTGGTAAACAGAATATCCGGATCGACAGGTTTAGCGACATGATCATTCATACCGGCGAGAATGGTCAACTCTCTCTCCTCCTGCATGGTACGTGCAGTCATGGCAATGATAGGCAATTCCTTGTCCAGTTCACGGATTCTCTTGGCAGCCTCAAATCCGTCCATTACCGGCATTTGCAGATCCACAATTACAATTTGATAGGGCTTCCCAGCAGACATTTGTTCAACCATTCGAACCGCCTCAGCTCCATTTGGAGCAACATCGGCAATAATACCCTGGCTTTTCAGCAGTTCAACGGCAATCTGCCTGTTAATTTCATTATCCTCCGCCACTAGCACCCGGATTCCGGAGAGTCCGTAGTTTTTCTCATGAATGACAGCCTTCTCAGTGCTTGGTTTGGGTCCATGAAACAATGTAATCAACGTATCGTAAAGGAGCGACTGATTGATCGGTTTAACTACAAAATCGTCCACAAGGTTAACATCTGGATGTTGCCGGATGTCCTCTATACCAAAAGGTTTAACAAGAACGATAGCAGGAATGTGGAGAAGACCTGCTCCATTTTTGATGAGCTTAACCGTTTCCATTCCATCAATTCCCGCCAGTTGCCAGTCCAGGAATACCGCATCGTAGGGTGTACCTGCGTCATTCTCCCGGAGTGCATTCAGCGCCTCATCGCTGGAAGCTGCAGCTGTAGTCAGGCATTTAAAGTTCTGCAAGTATTCTGTCAGAATTTCTCTCGCTGCCCGGTTGTCATCCACTACCAGAATTTTCAGACGTCGTTCGCCCTCCGGCATCTCCAGCGGCTTGGATGCGTCGGCTTGCCCGATTCCAAACCAGGCGGTAAAGGAAAATTTGCTGCCTTTCCCTTCTTCACTTTGCACCCATATGTCGCCACCCATCATCTCCACTAGACGCCGGCTGATGGCCAGTCCAAGTCCCGTTCCGCCAAATTTTCTTGTAGTTGAGCTGTCCGCTTGTGTGAACGCCAGAAATATTTTGTTCTCCGCTTCCTTGCTAAGGCCTATTCCCGTATCGCGAACGCTGAACTTGAGCTTGACTCTGGTATCAATGCAGCTGATCATTTCCACTGTTACCGCCACTTCGCCATTCTCGGTGAACTTCACAGCGTTACTCAGGAGATTAGTAATGATCTGTACCAGTCTAAGCGGATCTCCTTCAAGTTGCCGAGGGATATCCTGGGGGATATAGCAGAGAAGTTCAAGGCCTTTGTCATGTGCGGCCTGGCTCGACAAATCCACAGCATTCTGGATGATATCCTGGAGTTCGAAGCCAGTGTCTTCCAGCTCCATGCTGCCCGATTCAATTTTGGAGAAATCCAGAATCTCATTAACAAGTACCAGCAGCGATGTTCCGGCATTATGGATCTTGGACACATAATCTCGTTGCTTCAGATTTAGACCCGTTCGAAGCGCCAGATAGGCCAGCCCGATAATGGCATTCATCGGTGTACGGATCTCATGGCTCATATTGGCCAAAAATTGTGATTTGGCTATTGTTGCTTCTTCAGCAAGGCTCAGGGCATACTTAAGCTCTTCCTCCTTGAGCTTCGCTCCTGTAATATCTTCAGAAACGCCAAGTAGATATAAAGGCTCTCCATTTGAATCCAGGATCGGAAGAACAGAAGCTTGCACATATCTTAAGGCGCATTCCTCGCTATAGCCTGGAAATACATCGATTTCGCTTATGATCTGCCGGGTCTCCAGCACCTTCCGGTCCATTGCGTTCAATCTTTTGGCAGTGTCCGGAGGGAACAGGTCGTAAACGGTAAGGTCAAGCATCTCATCCGGAGTTTTACCCAAAAAGTCTGCACAAGCTTTATTTACTTTATAATACTTAAGCGTCTTCGCATCTTTAACATAAAGCATAACCGGAATGTGGCTGATCACAATGTCGAGAAATTGCATACTATCCACAAGTTCTTTCTCTTTGCTCTTCAGATCGCTGATATCTGTCATAATGCCCAAATACCCGCCAATTGTGCGGTCAGAAAGCCTATAAGCAGAAAGTGAATATAAAATATCATGGTTCTCGCCTGTTGCGAATAATCTTTGAATCTGCCTTACATCGGTAGCTCCCCTGCTCATAACCTCTTCTTTCATTTCTCGGATGATCTGATAACCATCCTGCGTCAAATGTGGCAGATCACTGATGTGCATGCCGATCAAATTCCGGCGTTGCACCTGAAATGCCTTCTCATAAGCGTAATTACAGCCAAGGAAGCTGCCTTCACTGTCCATATAGAATAACGGATGAGGCAGTGTGTCGACTAATTGCGAAGTGAAATAGAGCTGATCTGACAGCTCTTTTTTTATTCTTTTGTATTCAGAAACATTTTCTTTGATACCCACGTAATGCGTGATTGTTCCTGCCTGGTTCTTAATGGAGGAGATGATAACTGCTTCGGTATATTCTTCGCCATCCTTTGTTTTATTGACGAACTCACCTTCCCAGTTCTCTCCCCGATTTAAGGTATCCCACAACTCCCGGTAGGTTTGACCTTCTGTTTTATCCGTTCTAAGAATACTCGGGGTTCTACCTCTTACCTCTTCCAAACTGTATCCGGTTATTTGGGTGAAATAGGGATTGATGTATTCAATGCGGCTGTTCATGTCGGTGATAATAATTGATAAGGGAGATTGATCGATGACATTCTGATAGAGTTGCAGTTTCTCGTTGTAATTTCTCATCCATTCCCGGCAGATCCAAAAAGCGAAGAGCGGCGCAATCAGTGCGATACTCCCCAGTATCATAATACTCTTAAAAAGTAGAGCTGCTGTACAGGCAGCAAGGTACATCACCAGGGCACTCCATGCAATCTTTGATCCACGCTTGTCCATTCTCGCCAAACCACCCTTGATTTTCTGTAAAAGAACATACTCTTCCTATTCTATATTCGACATTATTCGGCAATAAATTAAGATCAACTTATCACTGAAGAAGCTTCCATTAAAAAAGCCGCCAATTCTACATAATAACCGTAGTCTTTGGCGGCGTATACTGTTAAATTTGACGCGAGTTTCCGTACCGCTATTCTTCACGTACGCAACCTGATGAAATTCAGACCGGATTAGAATATAGCAACGTAAAACTCACGGTCTGACGGGATGTTTTTTGTTGTCAGCAGGTTATTGTCGGCATCGCGGATTCTGAGGACATAGGACACTGTAGTCAAGGTGCTAATTGTCGGGAAACGAACAGCTCCGAATTCGTCAAACGAAGCGGTGGCGACCAGATTGTTGTTTCTGGTTAATGTCGCGGTCCAGCCAGTCGAATCCTTAGGAACGTTATTGGTACTTACAGCGAGAACGACAAGTCTGTCAAAGGTCTGTCTGATTCTCCGTTTCTTAGGGGCTGCTGCTGCACGTTTTTTCATGGCCATAAGGACTTGGGCTTTGCTTGGCATAACTGTCTTCTTAGTAGTTGGTTTCAATTCTTTCACCACTTTCTATTAGGATAATATAGTTAATGCAAGCCAGCGCTTCTCTGAAACGAATGATAACCTATCTCCATAAAAATGAGGTTTCCTCCTAGTTTCATAGATACGTACCTACGGCCCGGCCACTGCATACAATGCTCCAAGAGGTGAGCCATTTATAATGAATACACGTAGCTGGCATGAACAGCAGAAAAGCCTGATTAACAAGCCTTTGCGAACCATATTGCGGCGTTCAACGTCCACCGGCAAGAGACCTTCCTTCATTCCCGTAATCATTCAATTCAAGCCGGCCATGAACTCTGCCACATTACGAACCCTGAACAGGAAGCTGGGTCTCCACGCTTTTTCTGTTATTCACCGGTTGCCCCTGCTCAATTCGGTATCCTCCAAGGTATCCGTGAAATGTCTGGAGAAGTTATGCGGCTGCGGCGAGGTTAGTAGAATCTATCTGGACGGCAAAAAAAAAACGTCGCTAAACATAGCGACGCCTTCGATCGGTTCAACACTTATTCAGCGGAAGAGAGGTCTTACGGGTAAAGGAATTAATATTGCCGTGCTCGATACCGGCGTCTACCCGCATCCAGATCTGACGAAACCCGTCAACCGGATCATTGCTTTTAAAGATTTCATTAATCACCGCAAACGGCCCTACGATGATAACGGCCACGGGACACATATAGCCGGTGATGCAGCCGGCAATGGCAGGAGCAGTAAAGGGAAATACAAAGGTCCTGCACCGGAGGCGGGAATTGTGGCAGTCAAAGTACTTGACAGTGAAGGCAGCGGATATGACTCCACCATTATTAAAGGAATTGAGTGGTGCATAGCGAACCGGAAAAGGCTGAATCTGCGGATTCTATCCATGTCGTTCGGTGGACCGGCACTGTCATCCTGTAAGGATGATCTGCTATGTCAGGCTGTGGAAAAGGCGGTCAGAGCCGGACTTACTGTAGTCATCGCGGCAGGCAACAGCGGCCCTGAACGCGGTACCATTGAGTCACCCGGAATTAGTCCTTCCGCGATTACCGTCGGCGCCGTGGATGACCGCCGCACCATTGTGCAAAAGGACGACCGGATTACCTGGTTCTCCAGCCGCGGTCCGGCTCCGGGCGGTCTGACGAAGCCGGATCTCACCGCACCTGGAGAATTAATTACTTCGCTTCGGGCTCCCGGCTCCAGGCTGGACCGGACCCTTCCTTATCTGCGGGTCGGGAAGAGCTATTTTCTCCTGACGGGAACCAGCATCTCAACGCCCCTCGTCTCCGGTGCAGCAGCACAGTTATTACAATGCAATCCTTCGCTGACACCGTCACAGGTGAAATCACGATTGAAGAGGAACGCCTTCCGTCTCAGGCTTGGCGCGAACATAGGCGGCAGTGGAGAAGTGAACATGCGGTTTCTGAAATGATTAATCAGAATTGCTGTTATCGGGATCGCTGTCAACGGATTCACCGTTTCCGGGATTATTAAACTGATGTAGTTTATCGTTAAGCTGTTTGGCTTCCTTCTTGCTGTCAATATACATCATGGAGTGCACCATGATTTCAATAACAAACACAATGAGAATCAGCAGAATGAACATGGATTTATCAAAAAACGGATGGGTGCTGAACATCAGCAGCCATAGGATCAGTGTAGAATTGGCGAGTACGACGCAGACGAAGAAGGTGATTCGTTCCGCTTTTTTTCCAAGCTCATGATGGTTCATTAGCCCGTTCTTATAAAAGGTAGCGGCAGCCCCGAACATCGCAATCTGCCATAGAACTGAAGTTCGAATGTGATCCGGTGAATTCATCGCCTGGTACAATGCCACCAGAATCATTAAACCGCCGCATGCGATGAGAAATTCCTTCAGCATCAACGTTAAAAATCTGGAAATGGACATGATGGTGCCTCCTTATAGCCCTAGTTTGGTTTTGAGCACAGGGACATATTGTCTTGAAATAAATACCTTTTCACCATTCAGCAGCAGCGCTTCAAGCCTTCCATATAGCACAGGGCTGACGGATTTAATCTTTCCGATATTGAGTACAGTTGATTTCGATGCTCTGAAGAAGTCCCAGCTCCCGTATTCCTCCTCAATTTCGTACAACTTGAGCCGGGATTCGTATACCTTCTCCTGGCAGTAGATGAACACTTTATTATCTACAGCTTCGAAATAAAACACGTCCCTCGGATTGATGATATGGATCTGCAGATCCGTAAGACCAATCAGCTTTTTGGATGCTGATTTCAGGGAGTAAATGAGCTGCATTATGCTATCATCCGGTTCGTTACATCTGATAATGATTTCCGGCTCACCACCTGGAGGAACATTCTCAATCGTGATCTTCATTGTGCACCTCCTTTTTATACTGCAATCGGCTCTCGAGTTCCGCTTACATTCCCAGTATATTTTTGGAAATCCTTTTATTCAATAGTCTCAAGGCAAGCTGCTGTTCCTCGCCGATAAGCTGCACAAATAAGGGAATATTCTGTTGCCAGCAGGCCTGAATGCTCCGCGAATTGCGAAGCGTGTGAATCTCTCCGGTATGTAAAAAAACCAGCAGGTCTCCGTGAATTCGGAATCTGCTGGTTACTTATGATTTCATAATAGATGCGACAGCTTATCGGGATTACGGAGCAAATACACATTCTGGATAAGGCCTTCTTCGACATGCAGCAGCACTGCCGTTACAGTGCCGTCCACCTCGTGCAGTATAAGCCCGGATTGGCCATTCAGTTCCTTCATCTCCACGCGTACGACGGACTGGGCAAGCGGCCGCTTTCCGGTTATCCCCAGCAGGAAACGGGCAACAAAATTGCCGGATACAATCGGACGGACGGCTGCAAAAGCTTTACCTCCGCCATCGGAGATAAGTACAGCATCCTCAGAGAGGATGGACACAACAATATCCACTTGGCCCTGCTCCAGAGCTCCTAGCAGACGCATGATCCATACTTCATCTGCTGCCTCCGGCCGAACAGCTTCACTATCGCGCAGCCCCATCTTCCCTTTGGCCCGGCTGACCAGCTTCCTGCAGTTCACTTCACTCTTATCCAGGAGCAGCGCCAGTTCTGCATATTCGAAGCCAAGGGCTTCCCGAAGAACGAACACGGCCCTCTCCGATGGGCTAAGCCGTTCCAGAAGCACCAGCATCGCATACGACATCAGTTCATCACGGGCAACCTTCTCAAAGGATTCATCATGGGTCGTCAGGATTGGGGCGGGAAGCCACTCGCCGAAATATTGCTCACGTTTTTTGCGGGCCGATTTATGAAGATCCCGGCAACGGTTGGTTACCATTTTGCACAAATAGGCTTTCGGTTCGGACATCCGCTCCGGCGGTATGTCATGAGCTTTGAGAAAGACATCCTGAACCACATCCTCTGCATCAGCGGCTGAACCGGTCAACTGATAAGCAAGACGGAACAACAGCCCCTTGTAGTTCGCATATAATTCTTCTACGTTCACCGTAACCATCCTTATTTTCTAATCTATATACACTGAACTAAAGATTTTGCCTATCTAGCCCAAATTATTTCAACTCGCTTGCCATATCCCAGGTGTATTCCCGCAGCTTCCAGCCGAGCTTGCCCGTAATCATAAAATCTACTCCCCATTTGCGTGTCCACGCCATACCGCGCTGAGGCCCGAGCCCAAAGCAGAAAAATTCCATGTAGCCTTTGTGCGCAGGTGCCGGCACCCCGCTGAGGTCCGCAAGTACAATCTTCGCAAGTCTTCCTGCTTGCGCGAGCGCTTCCTTGCAGGTCTTGCCGTCAGCCCGTCCGCTTGCAGGGTCCACAATTCGTGCGCAGTCTCCGATGCTGTATACACCCTTCATCCCCTGAACCCGGTAGCTGGCATCTGTAAGCACATAACCTTTTGAAGAAAGCGGAAGACCCAGCTCCTGGAGAGCCGGGTTTGGCATCAGCCCCAGTGTCCACACACACATCCCGGCGGGCACCGTCGTTCCATCGGATAAAGTGACAACCCCATCTTTCTCCTTGACCACTTTGCAGTCATGCATGACGACAATCCCGGACTCCCGAAGTTTCTCCTCAAGTTTATGCCCAACCTTTGCCGGACCCTCAGGGAACAGCCGCTGGTTCGCATTGATCAACCGGATTTGCACCTCTTCCAAGCGGATACCCAGTTCAAGTGCATCACGGCGTGCATAATAGGCAATTTCAGCAGATGTCTCGATCCCGCTGATGCCTGCTCCCGCAACGGCGATAGTTAGCAGTCTCCGGCGTTCTTCAGTATCCGGCACCAGCAATGCCTGCTTCAGGTTGGCCCGCCAAGCCTCACGAATCGCCACTGCAGCCGGAACGTCCGTTAACGCAATACCGCCTTGTTCAGGGACGGGTCTGCGTACCGTGCTGCCCGCCGCAACAACAAGCAAGTCATAGGATAACTCGCGTTTCAGTCCATGCTCATCTTCAAGCTGCAGCCTTTGGAGTCCGGGTTCGATCTTTGTAACCGCTGCCTGCAACAGCTCTACACCGTCCGGAAACAGCTTGGAGAGCGGCACCTTGATTTCTTCCCCTCCGGCAGCGGGCCGGAAGAGCAGCACCTTGCGGAGATGATAGGGATTCCGGTCAATCAGTACAAGCCGCAGCTTCCTTTGACCGCCGTCCCCCTTGAATGCCTTTCGAATTTCATGAACCGCGTGAATACCTGCATACCCTGCGCCGATCACAACGCATGTCAATTCCGTCATTACAGCCACCCCTTATTTGTGATGCAAATATAACGAGGCAGGGGAATATTTTGTGACAACTTTAAACAGCTGTTTAGAATCTTTCAAAGCAATCATAATTGCGCTGGCGATAGATTAGACCGTCCTTGAACTCGAACACACAACAGAAATAAGCCTTCAGTTCCTGCCCTTTGGTGAAGACACCTGCGTCGAGCGCCACTTCTGCCGTCCAGGTTACCTCCGTAATTATTGCGTCCGCCGTTTCATGCACATGCCGAATCTCATAGTTCTGTGAAGAGAGTAGCTTGGCACCGCCTCCCATACGACTGAACAACACTTCATAATTGCTCACTGCCACATGGTCCGTAAGCCAGTTCGGATATTCGGTCTGCTCCATTTCCGGATGCAGAATGCCTTCATAATCACTTGTCCGGTCGTTAAATTGCTCCAGCAGCCCAAAATATTGTTGTACCACTTCAATTTTCATTAAGTTACATCCCCTCTCTAGAGTGCTTCTGTGCCGCAAGCGATACACGGTCTTCCACGCCGATTAAGTCCGTCTTACAAATCCCTCATGCTCCGCAACCAATCTCTAACACCCTAAGCTGAGTTCTTCTCCGATTTCTGTAATGCAATTTAGCTGTATATTTCCAAGTATAAGCTGAACGGGTGCAGAATCTCTACCGCCCTTCCCGGTATTTGCCATCTCCAGCAAAAAGGAATAAATTATACTTGTTGAGTTTTTATCAATCTTTTTGTGGGAGGATGAACAGGTATGAATAGTCAACAGGTCGATGCTTCACAGTCTGGCACCTTTGCCATTGGCGGAGATTTGAGTGTGAACAGACTCGGGTATGGAGCCATGCAACTGACAGGTCCCGGTGTGTGGGGAGACCCGCGGGATCCGGAAGAAGCCGTCCGCGTGCTTCGCCGGGCAGTGGAAATGGGTGTTAATTTTATCGATACGGCTGACTCCTATGGCCCGTTCGTAGCTGATCTTCTTATCCGCAAGGCACTTTACCCTTACCCTAAAGATCTGGTGATTGCCACCAAAGCCGGATTGACACGCAGCGGGCCGAATGATTGGCGTCCCGTTGGCAGACCTGAATATTTACGGCAGCAGCTTGAGCTTAGCCTCCGCCATTTCGGACTGGAGAGAATTGATCTGTTCCAGCTCCACCGGATTGATGCCAAGGTTCCACTCGAAGAACAGATCGGCGAGCTTTCTTTACTCCAACAGGAGGGTAAAATCCGCCATATCGGGTTAAGCGAAGTTTCCGTAGAAGAACTGGAGCGCGCTGGGCGAATTGTCAAGATTGCATCTGTGCAGAATCTGTACAACCTCGCGAACCGGAAGTCGGAGCCTGTGCTTGAATATGCGGAGGCGCATGATATCGCCTTTATTCCATGGTTCCCGCTGGCAACTGGAGAACTTGCCAGAGAAGGCGGGCCGCTTGCCGGACTAGCCCGGAAGCACGGCGCAACCCCTTCGCAGCTTGCACTAGCCTGGCTGTTGAAGCGTTCACGGGTTATGCTTCCTATTCCCGGAACCTCTTCTGTAGCCCATCTGGAAGAGAACCTCGCAGCGGCTGCGATCACGCTCAGCGACGGGGACTTTGAGACCTTATCCAGTGCGGTATAAGCATCTCTCATTCACCCATACCCAGAGGATCCAAATCAGGATAACGGTTATCCATCCAACGACGTACAGGTACTTCTTCAGATTGCAGGTACAGATTGAATGAAAAGAGCGTCCGAACCCTGAGGTTCGGACGCTCTTTTCAAGAGTATTTCTAGGTCTGATCTGCGTATCTCCACCAGCCAAGCGTACCCAGAATACCGGTCAGACCGGTCAAGTAGGGCAGCAGCCGGCTAAACAATCCCAAATGGGACACTTCTTCCCCGCCTGCTCCACTTAACAATCCAGGCACCGCCCATGGAATGTAATGGGCGATCCCCATGGCTCCGCTGATCTGAGCAACTACGATGGTAAGAACAACAAAGCCCAGCGAAGACATGTATCCCCGTCCCACGCTAGCCATCCACGCCACGGGTATACTCAGACATATCGCCATGAAAGAAAGAACCGTATAATTTCCGAGACTATGAATCATTGTATTCGTACTCCAACCATTGAAAGGAAAAACATGCACGGCTGCGACTCCAAATCCAAACAGCAATAACGCGAAGATCAGGCACCATAGGACGGCTACAATCAATTTCGAAGCGGCTACTGCATATCGGGACACGGGTAGTGCCAGCAGATCCTTAACCGTACGATCTGAATATTCTCTTCCAAATAACCAACTAAAGATGAAGCCAAATCCAATCAGTCCGGCGATCGATATCATGATCCCAAGCTGGTCGAAATAGGCTGGCACATCCATGGGTTGCTGCAGAGCGGCCTTGGAACTAATCAACCCGGAGAAGACCAGACCCAGCATCACCGGCATAATCATACATACCAGAAGAGCAATCCATAGTAACTTCGAACGCCGGAACTTTAAATTCTCTGTCTGTATAGCAATCCATAATAACTTCATCTGCCGCTACCTCCATCCATCCCGATCTTTCTTAAAAAATAGGCCTCCAAATCTTCTTCCTCCACTTGCAGCAAGGTTGGTGCCATATTCGCATGGACCATCAGCCTGGCGATGTGGTCAGGCTCGGCTACTGCATGTTCTGCGGTAATGCTTAGCACCCTGTCCTCGCCTATATCCACCTGATACCCCTGCTGCCGCAGCAGCAGCATGACATCCTCCGGCCTGCGGGAATTCACCAAAAGCCGCTTCCTGAGCATAAAGTGCAAATCCCTGACATCTGTCTCCTGAAGCAGCTTGCCATGGTGGACAATCCCGATCCGGGTCGCCAGTTTCGCAACCTCGCCCAGGATATGACTGGAGATAAATATGGTTACGCCCTGCTCCTCCGCAAGCTCCCGGAGCAATTCCCGGACCTCAACGATTCCCGCCGGGTCCAGTCCATTCGTCGGTTCATCAAGAATCAGCACCTTCGGCTGATGCAGCAATGCTTTGGCAAGTCCGAGCCGCTGCCCGTTGCCAAGCGACAAATGTTTCGCCTTCCGGTCCCGGTACGGGGTCAGTTGAAGCTTATCCATTACCCTATCGATAGAGGTGCGGTCGCCGATGCTGCGCAGCCGGCGGATGATCTCCAGATTCTCCCTAACCGTCAGCTCGGGATAAGAATAGGGAGTTTCGACCATATAGCCCACATCCGTCCACAATTTATGACTGCCGGCATCTACCTTCTTGCCCATCAGGTAAGCAGCACCGCTATCAGGCCGGATCATGCCCAGCAGCATGCGGATGGTCGTTGTTTTACCGGCTCCATTTAATCCTAGAAATCCATAAATTTCTCCCTTGTTCACGTGTACGGAAAGATCGGCCACTGCTTGATGGTTCCCGTATCGTTTAGATAAGCCTTCGGTTTGAATTACAGGCTGCATGGTTGTTTCCTCCTAAATAAAACTAACTAGTTGTTTATATTTATGCAAAAGCAGCCCTCTACAGCAAAGACTGCTCCATCACCCCGTGAATCATAAAGTTTGTTAGCTGGCTGGTCATATGCTCTCTGTCTTCCAGAGCACCCTCCGGGTCCAGCATTGGTTTATACCTGGAGAACGATTGGATCGTGCTTGTCGTGATATTCATGAGCAGCAGCGGCAGCATGACAGGATCTATATCTTTACGGAGAATACCGTTCTCCTTGGCAGCCTTCGCAATCTCAACGAGCTGTGTGAAATCATCCGGCCGGTAGGTGATCTGGTTCCAGGTCTTCCACTCTTCGGCAGCCTCCCAGAACAGAATTTTACGATAACGGGGATGATCCAGGAGAAATTGATACAATTCACGGATATTCGTTTCCAGAAACCGCCGGAATGTGTCAGGATTCGTAACCAATGAATCTTCCTTCATGATCCCGGCAATCGCCTGTCCCGTCACCTGGTCACCAACCTGGTCAGCCCGTTTGACCACCTCAGTATATAATCCCAGCTTGTCCCCGAAATACTGATAAATCAGGCTTTTGTTATAGCCCGCTGCCTTTGCGATCGCATCAATCCGTGCTGCCGAATACCCGAGCTCGGCAAACTGCTCCTCAGCGGCATCGAGAATCATTTCCTTGGAACGGGCAGCGTCATAGGTACGTGATCCCTTCTTTTTCTCTGATATCATTTTCTCTTCACCTCCAGCTAATTTCTAACCAACTGTTTAGATTATATTAATCCCGCTGGTGGAAGTCAAGCCTACACAGCAAGAAGCCGCCGAATCCGGTCCGGTAGCTTCTTGCATCATCAACATGGACAACAGCCCTTACCTATAACCACTCTCTACAGCGCCGCTGCCTGTACCCATTTCCTGACTGCATTTACAAGCTTCTCTTTCTTGTTGACCACATCGTTCATATCCGTAAATTTCACCGTGGCCCTATCGAGGGTGATCCATTCCAGAAGCCCTTCATCGTCGTCGATCAGCTTGCTGTCACCGGCCCCGGATTTCACCTTGGCTCCGCAATGAAATATGAGCTGGAAGTATCCTTTTCCACGGAAATTAAACGTAATTCTGTCTTCATTGTGGTAACAAAAGCTCGGGGCATTCCATTTAATCTGCTCGGTTATTCCATCATGCGCCTCTAAAATAACGCTGCGGACCACTTCGATCTCCGGCTTCAACGGATGCTCAAACTGATCCATAAATTCGGTTACCGACTGTGAAGTTCTCATCGCTCAGCTCCCTTTAACGTAATTGTCATACACTGCATGAGCCAACCGATCGGAATTGATAAACTTTGCGCACAGCTTGGGCTGACGAGCCGGACACTGCGCCACTGGGAGTCCAGGGATTGTTCTCCAGCATGCGGGATCCCGGCTCCGGCTGGCGGGTGTATGATGAGGCTGCTGTGCTGGCAGTAGAGGTCACAGCTTATCTGCGAAGCTTTGATATCAGTATTAAAGAAGTCCGCGCAGTGCTTGAGGATATGTCTCTGGAGACCATGAATCAGGTCATTGTCAGGCACATCCAGCTGATCTCCGGTTATAAACAGGAATGGGCCTCCCGGGAGCTTGCGGTGACCCGCCTGTTGCAGCACACATCCGTCCTGTCAGAGAAAGCACTAACTACAGAACTTCTGTACCAGCTCAAAAATACGGTCGTCCCCCAAAGCAGGGGGCAAAAAAAGGAGAAAAACAACGTGGAAGCCATTGCACCTGTCCATGTAAGATTTATAACTCTTCCCCCGATGCGTCTCGCCTATCATATTGCGGTAAGCGCATCACCGGAGGAAGAAGCCATCGCGCCTGTCACGGCTTGGTTAACCCATGCGGGGCTGCTTGGCACCGCCCGCCTGCTCGGCGGTAATATGCCACCTTTTCCCGGCAAGGATACTAAAGTCTATGGCTACGGCATGTGTGCCTCAGTACCGGAGAACGCTGAAATTCCGGCACCTTTTAAGGAAATGCGGTTCGCGGGCGGCTTGTACGCAATGATGGAGAGCAGCGAGGACATCTACGGCTCCTGGCAAAAGCTGATGAAGCATCTGAAGAAGCACCCCGAATACGTGTCAGATCATAAATCCCGACTCTGCTTCGAGGAGCACATCCGCAGTGATCATGCAGAAGGAAGCGGCAACCCTTATGTTCTGAACTTACTGGAGCCTGTGCGCACCCGGGGGTAGCGGGATCGTTCTTTAATATTTACTTTTAATATAATCGGCGACGTCATCAATTTCAGGAAACAACGAGGCTTTGTTAATCGAGAACGCCTTCAGCTGCTCAAGGATTTCTTTCTTGTTCCGCACGATATAGATCTGGGTTTTACCTGAACCGCTTGTAAATCTGAGCTTGTTGATCGCAGTGGAAGGTTCATCGGATAACCCGCATAATACAAACGCCCCGTCCTGCTTAATAATCCGGTTATTGTTTTTGGTCGGTAAAACGACGTAACAGTTCAGCAAATGCTGCTTCTCGATTTCATCTCGGAATGCCGGTTTCTCCAGTTTAACCTCATGGAGCAGCCGGTCTATTTTTTTATTAAAATCTTGCTTATTTAATGCAGGATCCTTAGCATACTGGAGAAATGCCTGTTGATCTTCGTTGCTGAAGAGTGGCAGACTGGCCAATATTGACACGGTATCACTTTGCGGATATTTGATGCTGTTTGTGTCCACTTCAATGACGATGATCTCTCCAAAGGTGTTATAATCCTGCTCGCATGCGAAATAAAGAGCAACTAAAGAATTATGAGTGATATCGAGCAGTCGTGTCGGCAGGCCATAATGCTGCATCTGCACAAGACAATCGAGGTGAGACTTTACTTTCTCGAAATTCTGGGGACACTGGATCAGCAAGTGATTATACATGTCGCGTTCATGTTCTCTCCATTGCTTCCTTCTCAAGATGGATGGAACAAGTACATGATTAACTTGGGTATGTCCGCGAAAGAACAAATCCTTCCCGGCAGATCTGAGCTCGCTTACAGCCCGGTAAAAACGGTCAAACGATGAAATAAAATGCAGATCAATCTCTGAGCTGATGTAGATGATCCCCTGTGAAAAGCTCAGACTGCCCTGAATTTCATCATAGGCTTTCTCTAATTTCTCCGTGAGTTCCTCCGCTGCTTTCATCCGCTCACCGGCACTCCCAAACGAACGAAAGATCCAGTTCATAACCGCCTGGGCTTCGATAGTCTGCATTTCATCCGGAGTCATTCTGCTGAGATAATCCAAGTCGAATTTGGACCAGTCGCTTAATATGGTATCCCGGGTAGGATACGACTTCATATATAAATCAGTAAAAGATGAATCTATCGCTTTCAAGCCTGCAAGGATATCTTCCTTCTTCATTCGGGCATTGATATATTCGCCAATATCGCAATATCCATCCGACAGAAGCTTGTTGCCGCAGACGGTACGGAACGCTTTTTGAATAAACGGGTTCTTGTATAAATCGTCGAAGAAAAAGAAAAAGAAGGCCATCATCCCCTTAGAATCGTCTCTTCCATATCTATTCTAATATATCATAGTGCTGGATAGTATTGGTATGAAGCGAATACGTTCTCCGCCTCCTTGATAAAGGCATGAACAGCAGGTGTAACCGGATTCTCTGCCAGAACTGCCAATCCCACCTCACGGCTAAGGGGAGGATGAAGCCGTCTGATCTCCACCTTGGGGGGTGAAGAGGGAAGGATCATAGCAGGTACAATGGACACTCCCATTCCCGCTTCAACCATGGAGATGACTGTAGAATTCTCCGCTGCTTCAAACTGCGTATGCAGATGAAGTGCTTTTTCCTTAAAAGCATTCACAACCATACGCTCACAACCGGACTTCAGCAAGATCAAAGGTTCATTCTCGATCTGTTCAATAGAAATGACCTCATGGTTGGTGAGCGGATGATTAGCCGGCAGAACCACGACCAGAGGGTCCAGAATTCGCAGCTTCATCTCGATCCCGTCTTCCGCTTCAGACAGAAAACCTAGATCCACCGCGCCAGCCCTGATCCACGCCTCCACCTCAGCATAACTTCCTTCGAACAGAAGGATCTCTATATTGGGATAATGGTTCCGAAACGACTGTATCATTTGGGGAATTACATTTGCCGTGAAGCTTGGAAAAGAAGCAATTCGGAGTATTCCGTTCTGTACACCGTTCTCCTCTGCGGCAATTTCCCGAATTCGTTCCATCTGCCTCATAATCTCGCGGGCGTGTGCGACAATATGCTCCCCAGCCTTAGTCACCTTCACCCCGCTGCGGCTGCGGCTGAACAGCGTCACCCCGAGCTCTTGCTCCAAATCGGATATAATGTGGCTGACCCCGGACTGGCTGGCATGCAATTCCTCTCCGGCTTTGGTGAAGCTCCCGTTTCTCACGACGACAAGAAAGACTTCAATTTGATACAGTGTCACTGAAGATCCCCCGTTTCATGATTTTTTTCTCATGCTTACTATGACAAAGCTTTGTTTTACGCCAGAAACGGCGCCGTATATGATGGAACAAACGACAATAAGGAGTGGAACACAAGATGAAAGAGATTAAGGTCTATCATGTGGATGCATTTACGAGCCAGCCTTTTCAAGGCAATCCCGCAGGAATCGTGCCGGACGCAAGCAGCTTAAATGTAACGCAAATGCAACAGATTGCCAATGAGCTGCGGTTGCCGGAATCTGCATTTTTATTGCCGTCTACCGATCCCCGGGCAGACTTCCGTATCCGTTATTTCACACCTCAGGAAGAGATTAATTTCTGCGGACATGCCACTGTGGGTTCCGCCTGGTTGCTTGCCTCCGAATACGGATGGACGGACAGAAGCCATCAGGTTGTTTTTGAAACCAATGTCGGGCTGGTACCGGTGACTTGGGAGTTGAATGGCGATAAGATTTCAAAAGTAACCATGACACAGATCTCCCCGAGCGTCATCGACATTGAACTGGATCGGCTCGAGATCGCCAAGGCAGCGGGTATTGATCCGGAGCAGCTCGATGACCGGTTCCCGATCAAACTCGCAAGTACAGGTAACCGTCATCTGATTCTTCCCGTCAAAACCCATGCCGCGATCGACGCAGCCGAGCCTTTATGGGAGGAGCTGTCCGGAATAAATCGGAAACATAACATCAGTACCACACATCTCTTCACCTTTGACGCCAAGCCGGGGTTTGATCTGTATACGCGGGACTTCGCACCGGCCATCGGCATACCTGAAGATCCGGTTACCGGAGCGGCTAACGGCGCACTCGCCGGGTATCTGGTACTCGAAGGGATTTTGAAGCCGGATGCAAGCCATTCTCTGACCATCGGTCAAGGAGATGCCATTGGCAGACCGGGAGTTCTGGATGTCACTATTACACCGGCTGATGCCGGCTACGAGATCCGAGTAGGCGGCTCGGCCCATATTACGCTGGAAGGCAGGCTGCGTACGGCAGAGTAATGTGATACTTTTCCAATAAAAATATTAAAAGACCCCCAAGAAGAATACTTCGGCTGTTCACGAAGCGTTCACCTGGCGGGTCTTTATCCGTTACATAGATGTCTAGCTAAAAATCGCAATGATCCGGTCAGCCAGCGGTTTCCACAGGTTAGGGTATTCCTGACTGATCAGCGCTCTGACCTGCTCGGCAGATACAGAACCGAAATGATTGTCCTGAAGCAGCAAGGTGTACGCCCCCTTTGCGGTATCGCCAATCGCGATATGCCCGCTTGCATATCCTCCGATCGCAATCCGGGAAGCTATGGCACAGCCGCCAAGTGAGAATATGCCCACGGATAAGCCGCCAACCGCGATAATCCCGAAGGCTGCGCCTCCAGCAGCAAACGCTCCCGCAGCAACACCGCCGGCTGCAAGCAGCAGACCAACCGCCAGCGCTGCCAGACCGATAATCCCCAGAGAAACGGCACCCAAGCACAATCCGCCAAGCGCCAGGATTCCGATGGACAGGACGCCAACCGACACATTACCGATCGCGACGATCCCTTTGGCAACGTACATTCCCCGTCCGAGATTGATATGCACTAGTGGTACCCCGAACAACGTTCTTTCGCTCTTGTACTCATAATGAAGCAATGACCGCGAATCGAGTGAAGTTATTCTTGTTGCAGGTTCCACTTCTTTGTCCGTGAGGGGGATATTCTTGACCAGATGATCCAGGCTAACGGCGAACAGTTCGCTGAGCGCGATCATTTTATCCATCTCCGGATACGATTGCCCCGATTCCCACTTCGAAACCGCCTGGCGGGATACACCAATGACATCCGCCAAATTCTCCTGAGACATTCCCTTTTGCTTTCTGTAGGTTTGCAGCTTATCCGCAAAATCCATTCTTATCACCTCAAGCTCCATCATATATACGGGAGGCATTTCTGACTACCAAGCGAAGCTGACAATGTGTCAACCACAGGTTGCATCCTCTATATTAAAGGGATTTCCGCTGCCTGACTACTCTGAAGTGCAACATTTGCCCGAATGGAAATCAGCACGATATAATAAATCCATAGTAAAGTAATCATGAATTTATTGGAAAAAGGTGACTTAGGGTGAAGTCGTATGTATACCGCAGCATATGTGTCCGGACATGCTTAATCATCATCTGCGCACTCTTACTCTCATCGTGCGCGCAGGGAAATGCCCATTTAACGATTCACCGGAACGGAACCGCCGATTTGAACATGGATCTGGGAATTTCCGATAAGTCACTGTCCCTGATTGGCAAGCCTGACCTGATGAGTGATATGGCTGCTTCTCTTCGAAACAGCGGCATGGACGTCACCCCTTATTCAAAGGATGGAATATCCGGTTTCTCAGCTTCCCGTTCGATGAACATGCGCAACATGGATGAGAACATGGAGGTACCTAAAGGCGTAGTTGTGAAACGCACATCTACCTCAACTTGGTTCTTTACCAAACAGAAGCTTGCCGTAACCATTGATTTCAAGCAGCTAATGCCCGAAAACAGTGGTGATTGGACTGAGAAGCTCTCCGGCATGTCCTCTCTTGTGAAGGGTCTTATCGGCAGTCAGCTGGACTTTAAATTTCTGCTCACCCTGCCGATCAAGCCGGGAGAGAACAATGCGGATGAATTACTGGATAGCGGTCGAACCTTGGTATGGAATCTGGAACTCTTTGAACCTAATATTTTCGAGGCGGAAATCAACGTTCCCAACGTACGGAACATCGCAATTACTGCTGGAGGTGCCTTGGTAGTATTGATTCTGTGCGGGTTAGGGTATCGAGTACAACGAAATTCCAGGAAATTATAAGGCAACTGTAATCTGAATGATCTGCTGAATTGCAGTAAATCCATATCTCTACCACCCGATCCTTCGACCAGCTTGATCCCACTGTCACCGATTTGTTCTGCCGACTTAAAAAAGACGCCTTCAGTAAAGGCGTCTTCCGTTATGGAGGGTTAATCGAAGTATACCGCTTTACCTGTGCGTGCCGATTCATATAGTGCTTCCAGAATTAACGAGACCACATAAGCTTGTTCTGGGAGCACCACCGGATCCTTATCCTGTTCAATGGCTTCCAGCCATTTTCTCATCTCCAGATCGGGTGCACTTTCCTCATTGCCATCATAGAATGCTACTCCGCCAGCGCTCAATTCTATCTCCTTCGTATATAAACGGCCCAGTTGTTCTCCGTTAATCCGCAGGCCGTTCTTCATATCTGCCCCTGCTTCCGTTCCGCTCAAACTGCACTTGGCTTCATCCACCTCCAGGGAGTTCAGTGCCCAGCTGGATTCGAGCATAATGGTTGCCCCATTCTCCATCACAATCATGCCAAAGGCCGAATCCTCCACCTTGAATTTCGCCGGATCCCAGGGTCCCCAGGCATTGGCGGCATTCTCCCTCTGTGATAATTCATGATACTTGGTTCCGAGGACGACTTTAGGTTTATAATTGTCCATCATCCATAAGGTCAGATCCAGCGCGTGAGTCCCGATATCGATAAGCGGCCCGCCTCCTTGCTTCTCTTCATCAAGGAACACGCCCCAGGTCGGCACGGCTCTGCGCCGGATGGCATGGGCTTTGGCATAATAGATATGGCCCAATTCTCCGGTCTCGCATAGCTTTTTGAGGAATAGGCTATCTTCCCGGAAACGGTTGTTGTAACCTATCGTAAGCTTCTTGCCTGTCCGTTTGGCGGCCTCCACCATTCTCTGCGCATCTGCCGCTGTTTTGGCCATCGGCTTCTCACACATCACATGCTTGCCTGATTCCAGTGAAGCAATAGAGATTTCCGCGTGGGATTCGTTCGGTGTCAGCACATGAATAATGTCAAGCGTGCTGTCTTCAAGCAGCTCTTTATAGTCCGTGTATACTTTAGCGCTTTCAATTCCATATTGCTGCGCCGCTTCTTCAGCCCGTTCCGGGATGATATCACAAAAGGCAGCGATTTCAACATTCTTCAGTTTGCTTAAGCTTGGAAGATGTTTCCCGTTAGCGATTCCTCCACATCCGATAATCCCAAGCCGATACGTTTTACCCATCTCTATCATCCTCACTTTATCTGATGTCTCCCGTTACGAAAGGTAGCAGGAGTAATTCCAAAACGTTTACGGAACACATTGTGCAGATAGTTCGCATTGGCAAAACCCTCAGACTGTGCAATCTGTTCAATCGGCTGTGTACTCTCCGCCAGCTTGCGGCATACCCCTTCCAGACGGACATCCTCTAGTATCTGGCTAAAGGATTTGCCGGGCTGCATCTTGTTAAATATCCGCTGCAGCTGCCTGGAACTGATATTCAGCTTCTCCGCAATATGATCCAGCGTGATCGTACCGGAGTAATTAGCTCTGATATATTGCAGCGCGTAATGATACCTGTAAGTTGGCATATCCCTTACTGGGGCCTCCGCAGCCATCCCCCCGGGATCATACGCGCGCACTGTCCTTAACAGGATACTAATGACCAGCTGTTTAATAGTGGTGTAATATCCCGTGAACTTTACATTGCCTGCTTCGTACGCTTCAAGAAAGCAGTTCATGGCATGATGACGGTCATGAATCGGAAATAGCGGCAGCTGCCCGAGTTTCTCTATGCATTCCTCGGCTTCAGCCGCTTCCCAAGGGTCCACATCTGCCTTATCCCTCTTCCGAATATCCACATGGAGGCATAATTCATCCATAGCTTCCCCGGGACCAGCTTCCTGATAGTGCATCACGCCCGGACCGGTCAGGTACAACATACCTTCCGTCAAAGCATATTCCTGATCAACAAGAATTACAGTTCCTTTGCCTTTCGGTATGAAATGAAACTCATATTCGGCGTGGTTGTGAAATTCAATCATTTTCCCCGCGGGAAAAGAAATGAAATGGAACCGAAGTACCCTAATCTCATAGTTCCCCCACTGGACGGTAATATCGAGCCTCTCGAGCATATCGGGTTTCTGAGTAATGAAGGGTTCAATCATGAATTTGCATTCGCTACTGTCACAGTGCGTCCTTCTCTCGCCGAGAGGTTCGCAGCTTCCATTAGCCGGGTCAGCTCTATGGCTGTCTGAATGTTCTGATCGGCATTCGTGTTCTTTTGTATGTGACCGACCCACTGATGAAAAGCACCCTCCCGGTTAGCCGAAAGTTCCATCTCTGTCCAGCCGTTTGAAGTTGACGCTACTTTGTTCGACTTCAGCAGCAGCTTCTCATCTGGAGTACCATACAACAACGTGCCTTCGGTTCCGTGAACCTCGATGGTAAACGGTGAATGACTATTTACAAAACCGGCCTCGACTACTCCAATTGCCCCTGAATTCGTGAATAGGGTGGCAACGGCATTGTCCTCCACTTCCTTGCCGGTGATATAACCGAAGTTGGCGTTCACTCCTGTGATCTCCTGTCCAAGAAACAGCCGGGTTAGATACATCGGGTGACAACCCAGGTCAATTAATGCTCCCCCGGAGCACTCGGACAGATTATAGAAATGATCAGGCAGCCAGCCGGCAATCGCCCCATTATGGGATAGGCGGACTCTAACATAAGTAATTTCACCAAGCACTTCCTGGCGAAGCAGCTCCTCAATGCTGAGCGTGTATCCGTCATTCAGCCGGGGCAGAGATACCGTCAACTTCAGCGGCGTGCGGTTAACCTCGGTCATAATTTCATCCACTTCACTCATTGTGGGGGCAATTACTTTTTCGGTGAAAATATGTTTACCGGCTAGCGCCGCAGCTACCATTACCTCTTTATGGAGAGTTGTAGGCGCAACTACAATAACCGCTTCAACGTCGTCCTTGGCCAGCATTTCATCCAGTGAAGAGAAGTAGGGTACCTTCAAGGAATCAGCCGCTTCCTGTCCCCTCACAGGATCTTCATCCCAAACCGCCGCAATGTACGTATCCTCATGCGCCTGCGCCTCTTTGACATAGTCCCAGGCATGCACATGCCAAAAGCTGATTACACCAATACCAATGCTCATTAGCTCTAACCTCCGACCTATAGTATTCTGACATCCACCTATAAAGTAACATATATGATTCGTATTTTTTAATAGGAAAACACGACATGATAGGTATAATATTACGACATTTAGATTACTCTTCTATTTCAATTGCTGTAAAGTCAGGTTAAAAAAGAAAAACCACTAAAACCTAAGTTTTAGTGGTCGCCTTGTTCTCCTACAATCATTTACAACTATGAAGCTTTAATTACATTACCTTGGCTATCCTTGAAACTGCCTACAACAATTATTATGAAATCGATAAGGACCCAAACTCCAAAACCGCCTGCTGTAAGCAGCTGCAGTATTCCTGTACCAACTTTACCTACATAAAATCTATGTACGCCCAACGCTCCAAAAAAGAAACACAACAGGATTGATGCAACGTATGATTTATCGCTTTTTGCCATGAATTCCAGCCCCCAAGTTCGTATTCATCCCAACTTGGAGTATTTTACCACATTAACCTAAAGACAAGAAGTGACATTTTTCTTTATAAACTACCATAATTGTAGAAATCTAATCATGTAGTTAACTTAGCATATAGACCAAAAAATAACGCCAGACCCCCCATAAGGGCGTAACCTGGAACAACCATTAATAAGCTGAGCACATATAACCCGCCCAGTGTCCCCATCAGAAGAGCCAAATGGTAAATCCCCAGCCTTTCATCATGGGGTCTATATTTATGGAATACTAAAGTTGTAGATAGAAAGTACAGAAACACCGAGCCGAACATAAAGTTGATGATGAACGAATAGTCAGGCTGTTCCAGGAATAACAAACGGATGGAAGCCGCGATCATACTCAGCGACATGAAGATAATTAAGTGGCCGTAAATAATAAGCTGCCCCCGAGTCTGCAGGCTCTTGTTGACCTTCTTCTCGACATTATCAAAATACTGCCACCATATCCCGATCGCCAGCAGAAAAGTAAATACCGCGAATATAAGAGCTTCCCATGTCCAAGGCCCGGATTGCAGCACGCCGAGTATACTAATGATAATCTCACCAAGCAGAATCAGCGTGAACAACGCAAACCGTTCGATTAAATGATACGTATTGATTGAGGTTCTGCCTAAATGACGTCTGCCAAGCAAGGGAAATGCAATATCAACAACGATACCGGCAAATAACACTGCATAACGTATCCAGGAATCGAAAAAAAGCGAGAATGATGATATTCCAAGTCCGATCCAAATACGGCTGCCGAGGTAAAAGGCTGTGATCTTGCGGTCATTGTGCTCCCTGCGGCTTATGGACAGATACTGAATAGCGGTCATGGCCCTTAAACCTACGTATCCTATGAAGAAGGATAAATAGTACGCATCGAAATCTACGGACAGGCTGGAGGTCATAATTAGCGAGAAGAATAATTGGAGAATTAAAAATATTCTGTGGGAGAAGCTGTCCTGACCATAACGGTTCACAAAAAGCGATTGCCCTACCCAAGCCCACCAGACCGGAACCATGATCAGAATGAATTTGAACAGATAAACAGCGGGAATGGTACCGTGCTCGACATGCAGCAGAACATGGCTTACCTTGGATACGGCGGCAACGAACAGCAGGTCATAAAACAGCTCCAGCCAGGTTACTTTTTTCCCTACATGCGCAATATTCACAGTCACACTCCTCTGTTAGATGGTGCCTTGCTAAATCATCTGAAACCTTGTACTTATAATATCCAAATGCCCTAGGATGGGCAAACTCTTTCTTCTATCATCTGCTCCAGCAGCTCCTCCAGAAACAAGGCTTCCTTGTTCTTCAGCTCACGCAACCTCTCTTTGATCCCGCCCAGGCTTTTCAGGTCGACCGTGCCCATTTTGTAATTCAGCGTGGCTTTTATCATCAGATTCCTCATCGTCAGCGCATTTTTCTCTAATTCTGTTGCCTTCTCTATGAGAAAAGAACCTTCCGTTAAGATACGCTGATGCTGAAGATACTTGATATGATCCTTCAGGCATCTTTTGTGCTCCCACAGCAAATGCAGGGGCCGGAGATCATAATAAACCTCTTGATCCTCTAATATCGAAATGTACCTGACCAGACAATCATATACCGCTAAACCATAAGCATCCTTTCGAATACCGGCACCCTTAAGTCTATATTGATCGTATTGGTGATCGCAGGTCTTTCGGGACAGCAAATAATCCTCAAAAGCCTGGATGTTCATCTTCAGATCATAATGATAGTCAAAGGGTGGACGCGGTTTCAGCAGAAAATTACTGTTCATAAAGCTCTGCGTAACTTCCATCTCGTCAAAAGCCTGGATGAAATCTTCAAAGCTGATTGTGCTGAAAGCAAAATTACGGTGCTCATTATATAGCGCGATATCCAGAGTAGACTCTACTTTATTGTAGCCGTATATCAGAAACGCATGAGGGAACCGGATATTATGATACGCGTAGGTCCCCGGTACATAATATTCATCCAGATACGTAAATACATAATACCCGTCATCAATCATATCCATCACGAATTGCAGACGGTCAGGCACATGCTTCTTCAAGAAATCGCGGAGGAGGGACTGCGACTGCAGCCAGGGATTATCATCCAGCATCAGAAAATACGAATCGAAATCAAACCAGTCGGACACGAAATTCTTCTGTTCAAAAACTTCGGTTCTGCAGCGAAGCTGAATATGGTTGGAGTACATCCATGGCAGGAACCCATCACGCCTGTTCAGGATACTTAAGCAAAAGCCATGTCTGGGAAACGTATGAATCAGTGGATAGCTTACCTCTAAGCGCTTTATCATTCTTTTAACTTCTCCTCTCACCTAAGAAGAATCAAACAGGTCTGTTGTGCCCGAAGTCCCCCGTTCGCCTATACGACGGTCTCAAAGCTGGAAATATACTCTATGATATTGTTGATCGTGGAAAAATTGGCGTAATCCAGTTCCTCATCATCCCACGAAAGGCCGAATTCCAGCTCTGCTGCCAGCACTAGACGGATAAACGTAATCGAATTGACACCCAGCTCCGCCAGATTATCGTCCGGTCCGATTTGATCGAGTCCACCGCTCTCTTCCCCTAAATTGTCCCGCAGCATTGCCATGACTCTTTCTTTCACATCATTGACCATCGTTCACCCTCCTGGATATTAATGAACAGATTTATAATCTGCAAGTTCAGCCCGCAACGTCTCGTAAAAGCGGATTTCATCCTCTGATATTTCAGTGAGTCTCGCGGCAGAAGCCGCAAACACCTCGTGATGATAAACCGGTTGATACATGAACCTGACTACCCCTTTGCGGACGGTTTCCCAATTCCGTATAATCCTGGCCAGCAGGGAGCCTGCCGCCCATTCTTCACCTAACAGCCGGGTAAGCCGGTACTTCTCGACATATTTTGCATTGATTACATCGTTCAGGAAACGAATCAGCTCATTAAGCTGCTCTTTCAAGGCCGCTTCGGATGCTGTCCACACTGTATAATCATCTATAAATTGACGTAGCACCTTGCCGCTCTCCTGTATGCATTCCTCGCCCGCCGCTATACTATCCGCAAAATGACTCCGGTATTGATCCTCGTTCCCGGCAGCCACAGCAGTCCCGGCAGGTAGAAAGATATAATGTGATGGGGTACCTTCTGCCGCGAATTGTTCCATATATCCGCTAAATCCGCTGCGGATATCAGAGAACGGCATCGTACGGGGTTTGTACGACAGATTCTCCCTGCGGTCATGCTCTATTACATGGAACACTTCCTGCTGCCGGTCATAGCCGTATATCAGCAGCGTATGATCGAAATGCTCTTTCAAATAAGCATCCTTGCGAATCGAGAGATAATAGCAGTCCACCCATAAGACAACCGGCTGCTGCCGGTCGATGCACTGCATTAATTCCAGAGTGATATCGCTGCTGCCACGTCTCGTGTCCACACCAAATCCGGCTCTCTCAAATACTTGTTCCAGCGGATCGACAGATAAGTAGCGGACTTCATAACCCGCAGCACCTCTTGCTGACGCAATCTCCCCGGCCTCATAGAGGATCAGGTCATTCAGGAGGAACGGCATGATGCTTCCTTTAAAATACGCAGCCACAGGGAACATAGAGTTATAGAAGCAATTTCTATAAAACACTTCGTTAAATGGCTCTATATCTGGCAAAATGCTGCTATCCACTCGTTCCGTTGTCTCATATATTGCCGCTGCCGTTTCTTTCACCGATTCATGGACGGTACACGAATCGTTGACGTCCTCCAATTCGTTGATCCCCCTCGAATCCCCCAACTCGCGGGTTAGATATTCTGCCGCCTGATTGATGCTTCTGTATTGATAAAGCTCGGTCGTGGACAGATGAATCTGCAGACGCTCCAGTTCGACCTCCGCCTTAATGGCAAGAATCGAATTTCCGCCGAGCTCGAAGAAATCATCGTAAATATCGATTTCCGAAAGCCCCAGAACCTGTCCCCACACCTCGCCAATCTTCTGTTCAAGCACAGAGTACTGCTGCTGCGCGCGTCCCTTTAATGCTACACCAGCCGAAGAATTACTTTCTTGCGTCGCCGGGTCCAACCAGCATCGCACCCGCTGGTAAGGATATACAGGCGCTGCAACCTTATTCCTTGGTTCGCCTTGGTAAAGGTCCTTCCAGCCAATGGTTGCGCCTTCGGTATACAACCGGCACAAGTCAGTGATAAGTTCTTTGCCGCCGGTTTCTTGCCGAATGGCCTCTACCATATCAGCGGCCATATGGCTTAACCTCCGCATTTCGGTTACGGTCAATTGTCCCGGCTTCGCGGTTTCCCGCTGCATGGTAACGATCTGATGCCTGCCGAAGAAAATCTCATGGTCCGGATACGATCCGAGGCCGTTGGCAGTGAGTACTCCCAACTTGGCGCAGACCTCTTCCTTGCCAGCCGCCGCAAAGGCCAGCCGGTATGGATAATGGCCTCTTCCCGTATTCAATGTATAGCAAATATCGGGCAGGCTGCTTTCGGCGGTAAGCATATACCGGAAATACGTTGTCAGAAGTTCCTCCAGCGCCGGAAGGCTTTTTGCGGATAATGCTATGATTTGATACGGCTGTGACTTCACTCCGCCGACTTTCTCAGGTTCAGGAGCTTCTTCCAGAAGCACATGGCAGTTCGTGCCGCTGAAGCCGAAGGAGCTTACCCCGCATCTGCGCGGTGAGCCCTCCGATTCCCACGGGGTTGTCCGGTCATTCACATAGACGGGGGAGCTTTCGAACGGAATTTGACGGTTAGGCCTTGCAAAATTGATCGTCGGCGGAAGCTCCTTGTACCGCAGGGCGGCAATCGCCTTCACGAGTCCCGCGATGCCCGCGGCGCTGTCCAAATGGCCTATATTCGTCTTAACGGAACCGATGGCGCAGAACTGGTTCCGGTCTGTATAATTTCTGAACGCCCGGCGTATGCCGTCCACTTCAATCGGATCTCCCAATCTGGTCCCTGTGCCGTGTGCCTCAATATAGCGGATCGTTTCCGGATCAATTCCTGCCTTCTCCCAAGCCTTTACGAGGACCTTCTCCTGGGCTGCGGCATTGGGAGCGGTAATACCAACGGAAGCTCCGTCCTGATTGATTGCACTTCCTTTGATGACCGCATATATGCGGTCACGGTCACGCTGAGCATCGGCCAGCGGTTTTAATAAGAGGGCCACCGTTCCTTCACCCCAGACGGTGCCGTCTGAATTGTCGTCGAAGGCCCGTGTACTGCGATCGGATGACTCGATCCCCATATCGAATACTCCGTCAACCGGCATGAGACACACTTTGACCCCTCCGGCAATCGCCATCTCACATTCCTTGTCTGCAAGGGCCTGGCATGCCAGATGAACCGCCACTAGCGAAGAAGAGCAAGCGGTGTCTACCAGAAAAGCCGGGCCTTTCAGATCGAGCAGATAAGAGATACGGCTGGCGATTAGGGACGGTGTATTCCCGGCACTGGCGGCCATGATATCCTTGGCTTGTGTCTTGGAGATATACTGGCCATAGACTGGCCAGTCAGCATAACCCAAATATACGCCTGTCGCACTCCCGGCTAGCCTGCTTCCACCGTACCCGGCGTCTTCGATCGCCGCCCATGCCGTTTCAAGAAACAAACGCTGGTTCGGGTCCATTAGCGCAGCCTCTTTAGGCGAAAGGTTGAAGAAATCGTAATCAAACTTGTCGACTTCATCCAGAAATCCGCCAGGACTGAAACGGATTTGTTCCTCTTCCAGACTGGTGAAATGCTTAATGAATTCTGCGGAATCCTTCCTCCGCCCACCGGGATACGAATGGATCAATTCCCTTCCGCTACGGATGTGATCCCAGAACTGTTCCAGATCGTTGGACTGTGGCAGCTTAAAGGAAAGGCCGATGACCGCAATATCGCTGCGCCTAGTCTGAGGACTGCCGTGCTGTTTCAAGAGCTCCAGCATCCGGGTCGCAGCATCCTGTTCCATTGTTCCGGCAAGTACCTGTTCGAATATCAGACGCACCATATCATTCATTAAGATACCTCCATTGCGGCATAGAGAGCCAGCGCCTCATCGATAGTCAACTCACCTTGCCTCATTTGGCCGAATAGGCTAAGCAGTTCTGCCCTAAACTGCCTTCCTTGACTGAACGGCTGAATTGTACTTTTTGCTGCTGCTCCCACTGTACTGATGAAACTGACGGATTCTGCATTTCTTTCGGAATCATTAATGAATCCGGCAATTTTGCTAATGCTTGAATACGAGAATAGATCGGCAACGGTTAATTTCCCCGGATAATGCGCTTCAATCATGCTGTGTACCTTAGTTATGGATATGGAATCGCCACCGATTTCGAAAAAATTGTCATTCACATCCAGTTCCTCATAACCAAGCACCTGCACCCAGGCCGAAGCTATCGTTTGTTCGATTTCGCTATAATGGCTGCCTGTTTTACCTTTGAGTTTAACGGGAGACGTCAGCTTTAAAGCAGCTACAGCTGCGCCCGCTGACGGTTTATTCACACCGGGTGCGAGCTTAGGCCGAAGGGAATCGGCCAGCACAAACGGCAGAAGATTACCCAGCTGTAATAAGGAGCTCCGTTCGTTCAACTGCCCTACATAAGCTTCTCCGACCTCATTGCTCAGCAGATAATGAAAAATTTCAACACCTTCTTTGGCAGTCAACACTTTGAACAATTCTTTATCTACATCAACGCCTCCCGTCTCGCCGGGGTCACCACTCTGCCATGTCGGCCAATTGATCGCCAGTGTAGCATGGCCCATCCGTGAGCGGTAAGCGGAGAATGAATTCAGATAAGCATTGCCCGCGGTGTAGGGCCCTGATCCGACTCCCCCCACCAGAGTGATTGCAGAGGAGAAGAGCACAAAAAAGTCCAGCGGGTCATTCTTCAATACATGGTGCAACAGCCAGGTTCCCTGTATTTTGGAAGCCACAATCTCTTTAAAATGGCCTTCGTCCAGTTCACCAAGCAGATCGCCTTCCATAACTCCCGCTGCATGGATCACCCCGGCAATAGGGCCAAACTTATTTTTAATGTTCTGTATAACCTCTTTAAGTCCGGCTTGATCGGATACATCCGCATTACAGCACACTACACGTGAACCGGACTGCTCGATTTCCCTGATCGCTTCAATTGTGGCTATAATCTTCCTGTCCTGGCCTTCCCGTTGAAATCCATCCCATTGTTCCCTACCCGGAAACGGCGAGCGCTGCAGCATAGCTAGAGTTAGATTGGCTCTTTGGGCCAAAGACCTCGCGATCTGGAGTCCCAGTTCTCCCAGCCCACCTGTAATCAGATAGACGCCTCCCTCTTTCAGCAGTACCGCTGGACTCATAGCGGAATTCGGTATCTTGGTCAGACGTTGTACATACCTTACACCCGCGCGGTAAGCAGTCATGTACTCTCCGGTACGTGATCTTAATTCACGCATAATCGTTCCGGCATCGGCTGACTGATCGATATCGATACACCGGACTTTGAGTGATTTGTATTCCCAGCCAATGACTTTACCGAGACCGAACAAAGCGCCGTTCTCTGGATAAACCTCATACTGGACATCGCTCACATCACCCGCGAAGGCTGAAACAATGACGATCTCCGCCTGATCCTCAGGTCTGCTGCGAACCATCTGCTGTACCCATCGGAACAGATGATACATGCCTTTGTGCAGCCGTTCTTCTAGTTCCTCCGCCGTTTGGACGTTCCCGGCAAAAGTCATGGAGGCCAGATGAACCATCCGGCTGATGCGTCGTCCGGAAAGGTTCCTCCAGAACTCCCCGATATCTTCAGGCGCATCCGTCACGGTAAATGTGGATTCATTTATCCTTTGATAATGTTCTCCCGGCAGCACATCAATCACCGTGCAGCCTACAGCTCTCAGCGACTTTGAAATCCCTTCCCCGATGCCTTGATTATCATGCAGAATGAGGCAGGCTCCTTCCGGGTCAGTGTCAGCACAATCCCTAAGCTCATCTTGTTCCCAGACGTTCTGGTAATACAATCGAATGCTATCCGGTTCAGCCGGATAGCTTGCAGCTTCAGGAAGATTAAGCCAGCAGCGTTTCTCTTCAAAGATGTAGGCCGGTAGGGATACTCTCCTTCTAGGCCGCCGTTTGTACAGTTGCTCCCACTCCAGTTCCACGCCATTCACATACAGCCGGCACAGTTCTTCGAGCAGACCCTCATCGTTATGCTGCCAGCCAGCAGCCTTCTGGAGCTTTTCATGTGCGGAAACAGCCGTAAATCCGTCTTCGTTATACTCGTTGGCAGAATAATAAGCCTTTGCCGAAAGCTTACGCGCCAGTTCCCCACAATCCCTCGCGACAAGTGCGATCCGGTGGTTATAGTGACCCCTGCCGGTACAGGCAGTAAAGCATATGTCTCCAAGTTCCAATTCAGGATGCCGGGTTACATGTGAAATATATTGCTCTAGGAGCTTGTCTAGGCCCTGCCGTGTTTTAGAGGACAGCATGAACAATTCCGGTTGTCCCGAAGCTGATTCACCGGCAGGCCCGTGTTCAGGAGCCTCTTCCAGCACCATATGGCAGTTCGTCCCGCTAATTCCGAAGGCGCTCACCCCACAGCGCCTGGGTCCAACCTCATTCTCCCATTCCGTCAAGCGGTCATTAACATATACCGGCGAATCCTCAAAGCTGATTTTACGGTTTGGCCTTTCGAAATGCAGAGAGGGATACAGCTCTTTATATTTCAGTGAAAGCACCGCTTTGAGCAGCCCGGTGATTCCTGCCGCATTGTCCAGATGACCCAGATTACTTTTGACGGATCCCACGGCACAAAACTGCTTTTTGTCCGTGAATCTGCGGAATGCCCTCTGAATTCCTTCCACTTCAATCGGATCACCCAGCTTCGTCCCAGTCCCATGGGCTTCTATATACGTAATGGTCTCCGGATCAATGCCTGCTTTCTTCCATGCTTCCACAATGACGTCTTCCTGCGCTTCGGCATTCGGTGCGGTAATACCTACGGAGCTGCCATCCTGTCCTAGGGCACTCGCCTTAATGACAGCATAGATGGAATCCCGGTCTGCTCTGGCTTTAACCAGCGGCTTCAGCAGAATCGCTACTGCTCCTTCGCCGCTGCCTGTCCCGTCGCTGGCGTCGTCAAAGGTTCTCGCCCGGGAAGTGGAGGATTCAATACCGACCTCCACTTCCCGCACGGGAATAAGGTGCAGCTGGATACCTCCGGCAACAGCCAGCTCACACTCTCCGTCCCGGATCGCCTGGCAGGCCAGATGAACGGCCACCAGTGAGGAGGAACAGGTCGTGTCGACAATCATGCTCGGCCCCTTAAGGTCAAGAATATAGGATAGGCGGCTGGCGATAATCGGGCGCACATTCCCGGGAACGGCCAGTGAAGCTGATTCCGGCTCAATCTCCGCAATCATTCTTCTGTAATCCGATTCGGAACTGTAGCCGAGGTAGACACCGGTTCTGCTGCCCCCCAAGGCATGTGCGCCGTAACCGGAATCCTCCAACGCTCTCCATGCGGTCTGCAGAAATATCCGCTGGTTCGGATCAAGCAGGCTGGCTTCTTTCGGGGACAGCTTAAAGAATGAATAATCAAATGTATCGATATCCTCGATAAAAGCCGCTTCCCCGTATTGAATATGCGCGGGGTCCAGCCCCTTGAACTTGAAATAAGCGTCAGTATCTTTTTTCCGGGAAGCCGGAAGCTCCCGTACACCATCCGTGCCCTTTTGCAATTGTTCCCGGAACTCCCCGGCATTCTCCGATAATGGTAGCTTCAAGCCTATCCCGATAATGGCGATATCATAACCTAAGTCCTCTTCAAAGGTGACCTCTGAGCTGGTTCCCGGCGAGAAGCCGTCCAGCTTAATGGAATTGAAGTCCAATGACACCACCTCCGGCTTTCATCGGCTCCATAATTTCCTGCAGCCGGATCTTTTGCTCCTCGGGTGGCACCTGCTTCGTCTCAAAAATCAGCTTCAGAAGTTCAATCGCTTCACCGATCTGCGCAGAGGAAGGAGCCGTACCCTCCTTATCCAACTGCTCCTGAATTTCCTGCAACCGTTGGTAGGGCTGAATGACACCCGTGCGGTACGCTTCTTGATCCCAGTTACGGTTTCGCGTGCAGACCGCAGCAGCGAGGCATTGGATAATAGCCTTATGGCGCGGATGCTGCTGCTGCAAATGTCCGCCTAAAGCGGCGGCCTGTTCTGTGTCATCAAACGGGAAGCACTGGATTCTTCCGGCATTGCTCTTCATTAAATTAGCCAATACCTTCCCTGGTCCCATTTCAACCGCGGTATTTACACCCTGTCTCTCCAGATACTTCATGGAGGCTTCCCACTGAACGGGTGCGGTCATCTGCGAAGTCAGGTTATGGACAACCATATCCGTCTCCGAATAGGGCAGGCCAGTCACATTGGAGATAACAGGCCACTTGAACGGGGAATAGGGAATACATCTTAATTGCTGTTCCAGCTTTCTCGCCGCTGGCTCCATCATGATACTGTGAAAGGGGGCGCTGACTTGCAAATAAGTCACTCTCGCCTGCATTTCCTTCAGCTTCTCCCCGGCCTCAACCACCGCCGCTTTGTGCCCGGAAATCACAGTTTGCTGCGGCGAATTATAGTTTGATATCGCGGCATGACGGCTTGGTGATGTCGATACAGTCCTGCATACCTCTTCGATCGCTTGACGATTGATGCCAATTACTGCACACATGGCACCCATACCTTCGGCCGCCGCTTCCTGCATAAATTGCCCACGCTGCCTTACGAGGTTCAGCGCATCGGAGAAAGATATCACTCCCGCTGTGGTCAATGCAGAGAATTCTCCCAAACTGTGGCCGGCAGCATAAGCTGGCCGGATGCCGATCTCTTCCATGTACACTTCAAACGCCGCAACACTTGCCGTTAATATCGCAGGCTGTGTAAATTCCGTGCGGGTTAGTTCCTCCATGCTGCCTCCGAAGCATAACTTCATCACATCATATCCGAGCACGTCGCCCGCTTCCTCAAATACACGCCTTGCGGCTGCATAATGAGAGGCCATCTTCTGTCCCATACCCACATATTGCGAACCTTGTCCAGGGAAAACAAAAGCCAATCCCTTCATGCCCACCCCTCCTTAAGAGACTGAGAAACGCTGAGTCAATTGTTCTAGTACTTGCGCATACCCGTTCATCAATTGGCTGACCTTATCCTTCTTCATCCGCCGGTCATTATAGCTACAGGTAAAGGTAATGCGCTGCTCATAGCTGTCATATTCCATGCCAAGTGTGATATCGTAGATCTCCAGCAATTTGGCATCAACCGATAACGAGGAGCCGCAGTACACCAGCGGGAGAATGCCCCCGTCCGGTTTGTTTAGGTCAACCTTTTCCGCCATATTGAGCGTATAATCATCAGCTGCCGTGATTCGTTTGACATGAACGTCTGCGTACAATTCCCCGAAGTCTTTCATCCGGTCGAGCTCGATACACAAAGGTACTGCCGTTTTGCAATCATCCATCAAATATTGAATCGTTGCCAGCTGTGCTCCCGTTACCTGTGTGAACAGAAAAACATACATGGATATCAACACATCGTTCCATTCTGCTGTGTGCTCTGCGGCGATATGCCTGATGCTCTGGACCATACGGCCCTGCAAGTGAAAACGGATCAAGCCCGCACCGTGCGCTTCCCTGTTCCTTCCGAAGAAATCCTGCGGCAGCGACTGATACTGGTAAAAGATGCTGTCATCCACAGCTTTTTGCCTGCTGTCCACTAGTACCGCCAATTTGTAAACAGTTGATGCGGCAAACAAATCGACGATTTGAATGCCCCAGTAATACTCTTTTTCCAATTTCGCCTGCAGCTGCATCAGCAGAATCGAATTTCCCCCGATATCAAAGAAAGGATCATGCAAGCCCACATATTCAAGCTTTAATACTTCCCGCCATACGGCAGCGATTTTGCTTTCCGTCCCAGAGAATGCTCCCCGCGGTTCAACCGACTGAAGAAGCAGCTGTCCGCATTCCGCAAGCGCCTTCTTGTCCAGCTTGCCGTTCACCGTCACGGGCACCTCACCGATGCGGTAAAAACGGGATGGAATCATATAATGAGGCAGCCATTCCTGCAAATGCACTTTGATATGCCGGACAGAAAGATCTTCCGTACATTTCATGTACGCGGCCAATCCCTTAATGCCGCTCGCGTCATCATAAGGCAGCACGATGGCCTCTTGGATTCCGGCATTCTCCAGCAGGCGGTGTTCAATCTCGGCAGGCTCCACGCGGAAGCCCCTGATCTTCACCTGATCGTCATTCCTGCCGAGGAACGAGATTGTACCCTCTGGCAGCCATTTGCCCACGTCCCCGGTGCGGTACATCCGGAGCTGCGAATCGAAAGGATCGCTCACGAACTGCTGCTCATTCAGCCGAGTCTCGTTCAGATAACCTCTTGCAACACCAACGCCGGAAATACAAATCTCACCAGAGACACCTATCGGCTGCAAATGGTCCGCTTCATCCAGAATGTACACCTTATAATTAAGAACTGGACGTCCGATCGGAATGGTTCCGTGATGATGCGATTCGCACCTGAAATATGTCGCGCATACCGTCCCTTCCGTCGGGCCATACGAATTATAGACTTTGGCGGCTCCGATTAAGCTCGTAATATACTCCGGTTTCAGCACATCACCACCGCTGATATACGTATGAACCCCGGGAAAGCCCTCCCGCTTGTTGATTTCATGCAGCAGCAGCGGGGAACAGCTAATCACCGTAATTCCATGTTCGCGGACCCTCGTGGAGAGATTCTCCAGATTCAGTACATCACTCTTCTGAACCACGACGGTTGCCGCCCCATGCAGCAGTGCGGGGCACACTTCCTCGGCGAACGTATCGAAAGAACAGGAGGACTGCTGCAATACCGCATCTTGCGGGGTCAAGGCGAACTCATTCTGGAATGCCTGTACATAACCCGACAGATTCCGGTGTTCGACCAGCACGCCTTTAGGATTCCCCGTTGTACCTGATGTATAGAGGATATAAGCCAGATGCTCCGTTCTACAGAGGTCAGGTAAATTGCCTTCATTCTCAAATGACGGATTCTCTTCAAGCAGGTTAACATCATCAAGATTTATAACTGTTCCGGCAAAAGAAATCTGATCTCCCGCATTCCCTTCAGTAATTAGCACTTCTGCGGCACTGTCCTGCAAAATATAAGTGACCCGCTCGACCGCATATTCCTTGTCGATCGGAATATAGCAGCCCCCCGCTTTCCATACGGCCAGCATCGCCGTAATTAACCGTACGGAGCGCTCCATATGCAGCGCCACCGGCTGATCCGGCCGGGTTCCGTATCGTACCAGCAGCCTTGCCAGCCGGTTGGCCCCTTCATTCAATTTCCGGTAAGACACACACTGCCCGTCATCCGTAGCGGCGATTTGCTCCGGTGTCCGTTCCACCTGATGCTCAAACTGCCGGTGCAGCGGAATATGATCAGGCACAGGTACGGCCAGACGGTTAAAGCCGGTTAAGATTTGCTGCTGTTCTCCGGCAGTAAGGAGGTTCACCTGCTGAAGCCTTTGCTGGGGAGACTCTACCATCTGCCTCAAGACTTGCATATAATGTCCCGCGATGCGTTCAACAGTAGCCCGGGTGAAGCTTCCCTCGTCATAAGAGAATTCAAGCTCCAGTTCCTCACCGGTGATAATACCGAGCGTCAAGGCATAGGGATTCGATTCCTCCATTGAATAATTGTCGACACGCAGCAGGCTTCCGTCCCGGACCTGATGACCCGGAGGATAATTTTCCAGCACGACAATGGTGTTGAACAACGGAGCGTTGCTCTTGAGGCCGCTATAGGTCCCAATATCAATTAGCGGCGTACACTCGGCCTCTTTTCTTGACCTCAGTGAAGCATCCACCCCCTTGACGAAATCAAGCAGGGTTTCGCTAGGCGCAGAGCGGATTCTCAGCGGGAGAGTATTGATAAACAAACCTACCATGTCCTCCATGCCCCCGATCTCCGGTACCCTCCCTGAGACCGTTGTCCCGAACAGCACATCACGACTGCAGCTGTAGCGCTGCAGTATCAATCCCCAGGCGCTATAGAAGAGCGAGGCGGGAGTTACCCCGTTCCTTCTGGCGAAGTCGAGAACAGCCTTTGTCTTCCCTGAGGACAAGCTGGTTCTGACATTCTGGATTCCTCCTTTCCTGCCGGAAGTATCCTCATCCTGCGGCAGCTGCGCACAAGCTTCACATTGGCTCAGGTACTCTTCCCAGTACTGCTGCTGCTTCTCCTTATCTTGCTGCCGCTGCCACTTGATAAACTCTTTATATTTCGTCTTCCGCCGCACCGTAGGGACATGCCCGGAAGCATAAAGTGTATACGCCTCAAAGAACTCGCCAAGAACAATGCCGTTGCTCCAGCCGTCATATAGAATATGATGCCAGCTGAGGAGCATTTCGCATGTTTCTTCTCCGAGCCTGCATACAGTAATCCGAAAAGGATGCTCCTGAATATTTATTCCCAACTGCTTGTCCTGCAGAATGACTTCGTCCACACGGACAGTCTGCTCCTTGGCAGAAAGAGTAGTGAACTCATGGAGAATCCAGGGAATGTCCAGCTTTTTCAGCACGATTTGGACAGGACTGTTCAGCCTTTCCCACCGGTATATGGTGCGAAGCATTTCGTTGGTCTCGGCAACAAACTGCCAGGCTCGTCTCATCGCTTCCATGTCGAGCTTCCCAGTAAGCCTCAGGCGCAGCTGCTGAAAATAATGCTCACCGTCTCTACCGCTAGCAGAGTGATACAGCATTCCTTCCTGTACCGGTGTTAGCGGCAGCATGTCCTCCACGTTGTCCTTATCGATTTTTCTTGAAGGTACTGTGCTCATCGGATTAAACCACCTTATCTCGTGAGATCGTATTTTCCGCTGCAGGATGGATTTCGCTCTTCACGATCTTCCCCATCTCCATCTTGATCACCCGGTCCGCTGTGTCAAAATAACGGTCATCGTGGGTGACGGCTATGATGCATTTACCTCTGCTCCTGAGCTCAGGAAGCAATGTTAGGTAGAAGAATTGCCTGAACTCGGGATCCTGATCGGCTGCCCATTCATCGAATAAATAAACGGGTCGGTCTTCCAGATAACTGACCAGCAGAGCTAGCCGCTTCCGCTGTCCAGTGGACAGCTTGATCGTATTCAGCGCACCCTGCTTAATGCGGACTTTTTCATCCAGATGCAGCACGTTCAGATAATGCTCCATTTCACCGCTTTTGGCATCATAATCAATCCCGTACAGTTTCTCGAACAAATAGAAGTCGCTAAAGACCGCTGCGAAATGCTGTCCCAGCTGGGCTGGACTCACCGCGTCTCCATTGATGTACAGAGTCCCGCTATCCGGTGCGTACAATCCCGTAATCAATCTGGATAACGTCGATTTACCGCTGCCGTTGCCTCCCGTAATAAATGTAATCTCACCCGAGCGAAAGCTGTAATCCAGCGGCCCTACCGAAAAGACCTTCTCCCCCTCAGCATTCTTGTAGTCGTACCGGACGGCATCCAGCTTCAACTCAAATTCACCCGCAGTTTCGGCAACCGGATTGCCATTCTTCTCTATGACGGTATCCAGATGGTCAGAAAGCTCCCGGATCCGCATCCAGCTGATTCTAACCTTCGTGATATTCGGAATGACTGCCAGAATCGAATGAATCGGCCCTGTCATATAGAGCAGGACAAACACATAACTGCGCAGCGAATTGGTAGTCAGCTCACTGAAGATCAGCGGGAACAGAAAAGCGACCACTCCGATGACGATGGAGAACAGCAATTCCCCGATCACGTTAACGTTGGCGTACTTCATATCCCCTTGAACTCGTTTGTCTTTATAAGTGAGGATGGTGTGCTGCATGTCTGCCCGAAAGCCCTGCTTCTTACCCTCATGCAGAGTCAGCTCTTTGAACCCACCGACCAGATCATTGATGAACTTAAAGAACGTATTCTGAATATCCCTCGTCTGCTCCCAGAGGCGGTAGGCCTGTCTGCCGATCAGAAAGTGCAGCCCTGCAGCAATAAATACAACCACAACAGACACCAGCAGGCCGTAAAAGCTGATCATCCCCATATAGGTAAAACAGCACAGCAGCGTAACCAGACTGGTTGCACCTGAATTGATAATGTTGGAGAATTCACTGATAACTTCCGTATCATTATTTAATGATGCCTGGATTCTCCCGTATTCAATGCTGTCAATTTTTTGATAAGAGGACCTCAGGATTTTATCTGTCAGTTCTGACCGCTTCTCATACACCATCTGATTGGCGACATGAATCAGCCGGGTCCGCACCAGCTTTTGACCGACCACATAAACGGCGATTCCCATCAGAAAGTACAGAAGCAGACCGCCCTGAAACTCATCCCCCCGGTTGAAGGTCTCATTTACAACGAATATCAGCAGCGCATTGCCGAACCCGCTGGCCAGACTGAGAACGATCAGATTAAACAGCGTCTTGTCGTCCTTCTTGGGAAATAACTCGGTGAACAAGTAGTACAGTCCGAACAGCACCACGACGATAAATAAACTAAGAATGGCATAGATCAGGCTCTCCGGCGCCCATACCCGGACGAAGTTCCAGTTCAATCCCCAAAATATCACATCGGGTATGCGGTACAAGCAGTAGGCGAATCCCGCCAGAAAGAAGACAAATCCTGTGGTCATAAACAGCGTCCGCCTGAAACTCCCTTCGAATCTGCGTTGCCCCTTCGCGATTTGGGACAAGCCCTTCAGGAAGAACCAACCAATTAACCCCATGACAGGGAAGAGAATAAAAACGGCCAGTGATGCGTTCCGGTCGATATTTTTATAAAGATCCCCCGGCGGCTTCGTAAGCTTCTTACCCAGAAGTGTCTGCAGAATGTTCTCGCCCAGACTGAGCGTATAGGTGGAATTCAGGTTGGTCATGAGCACAACTCCGATTCCATCCCCAGGTCTGAAACCGATATAGGATGAAAATCCTGGATTGTTCCCTTGGTGAGCCAACTGCCCGGAGCCCTTCTGATAGACCGACCAGCCAGCCGCATAGGAGGCGCCGTCCATATCCGGTGAGACGGATCTGTCCGCCATATGCGACTCTTCAATCAGCTTACTGAATGCGGGTACTGTAATCAGGCCCATCTGGATCTTCAGCCAGCGCTCCATATCAATGGCATTGCTCATGACATAACCCGCAGGGGCATTACCTCTGTAGAGCGGTGCATCATCCTCTAACGTCCTCAGCAGTTTGTATTGATAGCCTTTGGCGGAATCAGACAGCGTTGTGCCTGGCCCGACAATATAGGTGTGATTTAAGCCTAGCGGCTGAAACACGCTGTTCAGCATGTAATCCTCATAAGCCTGACCGGATATCTTCTGGATGACGAGCCCCAATATGTCGTAATTCAGTGTCGCATAGAGAAATTGTTCACCCGGTTCGAAATCCAGCTCCTGTCCGATGAACCTCTGAACGGTATGCTCCAGGGCATCGTTGCCGTCCGCTGCGGGAATGTCCCCGATTGTGGAAAAAGGAATTCCGCTCGTGTGATGAAGCAGCTGTTCCAGTGTGATCTCTGCCTTCAGCCCTTTGTATTCCATCTCGAACCAGGGCAGGAACTTCGCAACCGGATCTTCCAGCTTGAACTTTCCCTCTTCCGCAAGCTTCAGCACGGCAAGTCCGGTGAACGCTTTGCTGTTGGAGCCAAGCTCGAATGCGGTGTCGGGTGTTACAGGCCGTGCTTCTTCCTTGTCCGCATAACCAAATCCTTTGTTCATCCAGGTCTTTCCGTCCTTCACAATAATGGTGGAGACACCGGGAATGCCAGACTTATCCATCACATCTGCAACAAGGCGGTCAATTGGGCTCTCTTCCTCCGGCGTAACGCCTTCGGCTAGCCCGTAACAGGGAAACAGCCCGGTGAATAGGAGAACAGTAATCAGTACTGCGGTAAGCAATCTATTTCTCATAGACGGACTCCCTTCCGGCGAAGGCCCGGATTCGTTCCGCAGCGCCATCCAGTCCACCCGAAGCTTCAAAAGATACCCGGATCGCCCGGCACTTCTCTTTATAGTGCGGTTCTGTAAGCAGCTTACGCACAGTCTCCTGTAACAGCTCCGATGTAACTTCACGGTCCTGCAGATTGATGCCTGCCCCGGAACGCTCTACCGTAAGACCCCCAACGAATTGATCAAAGCTTTGCGGCACCACCGCCATCGGAACCTCGAAGCATAATGCTTCATGCACACTGTTGGCTCCGCCGTGGGTAATAAATACATCCGCCCTCTTCAAGATCTCCAGCTGTGGCACCTCATTCCGGACAATGATATTAGCCGGTAAAAACCCCAAATCCGCAGCGTCGACCCGGTGGCCGAGTGCGATAACCACTTGTACATCTGTATCTCCGAATGCCGAAATACAAGTACGGTACAGCTCCGGCAGTTCATTGAATATCGTTCCGAAAGAAATATAGACCAGAGGCCTGCCGCCCAGTAGATCGTAAGGAAAGTCCGGTTGCTGTTGCCTCGGAGATATCGTATAGCCCGAGAACCAGTAGGTGTCATCGAACGCCTCCGCATGCAGCTGCAGTTCACGCGAAGTGAACAGGATGTTCAAGTCCTCTTTAGAACAAAAAAGATCATTGATGATATTGATGCGGTCCAGTCCGTAAGAGGCAGCAAGCCGCCTCGACATGGTATCCAGCAGCTTGCCGTACACATTCGCACGGCCTTTGTTCTTCGCATATAACGGATCGTCACCAGCTCTTAAATAAGTCACCATAAAAAACTCAGGGTCAATCTTGGCCATTTCATCAATGTAGGCAAAGCTGGCAAATACCGATATCCCGGGGATATTCAGCCTGTCGGCAAATACCTTTCCAAAATAATTCAGTGAATCATGAATGATATAATCTGGCTGGAGTGCCCGGATTTCATCCCAGAAATAGTCAACGATCTCCCGGTTCTTCTGCAGAATAAACCCGGCGAACATCAGGAAGCTGTTAATCCCGCCGTCATCATGGGTTTCTACCCCTAGATGTCCATGATAGCTTCTGAAGGCCGCACCGGTTCCTTCGATGACTTCCTGGAATTCGTCACCCGAATAGTAAATGACCTCTTCCCCTTGCTCGATCAGCTTGCCAACCAGACCAAGACTGGGATTCACATGCCCGTGTAAATCGACACTGAAGTAAATGATCCTTGCCATAACTAAAGCCCGCCCCCCGTCTTATAGGAATAAGTCATCCAGCTCTTCAAGTGTCACCTTCGTCATGCTGAAATCGGACGGAGTGAACTCTTTCTCGCGCTTGACTGAGCCGTGTTCAACCACCTGACTAATTCTTTGCGCGAAATGCCGGAGAAATCGTTCCATGACAGCGTGCTCCAATGCCTTGTCCGGATATTCCACGCTGATCGTCAACTGATCATTAATCACCATGGCGTTAATGTCGATAAGTGCGGTGGGCGGATTCCGCGGGCTGCTCTCGGCTCCGCTGTCTTCCTGACAGATCCGAATCGGGCCATACTGAATCCCTGCATCGAAGTCACCTAGATAATTGAAGCGAATTCGCTTATTCTCATGCGGATCACTAATGGACCGGGTTAGGTATTTCAGAATGCCGAATCCGGCCCCCTTGTTCGGTACACTTCGCAGCGCTTCCTTAATCCATTTGATCTGGTGGGATAGATTGGACATTCTAAGCACCCGGAAGGGATAGAGGCTCGTGAACCAGCCTACGGTTCTGGTAAGATCCAGCTGATCCGTCAACTCTTCGCGTCCGTGTCCCTCCAGATCAATCACGATCTCCTGAATGTGAAATGAATCGAAGAGACTAAGCGCAAGTGCAGTCACGAGCAGATCCTGAGGATCACTTCCATAGGCTTCGTTGGCACGGGTCAACAGCTGTCCGGTTTCCTCCTCGGTAAGCTCTATACTCAATTTGCGGGAAGTTCGCGTTAACCCTTTGCCCGAATCTAGCGGTGACGCATTTCCCGAGCTTCCAGGCAACTCTCTACATGAACTTAGCGGCAGCGGCTCACATGATGACAATACCTCTTGCCAATATTCAGCTTCCTCTTGGATCGTTTGTCCATATTCGGCAAGATAAGCTCCCCATTGCTGCAGGGAGGAAGTTTTTGAAGGTAACATGTATTTATTGTGACTGCCATGCTCCAAAAGCTTCGCCAGATCCTCCAGAAGAATCCGCCATGAGACCCCGTCGATCACGAGATGATGAGCCGTGATCAGCAGTCTCTTCCCGCTCTTCCCCAGGTTGAATAAGCAGGCTTTAAACAGCAGGCCATCCGCAAACGCAAAACTCGCCTTGAAATTCTCACCCAGCTGGGCCAGACTGATGCGCTGCTCCTCGGCTGATGCCCGGGACAGATCGAAGACGTCAACCATACTGCGACTCTCCAAAGCCTGATCGCTATAGTACATGCGGGTCATCCCGGCATCTATATTCATCCGCAGGGCGTCGTGCTGCCTGATCAAAGTATTCATGGCAGTTTCAATCTCCTCTGCCTCCAGATCTCTCCGCACCTCCAGTAATACGGACTGGTTAAAATGATAGGGATTCGGGAGCTGCTGCGACACGAACCAGCTGAACATCGGTGTCGCCGGAATATCGCCCCGGCAGAATCCCTGCTCTGCCGTGGTCTTCACACTCACCTGACTGACATAGCGGGACATATCCTTCATCACGGGATTGGACAAAATATCCTGCACCTTGATCTGATAGCCGTTGTTTTTCAATCTGGATGCGACTTGAATGGCTTTAATCGAATCTCCGCCCATGTAATAAAAGTTATCACTCCAATGAATCTGCTCCAGCCGCAGAACTTCGCACATAATAAGCGCCAGCTTCTCCTCCCCTTCACTCCGGAAGGAATCCCAGACCTGCTGATCCACACTCTCCCCGGTCAGCCTGTTCGGGAGAGGCAGCAGGCTCTTATTCACTTTTCCGTTCAGGTTTAGCGGAAAGCTATCCAGCTCCAGAAAATGTACAGGCACCATATACTCCGGCAATGTATGGCGTAGCCAGTCCCTCAGCTCCTGCGCAGAAACGCCGCCTTCAGCAACATAATACGCACACAAATATTTGCTCTCTTCGCCGTTCTCACGGTCAACGACAACAGCCTCCTGAATAGACGGATGCTGAAGCAATTGCTTCTCGATTTCGCCGAGCTCAATCCGGTAGCCGCGGATTTTCACCTGATCATCCGCCCGGCCCATGTACTGGACCTTACCATTCGCTAGCATTACAGCAAGGTCTCCGGTCTTATACATTCTGCACCCGGGCACAAAAGGATGCGGGATGAATTTGTCTTCCGTCAGGTCTGACCGGTTGATATAGCCCCGTGCCACACCGTCGCCCGAAATATATAAATCCCCCGTCTTATTCACCGGTACAGGGCTTAAATCGCTGTCCAAAATATAGATTCCGGTGTTAGACGCCGGAACACCAATGGGTACCGAAGCATCTCGATCCGACTCCCCGCTGTAGCGGTGAATCATGCAGCCCACCACTGTTTCGGTAGGTCCGTATTCATTGTAAATTTCAATCCGACCGGAGAAGCTTTCTTCAATCGCCTCGGCCAGTCCCGTCCGCAGGTCCTCACCCCCGACGATAAACCGGTTCACTGACGAACCGCTGTAGTCCGTATCTTTCAACAATGCCAAATGCGACGGAGTCAGCTTAACGACGGTGGCTTGATTCTCTTTCATGATCCGGTACAGCACATATTCATCCGGATCATCATCGCGGTAGACCAGAATTTGTCCCCCGCTGATCAAAGGTGTAAATATAGACGTTACCGTTAGATCGAAGGCCAGCGACGAGTACAGGGGGAACACTTCCCGCTCCTCCTTGATGTACATCTGTTTCGCCCACCAAATGTAATTGACCAGTCCCTGATGCTCGATCATGACTCCCTTCGGCTTGCCCGTCGAACCGGAGGTATGAATGATATAGACGAGATCCTGCGGCTTATTGATAATATCCCGGTTGGACGTATCACCAATGTACAGGTCTTCATCATCCACACGAATTATTTCCCCGTGAAAAGAAACCTCTCTGCTTGTCGCCTCATGCACCAGCAGCATTGCCGCGCCCGAGTTCTCCAGCGTATACAATATCCGGTCTTCCGGATATTTCGGATCAATGGGAACGTAAGCCCCGCCTGCCTTCATCACTCCAAGAATGGCGATAACCGCTTCAATCGAATGATTTATGAGCAGACCGACTGTGACTTCCCGCCCGACACCTCTAGCTGCCAACCTTCGGGCAAGCTGATTAGCTCTCCCGTTGAGATCCCGGTATGTCATCCCCTTCTCTCCATCACGGATTGCTATTCGCTCCGGCGTAATTTCGGCTTGCTCCTCGAAAAGCTGGCAGACGGTTTTATCCTTGGGATACGGAGCATCGGTTGCATTGAAATTAATCACCTGTGACTGCATTTCCGCTTCAGACAAGAGCATAAGCTCTCTGACTTTCCGGCCGGGCTCATTTAATGCTTGCCACATGAGAAGCTCTAGCCGCATGAACATATCGTCAATCTGCGCTTCCGAGTAATCCTTCACTTTATAATCAAAGTCCACTGTAAGACTTCCCGACTCTGACCAGTCCTTAACAACCATCTGCAGCGAGTAGATCTGGCATCCGTTGTAAAATTCTGTATTTTCAATTCTCGCCCCGTTCAATTCCGTATTTAGTCGGGTATTATAAACATTCACGCAAATATTGAATAACTGCTCATGCCCCTTTTTCTTCAGCTCCAAATCCTGAACCAGAAGATCATATGGATATTTCTGATTGAAAAAGCACCCGGTCAGCTCCCGGTTAATTAATTCAAGCGTATCCGGAACGGTAAGCTCAGGGTCCATGACAACCCGCAGCGGCATCGTACTAGTAAACATCCCGAACATGGATTTCTCCGCGTGCCCCGACCGGTTCAATACCGGGGTGCCGATAACGAGCTTCTGCTCACCCGTAGTCTTATATAAATAGACTAGATACATCGTGACAAAAAATGTGTTCAGGGAGCATTCTTGCTCCTTGGTGAATTTTTTAATAGCGGAAGAGAGTTTAGGATCCAATTGGAACGTTGTTCGAGTACCTTCGAGGGAGTCCTGGTTATGAATTATGGGAGGGAGATCGCTGAATTTCTCATTCCAGAACTGTTTATTCTTAAGGAATCTCTTCGATGACAAATACTGCTGTTCATGCCCAATGTATTCAAGATAGGAAGGGGAGGCTAAATCCTCTGTTTCTCCACCGTTCAATAACTTCATGTATGTATCGCAGATTTGCTCAATAATGACTTGAACGGACCAGCCGTCGGCAATGATATGATGAAACTTCACAAAGTAACCGAAATCGGTTTCGGTAAGCTTAAACAAAGCAAAATAAAAAAGTCTTTCACCGTAAAGGGCAAAAGGTCTGCTGGCTTCCGTATTCACCCACCGGTAGAATTCCTCTTCCGGTTCGGACAAGGTAGAAAAATTGATAAAATCTAGTTTCTCATAAACGTAATCGTCTACAAACTGACCTGCTTCTCCGTTGTGCTCAAGAATCCTTAACCGCAAACCTTCATGTCTGCGGATTTGAGCCTGGATCGCCTGTTCAAGCACAATTAGATCTACTCCGCCATAGATACGTACAGGTCCCCCTATGTTGTAGAGGGATGTGCTCGGATAGATTTGCTCCAAGTACCAAATTCTTTTTTGCGGATGTGTCAACGGATACAGAATCTGATGGGTATGCTTAGACATACTACTACCTCCAATTTGCTATTCAATCCCGCCCAAATCATCAACATTCCGCCATATAAAAAAGATAATTTTTCAACAAGCGACATTATTTACAATAGAAGTATTTATTATCAAATATTATAGCAAAGTCTACCATATTTTCAATCAATATAATGGTATATTTTTCAATGAAATCACTTCACATTCCAATTATGTTCTAAATATGAAGTTCATCTCAATAAACACTGGTATTCACATATACACTCCCAAGATTCCCCAAATTCTGCTATGCTAATAGAATTACAGAGAACAAGGAAGCAGGAGGCGCAGGTAGAGTATGGATGCATTTCAATATGAGATTACTTCGGAGACGGCGATCAATCTGAAATATGAATATGGGGGAGAATACTTCACATTCAGCTTGTATCGGGATGACAGAGGATGGGTTCTTCACCCGTTTGACGGGATACTGCTGAGAAATCAGACCATGTGCGCTCTTGTCGTGCAAGAGTTGTTCAAGCACAAGCCTTTTCAGGTTATGCTGGCAAAAGAGGGCATCCTCTTCTCCAATATACTTTCCACCGTTAACCTCGATAATGTGAACACCCCTATAGCTTCACGAAATGAGCGGGAACCTCAAGATAACCCGGCCGATGACTTAATGGATTTCGTTCAGCAGCACACAATTGAAGAGGTCATAGATTATGAGTGCTCGATTATAAATAGCCGCATCTCTTTTTATAAAGAAATTCTGCAGCGTATGTTCATGGACAATCTGGGTCCTTCAGATCCTGAATTCCAAAAGGTACAGGACATTGTGCGCATCTATGAGCAAGCATTGGACAGACTTTCCAGCCTGAACGGTCCGAATCTGGACGCCGGAAGACGCAGCAGATGGTGATTTCCTCCTGATTCCAGCAATAACTCCAGCTCGACTATGCTTGCGAAAGGCTGATTCTAATGACGATAGATCTGATTAAGGGACAGAAAGCCGACTTGACGAAAAATAACCCTCTGCTTACAAGCATTATTGTAGGCATGGGCTGGCGTAATTCAAACGCTATGGTTGAGGTTGATTTTTCCGCTTTTATGCTTACACCGGAAGAGAAGGTCTCTAAAGAGGAGGATCTGATTTTCTATGGCAATCCTGCTGCTTCAAATCAATCCGTAGCCGTATTGCTCTCCGATAAGAAAGCCTACGCCGGGATAACCGATAACACACAAATCGCCATCCAGCTCCGCCAGATTCCTGCCGCTTACGAACGGATTTCATTTGCACTAACGATTTATGAGGGTGAACAGCGGCGGCAGAACTTCTCGCTCCTGGACGATGCCTATCTACGGATCATCAACGCGGCCGATGGAACAGAACTGCTCCGCTATAGGCTCGGCAAAGATTTTTCCGTAGAGACCGCCGTTGTCGCCGGAGAAATTTATAGATATAACAAGGAATGGAAGTTCAGCGCTGTGGGTTCCGGGTATGCTGGAGGTTTAGCCGCTTTATGTAAAAGTTACGGGGTCGAGGTTAAAAATACACAGCCTTCTGGCGCACCTGCTTCCCCGGTAATTCCAACGCAGCAGTCACCCATACCTCTGCCAGAGCTGCGTTCACGGCCTAAAAGGGGCGATTCAACACCTTCACCGCCAGCATCTCCTCCAAACCCGCCGATAAATCTCAACACCATCTTGCTTAAGAAGCGCGGGGAGAGTATCAATCTCCAGAAAGGGGCCGGACCCCTGGGGGAGATTCTGGTGAACCTTAACTGGAATCAAAAAAAATCATCGGGCTGGTTCGGAAGCAAAGGCGTCGACCTTGACCTTGGTTGTCTGTTTGAATTAAAAAATGGCATTAAAGGTGCCGTCCAAGCGCTCGGAGAATCCTTTGGCAGCTTAAACAGACCCCCATACATATCGCTCGACGGGGATGACCGCACAGGTTCTGTAGCTACTGGTGAGAATCTGCGGATTAATGGCTATCATCTGTCCGAGATCAGTAGAATCGTGATCTTCGCTTTCATCTATGAGGGAATTACAAACTGGTCGGAGGCTGATGGTATTGTAACCATCAGGCAACAGGGCGGGCCGGAGATTCAGGTTAGGCTGGATGAGCACAACAACAATAAAGGCATGTGTGCCATCGCCATGATTACGAATCAGAATGACCAGACCTTCCGAGTAGAGAGACTTGTGGAATATTTCGGCGGGCATCAGGATTTGGATCAGTATTACAACTGGAATCTGCGATGGGAAGCCGGCAGCAAATAACAGCCCTTCCAAGTGATCTACGACAAAAAAGCTTCCTAGGCGTTAAGCTCAGGAAGCTTTCTGATGTTCACTTATTCCATACCATGTTCTTTGCGGATATTGTACAACCCTTGAACCAGCAGCTCCGAAGGATCCCGGTTCAACTCTAGATGGGTCAACAATAACTGCAAAGGAATGGCACAGACATTATTTCCTTCAGTTATAGCTGGAAATCCGGCTTCAAACACCGGGCCAACATCCTGGTTCCATGCCAGACCCGCATGTACTTGTTCAGGTGCGAACTCTTCACGAACCGCCTCAATGCACTGTGGAACCAGCACTTTATCGATAAGCGCTTTGGCTTCATCTTCGCTTGAAGGCAGTTGCGGAAGCGCTTTGCCTCCCTTGGTCTTCATCAATTCGTAGAAGAAAGACGCCATCCATAACGAAGGATCATTCCCCGATTGAAACCTTGCAACGAGTTCACGAATAAAGAAACCGCAGGAATATACATCCTTCGATTCATCTTTCACATGAAATACAAAAACCGGACCATATGCTTCCAGGTTCATAAGTTGTACTTCTACTTCGCTAAACCGCTTTTTCAGAGCTAGAAGGCCATTATGATGTACAGCCTTTATAAGCTCAGCCCATCTCTCTTCGGTCATTTCATTACCCTGAACTTCCTCATTGGTTGTCTCATTGGATGTCTCATTAGTTGTATCATTAGTCATTATATATTCACCCCGCTCTCTATCATACCATTCCTTAGCTCAAGGTGTCATATGACAAGCTTTACATGTATCCTATTTCCTATACCGCACTGCTCAATTTATCAATCGCTTGCTCCTCGGTTGTTAAGAAGAAGAAATCTTTGCCTTTGTTACACTCATACATGAAATCCTTCAAGTTCTCACTAGTGAACATTGAGAAATCACCAACGATGGCGACCTTCACCTGATAATTAATAAATTTCTGCAATACTTCTCCGGCAAGCCGAGTTTTTAATTGAAAAAAGTCCTCGCATATGGCGGATCGGCTTAATATGAACCGATTACATCCTGTTTCATACTGCACCGTTGCCAATAAGTCTAATGCCGATTGAACATCGGTAATCAGTAATTCCTGGCTTTCAACCTTCGCAACTTCAATATTGTTATTTATAACGGTCGTGATTCTCATATAATTATCCTCCATTCACGCGGCAGAAATCCTGATATCTCTAGAGAACTCTAAATGTCTGCTAAATAACAGGGTATATTTTTATCCAGTAGCTTGTCAATACACCACTTTATCTATTGAAGAACGTCACATCAACCTCAAGGCGGCCTGCTGTATAATTTTTAACAATAGGAACAAGACTCACACCTGACTTTTTCGTGCATGAATTGCAAGGTTTTATATAAACATTACGGCTATAGTTATCTCGAAGGAGGAGAATCCATGGATTGGCTTGACCGAATGAATAGTGCTATAGAGTACATTGAGACGCATCTCGATCAGGAGGTAGATTTTGAACAGGTGGCACAAAAAGCCTGCTGCTCGGTGCATCATTTTCAGCGAATGTTCTCATTTATCACGGATGTTCCACTTTCAGAATATATCCGGCGCAGACGGCTGACTTTAGCGGCGTTTGAGTTGCAGACCCGAAATGCCAGGGTTATTGATGTCGCCTTGAAATACGGATATGAATCACCCGAAGCCTTTTCACGCGCCTTTAGGAACCTGCATGGCATTATGCCAACGTCAGCACGAAATGAAGGAACGTCGCTTAAAGCCTATCCAAGGATCTCCTTCCATATTTCAATTAAGGGAGATATCGAGATGAACTACCGTATCGTAACAAAAGAAGCTTTTGAAATGGCTGGGATCTCAGTGGAGATGAGCGCAGTTGATAATCAGCAGTATACAGAAATCCCCAGACTATGGGAGACCTATACCACTGATGGTACGATCGACCGCATGCGCAAAGATTTTGAAATTCCGGAAGAAGAGTGTGTTCATGCCGCACTGTACAACTTCCGGGAGGGTGTATTCTCGTATATGATCGGCGCGCTCCCTCCTGCCGGCGCTGTAATAGAAGAGTATACCGTATTGAAAGTACCTGCATTGACCTGGGCCATCTTTCCCACAGGCGAATGTACGCCAGAAGACGAAACTGCGGCCATTCAGGATGTCTGGAGACGCATTTTCTCCGAATGGTTCCCGACCTCCGGGTATGAGCATGCGGATGGCCCGGAATTCGAGATGTACTACAAGCTTGGCAACGGCCTTTTAAATGAAGAGGTATGGATCCCGGTTGTGAAGAAATAAGTGGAATGTTGCATATCCGATCCCCGAGGGTAATCATCCTATGTATGCTTGCGCGAAATAACGCCATATTAAACAGGTTAAGGCGGCTATTCAATTCACATATGGGAAGGGAGAATCATCCATGAATAAGGAACAATTGGATCGGATCCACACGGGAAAGGGCTTCATTGCGGCTTTGGATCAAAGCGGCGGAAGCACTCCTAAGGCACTGCTGCAATATGGCATTCAGGAAGACCGCTATACCAGTGATGAAGAGATGTTTGAATTGGTGCACGAGATGAGAACGCGTATTATTAAAAGCCCTGCGTTTGATTCCAAGTACATTTTGGGTGCTATCTTATTTGAGAACACCATGGACCGTTCCATTGACGGGCAATTCACTGCCGATTATCTCTGGGAGCAGAAAGGGATCGTCCCCTTCTTAAAAGTGGATCAAGGACTGGCGGAGCCCGAAGACGGTGTTCAGTTGATGAAGCCTATCCCCGGTTTGGATAAGCTTTTGAAGCAAGCGGTATTCCGGAACATTTTCGGGACAAAAATGCGCTCGCTGATTAAGGAAGCCAACCCTGCCGGCATTCAAAAAGTCGTGGAGCAGCAGTTCACCTTCGCCAAGCGGATCGCTGAATTTGGTCTGGTACCGATTATTGAACCGGAGGTTGATATTCACAGCGCGGATAAAGCACAATCTGAGAAGATTCTGAAGGATTTGATTACCGCCCAACTATCTGCCCTTGATCCAGACATTAAGGTCATGCTTAAACTGTCGATACCAACGGAAGATAATTTCTATAGCGACTTAATTAACGATCCGCATGTGGTACGTGTTGTGGCTTTATCGGGCGGTTACACGCAATCGGAAGCCAATGAAAGGCTTGCCCGCAACCACGGCTTGATCGCCAGCTTCTCCCGCGCCCTGTCGCAAGGGCTCAGCGATCAGCAAACGGACGAAGAATTCAATGCGATGCTCACACAATCCACACAGGATATTTATGAGGTCTCGATTACGTAAGGGGCTAATCGAAAGACCCCGGGCTTAATAAGCTCGGGGTCTTGTTGTTGAGTTATTGGGTTAGATTCGCTTTCATGCGGAGAAATATTTCTTTAATAACAAGACCGCCTTCGCCCGGTCATTAGTTCCGATCTTTGCATAAATGTCACTTAAATAGTTCTTAACCGTTCCCTGAGTCAAAAATAGTTTATCGGCCATTTCCTTTGAGTTGTAGCCCTCGACTAGCAGCCGTGCAAGGTCAAGTTCTCTGGATGTCAGCTCAAGATCTCCGCCTGCTTTTTCAAACCGGCTGTTCTGGTTGCGGATATTAAGGGCAAGCTTATGCGCCACTTTGCCGGTCAGCAGCAAATTGCCGGATAGTGCTTCATCGATGGATTGAACAAGCTTCTCCCCATCGATGTCTTTAAGCAAATATCCAGAAGCTCCGTTGCTTAAAGCCTCGATGATATAGGCATCATCGTCGAATGTTGTTAAGATAATGATGATCACTTGAGGATAGAGCTCCTTAATAATTTCGGTAGCTTTTACCCCTCCCATACCCGGCATTCGGATGTCCATTAGAATAACATCTGGAACAACCGCGCGAAGCCTTTCAATCGCTTCTTCGCCGGATTGAGCGGTCTCGATAATCTCCATTTCCGAGCGTACCGTAATCAAAGTTTCAAGACCTTCCAACATAATTTTCTGGTCATCCACGAGCATGACGCTGATTTTGCGATTGCCACTCATTAACCATCCCCCTTTGCAACCGGCATCCGAACAAAAAGTGCAAACCCGTTTAATGGTTGGCTCTGCACTTCCAACTGACCCCCAATAGCCTCTATTCTCTCCTGCATCGATGTCAGTCCAAAGCCATAAATGACCGAATCACAGCCTCTTCCGTTGTCTTTTACCGTAATATGAATTGTATCTTGCTGCTCCAGAACTGATATTTCAATCGTACTCGGTTTGCCATGTCTTATCGCATTGGTTATCGATTCCGTGATGGAGTTGATTATGACATACTCCTGAAGGGAGATGAGACGGATAGCCGGCGCATAATGAAAAATAAAATGAACGCCCGTCTGCTTGGTCGTATCGGCCATGATCTTCTGTATTCCATCCTTAAGACTTAAACCGCCTAAAGTTCCGTCTGTTGACTTCAAGGTTCTGACGACCTGACGAATGTCGCCGAGTCCTAACTTCATCTGATCGCGAGCAACGATTATCTTTCGGCGAGCTTCCTCCGGCTTTGCATCAAAGAGTAGCCCCGCCCCCTCAAGAGCAACGATTGCTGTTGTTAACGTATGTCCCACGGTATCATGAACTTCTTCCGCAATACGGGTCCTCTCCTTAAACACCGCGAGCTCTTCTCTTGTTCTTGCTTCCTGAATCAGAGCTTCGTTTAATCTTTGATTGATGTCTCTTTGATTGAGCAGCAGCTTGGTACTCCAAATCGGAATAACCAGGCATGTATAGCTTAAAATATCGAAAACATTGCGCCACAAGTCTTTTCCATCTGCCGGCCACAATAAAAGGTAGGCTACAAAGCCGCCATAGGCAAAAGGTAATGCGTACCACGACTTGTAGTGCAAAAGAAGATCCGCAACAAAGAGGACAAATACGATATTCTCAATTTCCGTGCCGCTACGCAGGAATAAAAGAAACAGAAGAACAATTTCGATAATCGGGGAAACGGCTGCAATGGGGTGAAGATTGGGATGATTCAACACATATTTTGAATGTCTTAAGAAATAGAGCCCGATCAGGATCGCAACTACTACAAAGCCTTTGTATTGAGATAAAACAATATCAAGCAATAGCAAGCCCACATATGCAACAGCTAACCCATAGAAGAAAGCTCTCGATACTTTCGTATTGCTTAGTGTATGAACCGCTGAAATATTCATGAGATCACTCATCTCTTAAAAATGATACATTATATACAACCTAAAATGACAGCAGTAACACCTATAAGTAATGGAATGGCCTCTACGCCATGAATGAGGACAGCCGGCCAAAAGCTGCGGTATCTGGCATTTAAAAAGCCATAAAAAATCGAACCGACGATAAACAATGGAATTTCCGATATCTTATGAAGGTGATACGTCGCGAACAAAACCCCGTTTACAGCCCAATCCCATTTTCCAAAAGCCCCTTTCATCTTCGGTAACAGAATACCGCGAAAGAACAGCTCTTCCCCCAGTAAATAATTGAACAAACAACTGACCAACGCGATTCCAAGCAAATACCAATCACCGACAAATTCAGGAACCGCCAGATTCTCTATCAGGGTATACTCCTTGGGAGCCATGAACGGGAATATCCGATTGATCGTTTCTTCTATAAACGAGAACAAACCTGAGCTTTCAAAGAAAAACGCGTAAATAATGATGGGAATCGTGAATGAATAAGCCAGTTTATAGACCTTGAACGTTTTCGGATGAACCGGATGATTCAGCCACAGTCTTTCTTTAAGTGCGGCCCAGCTCCATTTGCCCATTTCTTTCTTCAAGAGGATGACAGATAGTACAAACTGCCAAACCATACCAACGATCATAAGAATCCAATAGAGAATACCCGGATGGATTTTGACAATTGGCACTAGAACCGGCAACAACACGAATCGAAAGAGGAACATTGGCAATGCAACCATAGCCCATAACCCTAATATTTTCCCAACACTGTATTGTTTATTTTCCATTTCGTGATGCAACCTCCCCACTCCTTCTAAAGCAAAGTGATTATCGGAAGTAAATATATATAAAAAGACCGTCATATGATAAGTGACGATCGTCATAAATGCCGTGTCTTTTGTGACTTTGTCACAGTCCTTATTCTCTGTATGTGGTAAAATGCAACTGCCGGACTATCCATTGGTACAAGGAGCTGAGATAAATTGAGTTCAACCGTATTTGAACACCTCTCCCGAATCGTTGACCTTTTCCCGTGCTTGTCCGAAATCAGTACACAGGATTGGAACCGGGACGGGATAGAGGTCATGAAGGTCGAAGCTAATCTGGTCATTGAAGAAGGCCAGTTTCTCGAATATGCAGTATTGGTGCTGGAGGGAACAGTACGCATGTTCAAAATCAGTGCCAGTGGCAGGGAAATCACCCTGTACCGCATCCATGGCGGGGAGTGCTGTCCGCTGATGACTACAAGTATATTAGGGGAAAGTGAATATGAAGCTTCGGCCAGCGTGGAGGAAGGCGGGCTGGCCCTGCTGATTCCGGTGAGTATTTTTCGTGAATGGACAGACCGTTACCAGGGCTTCCGCCAGTTTATATTTAAATCTTTTGCGAACAGAATCATCCTCATGTCTAACCTGCTGGACAGTATCAACTTCAAATCCATCCGTGGACGGATCGCCGAATATTTGATACAGCATAGCCAATACAGTGGAGACCAGCTGAATATCACCCATGATACTTTGTCCGTGGAGCTTGGAACGGCGCGGGAAGTGATTAGCAGGACACTCAAACAGCTGGAAAAAGAAGGTCTGATCAAGCTTTCCAGAGGGCAAATCCTACTACTTAGCCGGGAAGGCATAGAGCTGTATCAGGAACTCTGATTCTATAAGTAAACCCAACAAACCAAACGTCTGGCTTTCGCCAGGCGTTTTTATTTTGAACTCTTGCCTTCTTTTTATTTCTGTGTGACAAAGTTACGGTTCTTCTTCTAAGTAATTGGTAAGATCAGTCCTGTAGACACAACCACAATGAAACGGAGGAATAAAACAATGAAAAATGTAGGTGGAACGGATCGTGCTTTGAGAATTATTGCAGGGGTGGCACTCTTGTCACTATTCTTTTTTCTCCCAGGTTACTGGAAACTTTTCGGCTTGACAGCTCTTCCTTTCCTGGTTACCGGCTTAACACAGCGCTGTGGAATCAATAAGTTGCTTGGCCGGAATACCTGCAGAATCAACTGATAATGCTGCCCGACTGGTCCAACTGAAACACCCATATCAAAGGAGGCCGTAGGGGATGTTGAAATTCTGATTCAACTTGCTGACGAGACTCACGCAACGTTGACAACCTTAGCGGTAGAATTCAACGCCGTTCTCGTCCGCTTCCGGCTTCCTGCGTGCGGGACTAACCCCTTCGCCCAGGGTTCTCCTCAGCCCTATGGCTCAAAATAAAAAGCGTTGACCCTAAGGTCAACGCTTTAATTTATGGAGCCTAGGGGGATCGAACCCCTGACCTCATCGCTGCCAGCGATGCGCTCTCCCAGCTGAGCTAAGGCCCCAAATGGATTACTTATGTATGTGCTTCTGAACTCTGCATTTACCTTCAAGTTCTTTAGGCGACTTCTATATAATATAAAATATCGGAATCAGTGTCAACACCTATTTTTATACCAGAAATCGCCTAATTGCATAAGTAAATACCCGCGGTGTTACAGGCCGCCCATCTCCGACGTGCTTTTGGAGAGCAGTCCTTTCAGCTCCTTCATGAACATGTTAATGTCCTTGAATTGACGGTATACGGATGCGAACCGGACATAAGCCACTTCGTCAACCGGATAAAGCTGCTCCATGACCAACTCACCGATCTGCTGGCTCTCCACCTCCGCTACGGCGATGCCGCGCAGGGATTTCTCTACTTCAGAGACAATGACCTCCAGGCGCTCCACCGATACAGGGCGTTTCTCACAAGCGCGGATTAGGCCTCGCAGGATTTTGTCGCGGCTGAATTCTTCGCGGCTGCCATCCTTTTTAATCACAATAAGAGGAGTCTCCTCGATCATCTCAAACGTTGTAAACCGCTTGGTACAGCGCTCGCATTCGCGTCTGCGGCGGATCGATTTATTCTCGTTGGCTGGGCGGGAGTCCAGTACCTTGGTATTCGTGTGATCGCAGTACGGGCATTTCATAAACGCATTCACTTCCTTTGGCTAATTCATTCTATTTTCCATAAAACACCGTTAATTTATTGTTATGAATATGACAGCTCCGGCACATAATACAGTTACCAACCGATAGGAGGTGAACAGCAATGAGCCAAAATAATAGCTCCAACAACCTTGTAGCACCTAGATCAAGTGCGGCTCTGGAACAACTGAAATATGAAGTTGCTCAAGAGCTAGGAATTACGCTTTCCCCGGATGGTTACCAAGGCAATAAAACTTCTTATGAAAATGGTTCGATCGGGGGTTACATCACTAAACGTCTCGTAACCCTGGCTGAACAACAACTGGCAGGTCAATTCAAATAACCTGTCCTGAATAAAGCTTGTTGAATGAAGTATTAAGCGGCTTTCGAGCCGTTTAGTACTTCTTTTTCAATGAGTTTAGAACTCACTGTAGATGTCCTGATACTGCTCGTAATAGTACATAACCCGCTGTACATAATGTCTGGTCTCACCAATGGGTATGTTGCTGACGGTTTCTTCCGTGCCATCCCAGTCCCCCCGCTCCAGCCAACGCTGAACGTTGCCGGGACCGGCATTATAGGCAGCGATTACCGCAGTGCGATTACCGTCAAACTGTCGGGACAGCGAATGCAGATACCACGTGCCCAGCTCAATATTAGCTGAGGGTTCATGCTTGAGACGCTCCAGTGAGACATCAGGGAGCTTGGCCTTCTGCAGTGCCCAATTAGCCGTATCCGGCATAAGCTGCATAAGACCGAGTGCTCCCTTGCTGGATTCGCGTCCGGTTTTATAATTGGTCTCCACTTTAATGATCGCGGCTACCAGAAAAGGGTCCATCTCATAGGTGAGGCTGTGTTTGCGGATCTCGTCCTTATAATAAATCGGATAGAACCAGGACATCCAGTTCGTGCTTAAGAATAAAATAGCGGTGAAACCGATGAATAAGAGCAGCAGCACTCTTTTTTTTCGCAGCCAATTCATAATAACCCCAGCCTGTCCCAAAGAGCGGCAACCTGAGCTTCCGTATCATCAAGGTTACCACTGTTGTCGATGACATAAGTGGCCTTGCTGCGCTTCTGCTCAATGTCCATTTGCGAGTTCAAGCGATCCTCTGCCTGCTCCCGTGTGAGTCCGTTGCGCACCATCAGACGCTCCAACTGAACCTCGCGGGGAACATAGACTACGAGTATATCCTCGAACATTCCCTGCAGATTCGATTCGAACAACAGTGGAATATCGGCAATAACGAGTCCTTCCGGCTCCAATTGGTCCAGCTCCTGCATTTGTCTGCGGATCTCCTGACGGATTGCAGGATGCGTCAGATCGTTCAACAGTTGTCTGGCCTCCGGGTCCTTAAAGACGATTTCTCCCAATCTGGCCCGGTTCAGTGTACCATCCGGTGACAGGATACCAGGTCCGAAATGCCGCACGGTAGCGGCCAGCACCTGGTGTCCGGGGAGCATCACGTCTCTGGCGATGATATCGGCATCTACCAGCCTTGCCCCCTTGTTAACTAACAGCGCGGACACCGTGCTTTTTCCGGATGCAATCCCTCCGGTTAAGCCTATAATCATGTTTTCACCTCATAACAGCTTCATTATACCCATTAAAATTAACATTAACGCAGGCAGCACAGCGGCATGCTTCATCCAGTAGCTTCCGGCGAACCGGAACCCCGTTCTCATCCCCATCACCAGAAAACTTCCACTAAACAAAGCAATAGCCAGTGCGGTCCATATCGGATTGAATCCTAGTAGTGCAGCGCCCAGTCCGGCGCCAAACGCATCCAGGGAAAGAGCAATACCAAGTATCATCGCTTCCGCCGAAGAAATACTGCCGGAATCGTCCATATCTGCCGAAGAAGGCGTGCGAAGAATCTGGATTACGATACCCAACTGCCGCAGCTCCAAAGAATACACTGCCGGCTTCTCCACTTCTTCAGCACCGGCGGGCGGCAAATCCACCACAGTGGAGACCACATTTCCGTTAGTCTCCTTCTCCTTCTGCATCAGCATCTGCACGAGCGACCAGCACCCCATCAAGACGAGAATAACCGCTCCAACCTCAGAAGCGGCATGTGGGGATACGACCCTAGCGAGCAATACGCCAACCTGCATGGAAACTCCAATAACCACACCCGAGCAGATTGAGATGATCAGAATGGATAGCAGAGGTATCTTCATCTTACGCAAACCATATGTAACACCAACACCAAACCCATCCAGACTCAGGGCAAACGCCAAGAGCAGCAATGAAAAAAGGGGGCTGAGCACCCGTAATCCCTCCCGTGAAGAACCGGCGGCTGCCGGAATTGCAGTAGCCGCGTTCGCTGTATTCAGCATTCTTCACCCAGTATATGGGCGGGACAGATTGTGGGTGCCAACCAAATAAAACCTGAAACAATCACCAGTTAGACAACAGGGCTGCAACTGAGTTACCCCTGCGGCTGGCAGCTTGGACAATAGTGGGTTCCGCGTCCGCCAACAACTGTCTTCTCGATCATTGTTCCGCATACGGAGCACGGCTGGTCTTTGCGGCCATAAATCAGCAGCTGCTGCTGATACGTACCGCTCTCTCCCTGGCCGTTCACATACGACTTAATGGAGGAGCCGCCGGCGTTCACTGCTTCCGACAGGGTCCCGACAATCGCATGGTGGAGACGATCCAGCTGTTCTCCCGTCAGCGACTTGGCGCTGGTCTCGGGGTGTATCCCTGCCCGGTGCAGCGACTCATCTACATAGATATTGCCGATGCCCACCACATATTCCTGATTCAGCAGCAAGGGCTTAATTTTGGTGTTTTTAGCCGCAACAATCTGCTTGAATTTCTCCGGCGTGAAAGTCTTGTCCAGCGGTTCAATACCCAGTTTCTTCAGCGGAGGGAGCATTAAATCCTCACCAGGAAGGAATAAATGCATGGTCCCGAACTGGCGTACATCGTTGTAGCGCAGCTCTGTACCGTCCGTGAAATGAAAAATTACATGTGTATGCTTGTCCAAAGGGTCCCCGCTGCTGTACAGACCGTACCGTCCCTCCATCCGCAGATGGGAGACCAGTACCAGTCCGTCCAGCACAATACGAAGAAACTTTCCTCTCCGCTCGACGCTCTCCACGGTATGGCCTGCAAGCCAAGCAGCGAAAGCAGCAGTGTCGTCCGGCCGCTGGATGATGCGCGCGAGCCTTACGGTTACGTTCTCTATCTTCTTACCTTTTATTAGTGCATTCAAGGTTCTCTTAACGGTCTCTACTTCCGGTAATTCCGGCATGATGTCTTCACCTCTACTTCATTATAGCGGATATGGACAACGTACGGGGAGCTATTTCGCCTCATACCAGTTACTGCCAAAACTTACCTCTGCCTTGAGTGGAACAGACAACTGAAGTGCTCCTCCCATAACCTCCGGAAGCAGTGTCTTCATCAGTTCCAGCTCATCCTCCGGTACCTCGAACACCAGCTCATCGTGTACCTGCAGCAGCATGCGGCTTCTCAGCTTACGTTCGTACAAGGCCTTGTCCATATGCACCATAGCCAGTTTGATAATGTCGGCAGCGGTTCCCTGGATCGGGGTATTCATCGCTGTCCGTTCGGCAAAAGAGCGGATGTTGAAGTTGCTGGCATTAATATCCGGAAGATAGCGGCGGCGTTCCAGCAAGGTGGTCACATAGCCGTTTTTTCTGGCTTCGCGCACAATGTCGTCCATGTATCTCCGCACTCCCTGGAAGATTTCGAAGTACTGCTCTATGAAATGAGCCGCTTCCTTCCGCGGAATGTTCAGGTTCTGGGACAAGCCGTAATCGCTGATGCCGTAGACAATCCCGAAGTTTACCGCCTTGGCGGAACGCCGCATATTGCTGTCTACCTGATCGGCAGTAACTCCGAATACATCCATGGCTGTTTTGGTATGAATGTCCATATCATGCAGGAAAGCATCCTTCAGCCGTTCATCGTTCGAAATATGGGCCAGCACGCGAAGCTCGATCTGCGAATAGTCTGCCGCCAGAATCGACCAGCCCGGCTCAGACGGCACAAAGACTTTACGGAGCTTGCGTCCTTCTTCCAGGCGAATCGGAATGTTCTGCAGGTTAGGATACTGGCTGCTGAGCCGTCCTGTCGCAGCGATCGTCTGCCGGTAAAAAGTATGCACCTTGCCCGTCATCGGGGAGATCTCTTTCAGCAAGCCTTCCACATACGTGGACTGCAGCTTGGCGATCGTACGGTACTGCAGAATCAGCCGCACGACATCATGATAAGGTGCCAGCTTCTCCAGCACCTCGGCGTCGGTGGAATAGCCGGTCTTGGTCTTTTTAACAACAGGTAGACCCAGCTTCACAAACAGGATTTCCCCCAGCTGCTTCGGTGAATTCAGATTAAACTCTGTTCCGCATATCTCATATATCTCAGCTACCAGGCGTGAGATCTGTGCTTCGAATTCCTTGCCAAGCTCCTGCAGGTCTTCCTTGTTAACGGCAATCCCTTGCTTCTCCATATCGGCAAGTATACGGGAGAGCGGCATTTCAAGATCCTCGAACAGTCCTGTCATTGCCGTTTCCTCAAGGACCTGCTTCTGCTTCCGCACGATATCCAGCACGGCTGCGCTTTTACGGGCGACATGCGTGCCCAGTACTTCAAGCTCCGGAACCTTATATTTAGCTCCCTTGCCAAATACGTCCTCGTCAGCGGTCAGATACGGGAGTCCGTATTTAGCCGCAAGTTCATTCAGGTTCTGGGTCGTTCCCGAAGGGTCCAGCAGATAAGCCGCCAGCTCCACGTCATGTGCCGCACCAGCAAATGCGATACCCTGCCAATGCAGGGCCAAATCTGCCCGGTGCAGATCATATCCGCTCTTCGGAGCTTTCTCATCCCTGAGCCATTCCCGCAGTCCTGCGGCCTGAGGGCTCTGCAAGAGCGTAAGCGGCACATAATAGTGTCGATCCTCGGAAGATAACGCCAGTCCGATCACTTCGGCGCGGTGCGGGTTGTCCCCGTTCGTCTCCACGTGCAGGGCAGATATACCCGGCAACTGCCCGATTAATGTATCCAGCCCGTTCTCATCCACTAGAACGATATCCAGCTCTGCCTCGGCAGCGGAAGAAGCATCCTCTCCCGCAGATGCAGGAGCATTCGCGCTGAGTGACAGGCGTTCCAGAAGCGATTTGAATTCAAGCTTCGCGAGGGCCGGCCCCGCAGTATCCTTCTTCAGTCCGCTGAAGGACATATCCTCCCAGGAATGTTCCAGTGGAACCTCACGGTAGATGGTAGCCAGCTTCTTACTCATCACGGCATCGTCCGCATGCGCTTCCAGCTTCTCCTTCATCTTGCCTTTAAGTTCTTCTGTTCCAGCCAGCACGCCTTCCACGGAGCCGAACTGATGTAGCAGCTTAAGCGCTGTCTTCTCACCGATGCCCGGAACACCCGGAATGTTGTCACTTGCGTCACCCATCAGCCCTTTAAGGTCGGTGATCTGCTCTGGCGTCAAATCGTATTTCTCGCGGATTTGCTCCGGCCCATAGAGCTCCACTTCGGTAACCCCTTTACGGATCAACGCGACAGTCGTGTGCTCGGACGCCAGTTGGAGCATATCCTTGTCCCCGGAGACGATCATCACCTGCCGGCCTTCCTCATCAGCCTGCCGTGAGATGGTTCCGATAATATCGTCGGCCTCATAGCTCCCAATCTCGAATTGCGGCACGCCTAAATCGCGCAGCAGCTCCTTCAAGAGCGGGAACTGTTCGGACAACTCCGGCGGAGTTTTTTGTCTGCCGCCTTTGTATTCCTGATATCCTTCATGCCGGAAAGTCACTTTCCCAGCGTCAAAAGCCACGATCATATGTGTAGGTTTATGCTCCTCGATCAAACGCAGCAGCATAGTCGTAAATCCGTATACAGCGTTAGTCTGTTGCCCTGCCGAGTTGGTGAGCGGAGGCATAGCATAGAATGCCCGGTAAATAATATTGTTGCCATCTAGTAGTATCAACTTGTCCACGTAAGCACCTCGCCTTTTCATGCATTCTACATATATCTTACCATATCATCCCGTCTCATGCTTTTGGAATCCGCCCGGCATAAGGTAGCGCAAAAAACGCCGGCGGCTGCCGGCGTTCGCATCAAATTCTCTATATAATATACTCCACTATCCAAAACAACATGCTCTACTGATTCAAATCCGGGCGCTTGCCTGTCACCAGGTATACAACGCTTTCTCCAATATTCGTTGCATGATCCGCAATGCGCTCAATATAACGTCCAACCAATGTCAGCAGCATCGCTTGAGAAACTGCGTCCGGCTTATCTACCATATAGGAATAAAGCTCGTTAATCATTTCACTATATAAATGATCCACTTGGTCGTCGTCTTGAGCCATCTTGTACGCGAGATCCGTATTCTCATCCAAATAGGACTGAATCGCTTCGGTGGTCATGACTTTCACGATATCGGCCATTCGCGGAATATCGACCAAAGGCTTGATTAACTGCTGCCCCTGGATACGCATCGTTACTTTTGCCACATCCAAAGCGAGATCGCCCATACGCTCCAGGTCACTGGAGATTTTGAAAGCAACGATAATCCGGCGCAGATCCTTGGCTACCGGCTGCTGGGTGATAATCAGCTTGGAACCGATATCCATGATTCTCTCTTCCATGGCATTCAAGCGGAGATCCGCTTTTACAATTTCCTGGGCCCGTTCGGTATCCAGGTTCTGCAGGGATTTCACAGCGCCATCCAAGGCATCCGTGACATGTTCACCCATCTGCTGCAGCAGGGAGCGCAGCTCCTCAAGGTCTTTGTCGAATTCTTTTCTGCGAATCATAAATAGAGCGATCCTCCTCAACGAATATGGTCTTAGCGTTATCCGAAACGACCCGATATATAATCCTCAGTGCGGGAATCCTTGGGGTTGGAGAATAACTGCTCCGTATCCGCCGCTTCCACTATTACACCATTCAGGAAAAATACAGTCCGTCCCGACACGCGAGCCGCCTGATGCATGTTATGGGTAACCATAACGATCGTATATTTGTCTCTCAGCTCCTGGACAAGTTCCTCAATCTTCAAGGTAGAAACCGGATCAAGCGCAGACGTGGCTTCATCCATGAGCAGGATATCCGGCTGCACGGCCAAAGCTCTGGCAATACACAGACGCTGCTGCTGACCACCGGACAGGCTGAGGGCAGACTTCTTCAGGAAATCCTTAACTTCTTCCCAAAGAGCGGATTGGCGCAGGCTTTGCTCTACCAGATCGTCCAGTTCACTCTTGGAGCGGACACCGTGCAGGCGCGGACCGTAGGCCACATTATCATAGATTGATTTGGGAAACGGGTTGGGCTGTTGGAACACCATACCCACTTGTTTGCGAAGGCTTTCTACTTCGACTTCGTCACCGTAAATATTTTTACCGGCAATATTGACTGTGCCTTCGATCCGCGTTCCCGGGATCATATCGTTCATACGGTTTAATGTGCGCAGCAGTGTGGATTTACCGCAGCCGGACGGCCCAATAAAAGCAGTAACCGCCTTTTCCGGAATCCGCAGATCCACGCCCTTCAGCGCATGAAAGGATTCATAGTAGAGATCAAGTTTCTCTATATCAATGATGGATTTCATGTATATGTGCGTCTCCTTCTCAGCATCTTCGAACTAATAATAAGTCTTTAGTGTAAATAGAGTTGGCGAGAATTGTTAACGCATTGTAAAATCACAAAAAGCTCCAGTCCCATTATACGACTGGAGCTCTTTTCTTATTCACAACCAGCTTGTATCCGACACCCCGAATAGAGTCGATATGTACGGATTCAGGATCCAGCTCAAGCTTCTTGCGGAGCGAACTTACATGGACGTCGACCGTCCTTTGCCCACCGATATAATCGAAGCCCCAAACCGCATTCATGAGATCATCACGGGTTAGCACGACTCCCGGCTTACGGGCCAGATACAGCAGAACTTCAAACTCTTTCGGGCGCAGATTAATGCTCTGTCCTCCCAGAGAAACTTCATAACGCTCAGGATAAATTTCAAGCTGCCCTAAAATAATGGTGGATGAAGCTACCGGCTGCTCTACAGGCGCTTCCTCGGCCAATCCGGAAATACGGCGCAGTACCGCACTCACCCTTGCCAGCAACTCGGATACACCAAAGGGCTTGGTAATATAGTCATCTGCACCAGATTTCAGCCCGCGGACTACATCCTCTTCCGCATTTTTAGCGGTAAGCACGATAACCGGTGTACGGTTGCCTTGTCCACGAAGCTTATCCAGAATATCAATTCCGTTCATTCCTGGAAGCATCAGATCCAGCACGATAAGATCAAAAGGTTCCCGGGCCGCCCGGTCATACCCTGCCGTTCCGTGATCTTCCACAGTGACCTCGTAGCCTTCCTGCGTTAAATTGTAGGACAGCAGCCGGGCCAGAGTCGGTTCATCCTCAATGACAAGCAATCGTTGTGCCATAAGTTCCCCCGTCTTCCTATGAATTGTGTAAAATCCACATTTCTATTATTGCAACAAGCCCATCATATCATCGTATTGTTAACGCGGTGTAAAAAAATGAGACACGATAAGTTTTTCTTAAAGTATATAACACAAACATCTGGAATTAGGCTTTATCTTCTTCCTGCAGCAGCGGCAGCTCCAGAATAAAAGAGCTTCCGATCCCCAGATCACTTTCGACTGAAATCACACCTCGGTGCAGCTCCACAAGGTGCTTAACGATTGAAAGTCCAAGTCCTGTGCCGCCGGAGCTTCTGGAGCGGGCTTTATCTACCCGGTAGAAGCGTTCGAAAATCCGTGGTAGATCCTTACGGGGAATCCCCATTCCCGTATCACTTACGGTGAATATGACGCTCTCTGTTCCATCTTCCTTCACTCTGTTGACCGCAGTGACCGTCACGCTTCCGCCGTCATGCGTATAGTTAATGGCATTGGATAAGAGATTCATAAAGATCTGGCGCAGCTTGTCCTCGTCTCCCTCAATAAACAGCTCCTCCGGCACCTTCGCGCTTAGACTGATCTTTTTGCGCTCGGCTACCTTGCTCATGGTCTCCATCACGGAGTCAAAGAATGAGGATAAATGCACTGGCGAGCACTCCAACTGTACCCGCTTGGATTCAATCTTCGACAGCTCTAGAATATCCCCGATCAGACGGTTCAGACGTTCATTTTCATCATAAATAATCTGTAAAAAAGAGCGCGCCGTCTTCTCGTCCGTGACCCCACCGCCGAGAAGCGTCTCGGCAAAGCCTTTAACCGCAGCTACCGGCGTCTTCAATTCGTGCGAAACATTGGCTACAAACTCGCTGCGCATTCTCTCAAGACGCCGGATCTCCGTAACCTCCTGAAGAAGAAACAGCATCCCCCGGTAGGAACTATCCTGGATCATCGGTACACCGTCCAATCGCAGGATCCGCTCTCCCGGATTGTAGATCGTCCGTTCTTCATGGATGGGCTCTTTAAGGGATAATCCTTCCTCCACAAGTCGTGTAAGCTCATAATGACGTTTCAATTCACGATAGGGGCTTCCAGCCATATCCTTATTCATGACATCCAGCATCTTCTCAGCTGCCCGGTTTAATAGAGCAATCTCTCCTTCTGCATTGACCATTAGAATCCCCCCGGTCATATTGTCCAGAACACTTTGCAGCAGATCCTCGTTATCTCGAATCGTCTTGAGCTGCATCTGCAGACTGTCCGCCATCGCATTAATCGCTGTTGCCAGTTGACCGATTTCATCCTTGCGCTTCATATTCACCCGGGCATCATAATCGAGGTCCGTAATCCGGCGCGCCACCCGGGTAATCTGCTCCAGCGGAGATGTCATGCTGGAGGCAACCTTATAGCTCACCAAGGCGGCTGCGATAAATAACAGCACAAGCCCTCCCGCCATGATCAGCCATGCCCGGTTAATTCCTTTATCCACAGCATCAATTCCCATAGAAAGACGGATATAGCCGTCAAACCCTTGCTCCGAAGTTACTGCACCAGCCACATACAACATTTCTCTATCCAGCGTCTTGCTATAGCGGATCGCATGGCCTGTCCCAAGCTTCGCTGCACTAATCTCCTCGGCACGGTTCGCATGATTATCCATCAGCAGCGGATCCTTCTCGGAATCTCCCACAACCCGGCCGTCCTTCGCAATGAAGGTTACCCGGGAATTGGTCAGCTTAGATATTTTTTGCGCCTGCTCCGTATAATACACATAGGCATTTGAAGTATTCATATCCTGGAACTGAAACGTCCCCTCAAGCACTTTTATTTCCCGGGACATGTTCTCTTCCAGCGCAGAGATATGCGAGTCCTTGAACAAATGAGCCATCGTGAAGCCGGCTCCGATCATGGAAATCCCGATCAGGATCATTACAATCAACGTCAGTCTAACGCGAAACGGTCTCATCTGGGCTCCTGCCTTTTCCTGTTATCATCATTCATACTTACTTGAAATAATCCTAACGCTTAAGGCGGGAAAATTCCAGTCCGTAATAATTCATACCCGGTAATACCCGTAACTACAGTGAATGTTTGGACTTCCGGCCACTGTTGTCTCCAGATTTCTTGATTAAAACCGCTGTTCGCGGTTGAAATCCGGAGACAGCATATGCTTCCGAAGCGAGCTTTCCTCCGGAAAGCTTTCGGGCGGACGCTGACGCTCCTACAGTTCCAAAAATCCCCTTTCGTTACTCCTACCAAGTACTATTTTCTATAATCACCTTTAGCGCAATATTTCTCCAGACAAGTTGATGATGCTTCCGAGGAAAGCTTTCAAGCGACCAGCCCGCTTTTCCGCAATCAGTCCGTCCTCTCCGCTGCTTTCTCGGAAAATCACACTCCAACAACACTAAAGCTTGTGCAGTACTATCGTAGCTAGACCCATCTAGTGATCCAACACCACTTTTACAGCTACTCCTTGGGCAGGGTAGGATTCTTGTAAAGTACCTGTTGTCTTAATTAACACTTTGTCACCAACCTTTATGCCCTTGTTCTCTGCCCCCTTGTACGTAAACCATGCTGCATTCGGGTGAACATTCTCAAGAATCTGCCCTGCCGTCTTATTGTCCAATTCCTCTTCGGCTACATCCCATACGATTAGTAAAGCGTTTGATTTCAGATCAATCACATACCCGTTCAGGTCAAAATCTTCGGATGAAGGTGAACTGTCAGTCTTCGAGCAACCCGTAAATGACAAAATCACCATTAAGATAATCAATATTCTCATTCAAATCCAACCTCCTTACCATATCGACGAAAAAGCGGTGCTAAAGGTTCCGGGAAGGTGGAATTTCTAATAGCTACACTCAAAAAAAACTATCCCATAGCAGAAGCATCTGCTGATGGGATAGCCCATATCGAATTATTTGAACACCGGTTCACGGAACAACGCGAGCTTGGCAACTGAATCTTTTTCCACATCGGCGTGTAGGCTGTTCCCGTGTGCGTCCATGGTTACGATCGCAGCAAATCCGTCGACCTGAAGATGCCACATGGCCTCGGGGATACCGAATTCCATGAAGTCCACCCCGTTCACCTTCTTGATGCATTCCGCGTAATACTGTGCTGCGCCGCCGATGGCATTGAGGTACACACCACCATGCTCCTGCAGCGCCTTCAACGTCTTCGGTCCCATGCCGCCTTTGCCGATAACAGCGCGGATGCCAAACTTCTTCAGAATATCGCCCTGATAAGGCTCCTCCCGGATGCTCGTTGTCGGACCTGCTGCTTTCACATGCCAGCCCTCTTCGTCTTTGAGCATCACCGGACCGCAGTGATAGATGACTGCACCGTTCAGGTCAACCGGAGCGTCATGATCCATCAGGTATTTATGCAGCGCATCGCGCCCTGTATGCATCTCACCGGAGAGGATAACCACATCGCCAACGCAAAGACTGCGGATATCCTCCTCACTTATTGGTGCTGTGAGCCTAACCTCACGTGAACCGCTGGCAGCAGCTTCAACTTCAGCAGTGTCAGTCGGTTTATTACCACCTTCAACGGAAACCCCTGTGCCGCTTTCATACAGCCAATTTTGAATAGTACCGGTGGAAGGATCAATCAGGACACCCTGACGGCGGAAAGCCCAGCAATTATAGGCAACCGAGACGAAAAAGCTGGCCGGAAGCCGGTTCATCACACCTACTTTGCATCCTAGCAACGTTACCTCACCGCCGAAACCCATCGTGCCGATGCCTAATTTGTTGGCATTCTCCATCACATAGTCTTCCAACTGCCGCAGTTCATCCTTCGGATTCACGTCCTCGACATTCCGGAAGAGCTGCTTCTTCGCAAGCTCATAACCTGTGGTGCGGTCACCGCCAATACCTACACCGATAAATCCAGCGCTGCAGCCTTGCCCCTGGGCCTGATACACCGAGTGCAGGATGCATTTGCGGATGCCATCGAGATCGCGCCCTGCCTTGCCGAGTCCCTCCAGCTCTGCCGGAAGACTGTACTGGATATTTTTATTTTCACAGCCGCCGCCTTTAAGAATAAGCCGCACATCGATGCCGTCTTCTTCCCATTGTTCAAAATGAATCACCGGTGTTCCTTCACCCAGATTATTGCCGCTATTCTCCCCGGTCAGCGAATCGACGGAGTTGGGGCGCAACTTACCGTTTTTGGTGGCCCGGATGATGGCGCTGTATATATCTTTTTTCATTTCAATCTGATTCACACCGACAGGTGTATGGATAATAAACGTCAGCATCCCGGTATCCTGGCAGATCGGTGACACCTGAAGCTCCGCCATTCCGATATTCTGGGCTATAGTCGTCAGCGCGAGGCCCGAACGGGTAGCGGTGTCTTCCAGAGCACGGCCCTTGGCTACCGCACGGCGTACGTCTCCCGGCAAATTGGTAGAGGTTTCAACGATTAGATCATAAATGCTGTCTTCAAAATGCTGCATTATTATTTCAGCTCCTCTTCTGTCCAGGTTGTCTCCCTAATCACCATTTAGTTATTATAATATCATACTGAGCCAGTCCTGAAAGGGGTTACTTCAAAAATGAATTACCACTTTTCCGCATATCTCTACCGTCTGCAAAATATCCAGCGCTGGAGCCTCATGCGCAGCACCGCCCAGGAGAATGTCGCCGAGCATTCCTTTCACGTAGGGCTGCTGGCGCACATGCTCTGCAGCATCGGCAATGCCCATTTCGGCCGCAGCCTGAATGCAGACCGCGCGGCTGCGATGTCCCTGTTCCATGATGCCGCCGAGGTCTTTACCGGCGATATCGCCACTCCGGTCAAGCATAACAACGAGCGGCTGCTGGCGAGCTTCCGCGAGATGGAGTCTATTGCCACAGAACGTCTGGCCTCCATGATCCCGTCAGAGCTACAGCCTGTATATGCCCCGCTGCTGGGCGCGGGAAGCCATCCGGTGAATGCGGAAGACAAACTGCTGCACACTTATGTCAAAGCGGCGGACAATCTGGACGCCTACTTGAAATGCGTCTGGGAGGTTGCTGCCGGCAACCGTGAATTCGCCGCAGCCAAAGCGCAGACCTTGGCTAAGCTACGTGGACTGGCGCTGCCTGAAGTTGAATATTTTCTAACTCATATGGCACCGGGATTTGAGATGTCACTGGACGAGCTGTCAGCAGGGAATTAGATTCCCTCTACAATCCGCTTCGCGCGGACGCTAACTTCCCGGAACAACTCCTCCTCATCAATCGTCAGGAGACGGCGGTTCCTCATCAGGATCTGCCCATTAACAATGGTTGTGTCCACATCGCCACCGTTCGCGCTGTAGGCAAGCAGAGAAGCAACATGGTGCACCGGCTGCAGATGGGGCTTATTCATATCAATCAGGATTAAGTCGGCTTTCTTCCCGGTCTCCAGCGTCCCGGTTTCGTCCGCGATATTCAGCAGCCGTGCACTTTCCGCTGTTGCCATCCGCAGGGCATGCTGGGCCGGCAGTCGGGTTGGATCGCCATGATCCACCTTTTGCAGCCAGGTAGCCGCTTTAATCCCTTCGAACATATCAACGGTAGCAGCACTGCCGGCCCCATCCGTGCCAAGGCCGACAGTGATCCCCTGCTCCAGCAGCTCCATAACCGGCGTTATGCCGCAGCCGAGCTTCAGATTGCTGACCGGATTATGGGACACACCACCCCTCATTCCTTTTAACAGACCTATATCCTTGCGGTTCAGATGCACTGCATGGGCGAGCAGGACATGATTTCTTTCGAACATGCCATAGTGGTACAAATATTCCGTTGGTGTCAGCTTATATCGCTCACGGATCTGAACTGCCTCCTCTTTAGTCTCCGCCAGATGGATATGAACAGGAATATCCCGTTGTTCCGCAAGGGTAATAAGCTCTCGCAGTGGCTCCGGTGGGCAGAGGTAAGGCGAATGCGGCCCGAACATCGTGGTAATCCGCCCGTCTGCGCCGCCGCTCCAGCGATCAATCAGATCTAGCGCTTCATTCAGCCTCCGCCCCCCGTCATCCTCCATGAAGACCAGTCCTCTGGTCAGTGAAGCTCTCACTCCCGTCTCCTGCACCGCTGCTGCGATTTCATTCATATGAATATACATATCGGCAAAAGCCGTTGTCCCCGTACGGATCATCTCGGCCATGGACAGCTTGGCCCCCCAATAAATATCTTCAGGAGTCATCCGGTCCTCTGCCGGAAGCATCTTCTTCTCCAGCCAATCCATCAGCTTCAGGTCATCGCAGAAACCGCGCAGCAGGCTCATCGGCGTATGCTGGTGGGCATTGATCAAGCCCGGCATAGCGGCCATTCCCCCGCCCTCTATAATCTCATCTGCGGGAGTATTGATTTCCTGTCCGATTTCCGCGATGATATCCCCATCGATTAATATATCTCCCGTGAACGGCTGCTCCTCTCCTTCCTTCATGGTTAGAATGAGAGCTTGCTTAATTAGTATTTTCATAATTAGACCCTCCAGGTTCATGTGGTGTTTAGCAGCACCAGCGTAAACCTTCACGTTGGGAGAAGGTCAATAGTGTCCTTGAAAGGTGATCCTATGAAGATTAAAGAGGTTGCGGACAAGCTCCGGATTTCAGCGAGAGCGATCCGTTTTTATGAAGAAAAAGGTCTGATTTCTCCCACGAAGGGAGACAATGCCTATCGCGAGTTCAGTGAACAAGAAATTTGGCGATTGCAGACAATCATCTCCTTGCGCGAATCGGGCATGCCGGTTGAAGATATCCGTAAGGCACTGGAGCAGATTGAAGGGCAAGATCATGAAGAACTTCAATATTATCTGGAGCTGCAGCGGTCTGTCCTGTTCGCCAAATGGGTGGAAATCAAGCATATTATCGATACCACAGATTACATGATTGATATGGTCAAAGAGCGGCAGAATCTACCTTTAGATGATTTCTATTCACTAGCCGAAGGCTCTCGCAGACTCCGTGAGCATCTGGGCAATTGGCAAGATAAATGGAACTATGATAGACGTGCGGGGATGCATGACGAAGAGGTATTGAACGAAAGAGAGGAATACAAGGATTATGAGACTGCCCTGGCCCTCACGGCGGGGCGGGTAGACCCGGTTGCCGGGGAAAAAGGCCTCGATATTGGCACGGGAACCGGCAATTTAGCCGGACGGCTGATGGCTCTGGGTGCGGATATGGCCGGAGTTGACCAGTCCAAGGAAATGCTGAAGGAATGCCGCCGCAAGTTCCCAACAATGGAGACTAAGCTGGGCAATTTTCTGGCGCTCCCCTACCTTGATGGCCGGTTTGATTTTGCCGTATCCAGCTTTGCCTTCCGCCATCTATCCGAGAACCAGCAGGCACTCGCTCTCGGTGAGATACGCCGGGTCCTGAAGCCGCACGGCAGGATCTGCATCACTGACTTAATGGTCACAGATGAAGCTGAAAGCAATATTGGCCCAGATACCCCATATGCCCCACTATCAAAACTGCTGGCTTTGTTTGAGGAGATGGGCTATCTTACGCAGCATCAGCGGGTCAACGAGCAGCTCTATATTATTTTTGCTGTACCGATCCGGTAGTCAAACTGCGGCCTGTTCACTCCGTGTGTCGGCCCTGTCCAGCAAGATTTCACCCATCTTCAAGTAAAAGGGTGTCTCTCAGCCATTTTCTGATGGTGATATGCTCCCCATATAGTAGACAGGTGAAATAATAAAAGCCTGTTACTGTATGGGGAGCATTTTTATGGAACAAAAGAAGTT